>DCWG01000067.1:0-19813 GCA_002327525.1 Gammaproteobacteria bacterium UBA2168 | reverse complement strand
CGCCGTGGTGGCCGCCGCGAGCGGAGTGGAAAACGTGGCGCGGCACCTCGATGGTAAGACGGTGCGCAAGATCGTCCACGTTCCGGACAGATTGCTGAATATCGTAGTGAGTTCTTAGTAGGGAAATGGTGGCCAACAGATGAAGCGAATGCTGCCGATTGCGGGCGTCTTGGTGCTGATCCTCACCGTCAATGGGTGCGGCTTTCACCTACGCGGCTGGACGCTCGAGAGCAATATCGGGAGTGCTCATGTCGTGACGGATGGCCGCAATTTTCTGGCGCAACCGTTGCGTCAGGCGCTGAGTTCGGCGGGTATCGACACCACCGGAGGTTCCGCATCGGATGTCACCATCCGCCTGCTGGATCAGCGCAACGACCGACGCAATGCCTCTGTCGGTGCCGGTGTGCGTGTCGCGGAAGTGGAAACCACGCTGGCCGTTCAGTTTGCAATCGATGACGTGCAAGGCGCCCGACTGGTTACACCACGCTGGATCGAGGGCACACGAATTCTCTTCATCGACCGCTCCAACATCACCGGCAGCAGCGAAGAACAGGTACTGGTCGAGGCCGAGATCAGAAACGACCTGGTTCAGCAGATCGTCAGGTCGCTCGACATCGCGCTGGAAAACAGAGCGGGTGCGCCTTAGAGCGGAGGACTTCGCCGGACACGTGCGCGGCACTCTCGCGCGGGTGTATCTCATCTCGGGTGACGAAACCCTGCTAGTGGAGGAAGCCTGCGACGCGGTGATTTCACGCGCGCATGAAGAAGGGTTTTCCGAGCGTACGGTGCTGCACGTCGATACGGGCTTCAAATGGCACGACCTCCACCAGGAAGCCTCCAGCATGTCGCTGTTTGCCGAACGCCGCGTCATCGATTTGCGCGTACCCGCCAACAAGTTCGACAAGTCGGCCTCCGAGGCGTTGCGCGAATATGTGGACTCCGCTTCCGCGGACAACATCCTGTTGATCCGGACACGGCGTCTGGAAGCACGGCAACGAAACGCGGCGTGGTTCAAGGCCATCGACGGTGGCGGTGTGGTGGTGTTGATCTGGCCCATGGAGCTGAGACGCCTGCCGGGGTGGCTGGCCGAAAGGGCGCGGGTGAAGGGGATTCAACTCACCAGGGAGGGGTTGGAGTACCTCACCGCGCGTGTTGAGGGTAACCTGCTGGCTGCGGTGCAGGAGATCGAAAAACTGCGGCTGGCCGAGCTGTCGCAGCCGATCGACGCCGATGCAGTCGCTCACGTCGTGGAGGACGCCACGCACTTCGATGCCTTCGAACTGATCGATGCGGTGTTCGCCGGGAATCCGGCGCGCGTGCATAAGATTCTCATCACGCTCCGGGAAGAAGGTGTGGCCATCTTCGCCGTCCTCGGAGCGCTGACGGCACAACTGCGGATGCTGCAATCCGGACGTCGACTGCCTGGCCCCCGACAGCGGCTGGTGGAAGGTTTCATGCGCAGGGTGCGTTCGATCCCCCCGGTACTCGCGCAGTGCGCGCTGGTCGACCAGCAGGCCAAGGGCATGCTGCATGGAGATGCCTGGCTATCGCTGGAGAACCTGTTGTTGAGAATGGCGGGGTCGCGTACTTTGCCGTCGCTCGAGGTGCAGCTCGAACATCTCAAGTACTGATTGACCGGGTCTGATCGACGACGCACTCACGGTGTGCTGCGCTCTCACGCTTGAAAGCAGGTACCGTATTGCGCTCAGTCACGCGGTACGAGGATGCCGATACGATCACCCGAGAAAGAGCCGATCCAGACATCGTTCCCGACCTCTAGCGCCATGGTGGCGTTGCTGAAATCTTCACCTGCAGGCCGGCTCCAGCGGGCGGTTTCAGTCATGGACAGCGGATCGAAGGTAGCGGCGACCGAGCCCTTTGGACAGCTGGCGAATTCCTCGATGTCGACGGTTTCAGGGTCCAGGTGGGCATCGATACCGGCGGCTGCGCGACCGTGCCGAACCACCTAAATCAGGGCCATTGGTGATCCTCGTGAGTGTTTTTCGTTTCGCTCATCACGCTCCTTGCTTAGAATAGGCGGCTTTGCCCGACGTGGGAGCAGTAAGTGACCATAATGGAATCCGGATTACCGGCGGACCTGGTACCCGACACCGAGATCAGTGTGCGGGTTGCTTTCGGCATTGATCAAGACTTGATGGTACCGGCCTTCAGCCAGCGCACGGAATACGTACCTGCGATTGATGAAGATTACCGCTTCGATCGCGATACGACGCTAGCCATTCTCGCCGGTTTCACTTACAACCGTCGAGTGATGATCCAGGGTTATCACGGCACCGGTAAGTCTACCCACATCGAACAGGTGGCCGCGCACCTCAACTGGCCGTGTCTGCGCGTGAATCTCGACAGCCACATCAGCCGCATCGACCTGGTGGGAAAAGACGCCATCGTGGTACGCGACGGGCGGCAGATCACCGAGTTCAAGGAGGGCATCCTGCCCTGGGCGCTGCAGCATTCGGTCGCACTCGTGTTCGACGAGTACGACGCGGGACGCCCGGACGTGATGTTCGTGATCCAGCGGGTGCTGGAAGTGGAAGGCAAGCTCACGCTGCTGGACCAGAACAAGGTCATCGCGCCACACCCCTACTTTCGCCTGTTCTCCACCACCAATACAGTGGGGTTGGGTGACACGACGGGGCTGTACCACGGCACACAGCAGATCAACCAGGGGCAGATGGACCGCTGGAACATCGTCACCACACTCAACTATCTGGAGCATGAGGCAGAAGCCGACATCGTGCTCGGCAAAGCAAAGAGCTACGGCACGACTGACGCCGGACGCCGCACCATCTCCAATATGGTGAGTGTTGCGGATCTCACCCGACAAGGGTTCATCAATGGTGATGTCTCCATCGTGATGTCTCCGCGCACCGTGCTCATGTGGGCACAAAACACCGAGATCTTCGGAGACGTGGGTTTCGCCTTCAGGGTGACGTTTCTAAATAAGTGTGACGAGCTGGAACGTCCGATCGTTGCCGAGTACTACCAGCGCTGCATAGGTGAGGATCTGGGCGATGCCACTGCCGGAATCACCCTGCAGGGATCGGCGGCCTGACCGACGAACGTGCCGTATGTCTGACCAGGACCACCCGCTAGAACCGTTCAAACGTGCGACCACGGCCACCATTCGGGCCATTGCCGGCGACGATGAACTGGAGGTGACCTTCGGCCAGGGTACGCCGAGCGCGCGCGGCAACCGTATACGCGTACCGCTTCCGACAGTGGGCTGCACGGCGGCGGAAGTGGATGCGGTGCGAGGTATGGGAGATGAGTTCGCGCTGAAGGTGCGCTATCACGATTCGGGCCTGCACGATCGTCTCAGTCCGCACGGCGGTGCGGCGGAGGAGATGTTCCAGTGGATCGAGGACGCGCGCATTGCTTCCATTGGCAGTCTGCGCATGGAAGGCGTGGCTCAGAATCTGGACGCATCGCTTGAAGTGCAGTGCAAACAGGCCTCGTTCGATGCCATTGTGGACGAGTCGGAAGCGCCGCTGAGTGTTGCGGTCGGGTTGTTGGTGCGCCAGGCGCTCACCGGACGCGAACTGCCGCCGTCCGCGGAACACGTGGTGCAGTTCTGGCGCGACTATGTCAACGAGCACGCCGGGCCGGATATCGATGCCCTCAGGGAGTGCGTGTACGAACAGCAGGACTTCGCACGCGTTTGCCGATCCATCATCGCCGATCTGGGGCTTGCCGCCGAGCTGAACGAACCACCGGATTCGGCGGACGACAACGACGATATCGAATCCATGGAGGACGATCAGCAGAACGAATCGGAGTTGAATCCGGACGACGTCGTACTCGACGATGATTCCCTGGCAGAGGAGTCCATGGATGGCGATACCACCATGGTCGAGATGGATGCCGACTTCGACATGGACGAGCAGGGTGCGGAGGCGGACCAGGACGAGAACCCCGCTCAGCTGCCGGATGAGGCGGGCCGAATACGCGTCGATTTCAATTACGCTGCGTACACCGAAGAGTTCGATGAGGTCGTGCGCGCGGAGGAGTTGTGCGACCCGGACGAGATGCTGAGGCTACGAGCCCTGCTGGATCAGCAGTTGGTGGCGCTGCAACACGCTACCTCCAAACTCGCCAACCGCCTGCAGCGGCGCCTCATGGCGAAACAGAACCGCACCTGGGAGTTCGATCTGGAGGAAGGCATACTGGATGCCTCGCGCCTTGCACAGGTGATCGTGGACCCGATGAACCCGCTTGCCTATAAGCAGGAAAAGCAGATGGAGTTCCGTGATACGGTGGTGACGATGCTGATCGACAGTTCGGGATCCATGCGCGGACGGTCCATCACGATCGCCGCCATGTGCGCGGACATTCTCGGACGCACGCTGGAACGTTGTTCCGTACGCGTGGAGATTCTTGGTTTCACAACGCGCGCGTGGCGTGGTGGGCAGTCGCGGGAGAATTGGATAGCCGCGGGCAAGCCGTCCACCCCGGGCCGGTTGAACGACCTGCGTCACATCGTATACAAGGCGGCGGACGACACGTGGCACCGCACCCGGCGCAATCTCGGATTGATGATGCGCGAGGAACTGCTGAAGGAGAACATCGACGGTGAAGCGCTCATCTGGGCGCACAACCGCATCGTGACGCGCACGGAACAGCGCAAGGTGTTGATGGTGATCTCGGACGGCTTACCGGTGGACAATTCCACGCTTCTGGTCAATCCGAGCAACTATCTCGAACAGCATCTGAAATACGCCATCGACAGCATCGAAAGCCACTCTCCGGTAGAGCTGATCGCAATCGGCATCGGTCACGATGTCACGCACCACTACCGTCGCGCGGTTACCATCACGGATGCGGAGCAGCTCGGCGGCGCGATGACGGATCAGCTAGCCGAGCTGTTCGAGATCGAGCGGAAGTAGCGCTAGCCGACTACTTCCATTCTCGTGATCTCGGGTGCACCGGCCATGAGACCGCGGAAGGCGGCGCCCGATGCCTTGAAGTGCTCCGACTGACCGTGGGCTGCCAGAGCCTCGTCATCCTTGTACAGTTCCATGACGACGTAGTTGCCGTCATCGTCCTTACACAGCGTGTAGAGGTCGTTACCCGGTTCCTTTGCGCGTACTTGTGTTGCGAGTGAGAGCATGACCTCCTCGAACTCGGCTTCCTTGCCCTTGGCCACATTGAGTTTTGCGATGACTGCGATCATGAGTGTCCCCTACTATGGTAGAAATTCTTACCTCGCAGAATAGCAACCGCATGCATCGAAGCAAACTGATCGCGACGCTCGAGGGCTACCTGGTCCGCTATCCTCAAGAGAGCGACATGGTCGAGCGTTTCATCGCCTTCGTGAAACAGCAGCCGCGCTGCTTTCACAGAGATTGTCTTCCCGGGCATGTAACCGGCAGCGCGTGGATCGTCAATCAGGCGCGCGATGCCGTGCTGCTCACGCACCACAAGAAACTAGACCGTTGGTTGCAACCGGGCGGACACAGCGACGGCGATCCCGACCCCCTGGCGGTGGCCTGGAAGGAAGGAACGGAAGAAAGTGGGCTCGAACTGGAAGCGCTCAGCCGCGCTGCGTTCGATGTGGACATTCACGATATTCCGGCGCGCGGTGACGAGCCTGGGCACCAGCATTTCGACGTGCGCTACGCATTCCTTGCACGCAGTGACGCATACCGCGTGAGCGCCGAATCTCATGATCTCGTCTGGGCGCCGCTGCAGAAACTCCATCGTTTCACGCGCGATACGTCCGTATTGCGTATGCGGAAAAAGTGCGACTTGGACCATTCTCTTTACGGCAGCCCTGTAATTCCACGTTGACACCCTGCCAAGAGAGCCTTATAACCGAATGGGGCGAATCGTGTGAGTCGCGATCTAAGGAGAGGTGCTGGCTCGCCCAGATAATGGAAATGCCGCGTACGGTGGGAAGTCCCGTGCGGCGCAAAGCAGGGTCCGCGAAAGGGTCCTGGCAAATATAGAGAGTTGGAGGGGAAAACCATGCTTTCACGGGTTTTACGTGGCAGCGGCGTATTGCTGACAGCAGTACTGCTGATTCCGGGGTTCACAACATCTGCGATAGCGGCCGAAGGGCGGCAGATCGAAGAGGTGGTGGTTACCGCGGAACGGCGGGAATCGACTGTTCAGGACACCGCTATATCTATAACCGCATTTACCGGTGAGTTCATCGAGAATTTCGGGCTTCGCAACCAGGAAGACCTGCAGAACTACATTCCTGCGACCACCATTCAGCCGTACGACCTCTCCATTCGGGGTGTTGGACGTTTGTTTCGGGCGCTGGGCGGAGACCCGGGTATTGCAACTTACTATGACGGGGCGTACTCCGAGGACTTCGGTATCGCGTCCACCGAGGGTGGTCTGTTCGACATCGAGCGCATCGAGGTGCTGCGTGGACCACAGGGAACCCTGTATGGGCGCAATGGTGTGGGCGGTGCTGTGAACTTTCACAGTAAGAAGCCCACCGACGAGTTCGAGGGCGAAGTGAAGGCCATCGTCGGCAGCTACAACACCAAGGAAATCTTCACGATGATATCCGGACCGCTCATTCCAGGCCTGCTCAACGCCAGGGCCACCGGTGTGAAGCGTACGCGTGACGGCTTCTTTGATGACGTGCAACCGGGAAATCCGGATATCAACAGTTGGGGCGATGAAAACTACACGCTGTCGCTTGAGTTCACACCGATGGACAATCTGTCCGTATACCTGCGCGGCAACGAACGCAGCTACCGTCGCATGATGTCCGGTGCCCAGGGCGCCGGTGCTCTGGTGGTCAGTGAGCAGGGCGGCATGCGCGATCCGGTCAACGGTGGTGAACGCTGGACCAGTGTTCCATTCCACGGCTGGCGGCCCATTCAGGATCCCACCGCCCCGGGCGCGGCGATGTGCGCGAGTGCAACCGACCGCTCCACACCGGGTTGTATCGTCCCGGCGGGACTGGCGGCGACCCCGTACATCAATTCGGCCAACCCGTGGTATGCGTTCACGTTGAACGGCGTAACCAAGTACGCGCAGCCCATCGTTGGCGGCGTGGACTCGGTCGGGGTTGCCGCGGACGGCACCGCGACCAGCGGTTTCGGGCGTCCTAACTACGCCTATCAGGCGTTTGGAGATGACGCTTTGCAGGCTCTGGCTGACCGCACCATTCATGGCGACGGCACGGGGTTGCCTGACGACCTGGAGGGCGACGACCTGAAAGGCTGGACCAACGGCCATCAGGACGAGTTCTTCGACCACCAGGCGGCTTACCTGAATGTCACGTGGGATGTCATGGATGACCTGACGCTGAAATACATCGGTGCATACACTGACTATTTCTACGACCGCACCACGGAAGACGACCGCACCGGACTGCCGCACGACCAGCAGTTCTACGCGGCTCAGGAGAACGAGAACCTGCAGCACGAGATTCAGGTGTTCTACGACATCGGTGAGGACATCACGCTGACCGGTGGTGCGTTCTACTATAAGAACGACATCGACCAGCAGTTGGACTTCTATTCGCCCGATTCGTGGTCGCGCTACACGGATGCCGCGCAATACGGGGCTGCCGGACCCAGTGCCTATCTGGGCGGCGACGCGACGGCGTTCCTGTACATCGGGGCTATGCAAGTGAGTCATCGGACCGCGCAGGATCTGGGTAAGGCTGGTGTCGTGCCCAACCTTGCTGGTGCTATTGCGATTCCGTCGTTCAGTGACCCGAACATCAAGGAAGTCTATTTCGCCGACGGTGCCTGGCTCGGTGACAACCTGCACAACAACGGCAGGGTCGACCACGGCCCGGTATCCGACGGAACCACCTTCATCTGGGATACGGAAAACCGGACCGAGGCCTGGGCCGTCTACCTGCAGGGTGAGTGGCAGATCAACGATCTGTTCGCTGTGACGCTCGGTGTACGTTATGCAGAGGACGACAAGGAAGCGGAGGAGAATCTCTTTCTCTACCAGGAGTCCATGTCGGCACTGGGGACCTGTGTCGCCAACGCCGGCGCTGCGGCGTGTGGAGACGGCAATAGTGATGGCGCGCTGACTCTCGCTGAGTACAATCAGAATGTCACGGGTGGTCTGGCTGCCGACGGTTCGGTCCTCGACTTCGATACGCTGCGCGGCCGAGGTGTTCCCTTCAGCCGGTCCATCTACCGTTCGATCGAGAACGATTTCGATGAGACCACCTGGCGGGTGAACATCGACTACACGCCCACCGATGACGACCTGGTGTACTTTTCCGTCACGACCGGTTATCGCGCAGGCGGATTCAACCTGGGTTACTTCTCGTTCATTCCGACTTACGATCCCGAGGACATCACCGCCTATGAGCTCGGCTACAAGGGCCAGCTGCTGGACGGCACGTTGCAGTTGAATGGGTCGTTGTACTACTACGACTACGAGGGCGTACACCTGCAGTACTCCGTGTCTTCCTTCACGGGCGTGAGCACCTCAGTGCGTAACGCCCCCGCGGCGCGGACCATTGGTTTCGAGATCGAAGGCCTGTGGCTCGCCACGGACAACCTGACGATTGGCTTCAACTACAGCTACACGGACGCCGAATACGACGACGAGTTGGTCGAGCCTACTACCGGCACGAGGGGTGTGGTCGATGGCAACAACCCGTACGCACCTGCCGGCATCTTCACCGTTGCCGAACGCAACTTCGGTATCGAGGGCGAGCCGCTGCCTCGGGTTCCGGAGCACAAGTCCACCGCCTGGGCGGAGTACGTCCGGCAGATGGGGGACATGGGCAAGATGACCTTCCTTACGTCCATCGCCTATACGGGTGAGTTTCAGGCAGCGGGCCGGCCCGTGCCGGAAAGCCCGCTGTCGCTCGCGCCGGAGTTCTGGCGTTGGGATGCTCGTGTGAGCTGGAACAGTGCCGATGAGAAGTGGGGTGTGTCGGCATTCGTCAACAATATCCTCGACGAGATCGGTGTACGCAACCAGTTCGACTACGGTGAATCGCAGGGTCACCGTCGCGTGGTCGAGCCCACCAACCCCCGCATGTGGGGTCTTGAGTTCCAATGGAAGTTTGGAGCCTTTCAGTAGAGACCAGCTCTCTACGTTTCAAAAGGGGCGCTTCGGCGCCCCTTTTTTAATTGGGCGGAAATGGAAGGAAATGGGGACAGGTACACTTTCACCGATTCGTAGGCCTGCCTATCGGCTTCAAGCCAAACCGGCCTTCCCACTAGCGCTTGGATCTGCCGCTGAAATCTGGTTGATCCCAGTGCCTTCCCCTGATGGACCTGATTTCGAATCGCAGAGAGCTCCAAAGGTGACACGGTCTCCTGCAGTTTATCTCGGTACTTGTGCCGTCGGGCTGTCCGAGTGCTCGCTCAGCGCTAGGTACGCAGGATGATGCGGAACGAGCAAAGGGTCGATCTGTCCATACGCGTTTGAGTGCACGCTTGACCAACGGTAGTCACGAGGGTGATCCACCATGCGTGCTCGAACGGGGTTCGGCTCGATGTATCGCTAACAACGAATGACGTAGCCATTCGACTCAACCGGGCTGGAGCTGAAACGTCCCTCCCAGAGTGGACCGGTACGCGTGTATCGCCCATTGAAATACTGCGCATAACGAGTGCCGAGACTCTGCATCATTGCGCAGACCGCGCGCGGACGCTCCCCCGTGACCAATAGGTGAACATGGTTGGTCATCAGAATGTACGCGTGCAGCTGGCAGTCGCTCTGGCTGGCTGCTCTCTGTAGGCTGGAAAGGTAAAAGCAGCGATCTAGGTCGGTGCAGAAACACGCTGAGCGATCAAGGCCGCGTTGAACAACATGTTGAGCTGTTCCAGGAAGGTCGATGCGTGGTAGCCGGGCTATATCGGTGATCCATGTCGAAACGCTGAGTGTGGAGATCTTAGAGAGTTCAGAAGGGTCTGTAGTTGCTACTTCGTAGACACTGCCTGTCCGCCAGATCGGTAATCGGACGACGGCACTGGACCAAAAAGTGTACCCGTCCCCATCTGGAGAGAGTTCCCCCTTAGGGATTCTCGTAGAGGTGGCAGGCCACGGCGCGGTCGCCCGTATTGGTCAGCGGGATCAACTCAGGTGTGTTGTCTCGGCAGGTGTCCATGACCTTCGGGCAACGATTGGCGAACCGGCAGCCTGGTGGAACGTTTACAGGCGACGGGATCTCACCCTGGATAGCCGTGGACGGCCGTGAGCGCTCCGAGCGGGGGTCCGGCTCCGGGTTCGAGCCGATGAGCACTTCAGTGTATGGATGCTTCGGCTCGAAAAAGACCTTGTCGGCAGGCCCGACCTCCACCACACAGCCGAGGTACATCACTGCCATGCGGTCGCTTACGTAACGCACCATCGACAGGTCGTGAGCGATGAACAGTAGCGTCAGACCCATGGAGGCTTTCAGCTCGTACAGCAGATTTACCACCTGTGCCTGCACGGACACATCGAGTGCCGAAATGGGCTCGTCACAGGCCACGAATTCCGGTTCCAGCACCAAAGCGCGGGCGATGCCGATGCGCTGGCGTTGTCCACCGGAGAATTCGTGCGGGTAGCGAGACATGTGGTCGGGTTCCAACCCGACCCGGACCAGCCAATCGGCTACCGACTCGCGGACCTGGGCGGTGCTCAATCGAGTGTGCAGTTTCAGGCCCTCACCGATGATCTCACCCACGGTCATACGTGGATTCAAGGAAGAATAGGGATCCTGAAAGATCATCTGCATGTTTTTCGAGTGGCGCTGAAAATCTCTCGGTACATAGCGCGCGGGCAGCAGTTCGTCGCGATACGTGACCGTGCCTGAGGTCTTGTCGTGCAGCCCGAGAATGGTCTTGCCGAAAGTCGATTTGCCGGATCCGGATTCTCCCACCAGCCCGAGGATCTCCTGCTCAGCGATAGCGAGGCTCACTCCGTCCACGGCATGCACGCGCTGACCGTGACCGATATCGAAGTACTTGGTGAGGTGATCGGTAACCAACAGATCCTTCAAGCGCCGCTCCCGTAGTACAACTCCTCCGCCGGTTCCCCTGCGTCTGTATGCTGCAGCCAGCAGCGCGAATAGTGTTGCTCGTTGATGTGGAATGGATCGGGATTGCGAGACTCACAGACGCGCATAGCCCACGGGCAACGGGCGCAATAGCCGCAACCTCGTGGGGGATGGAAAAGATCTGGCGGGCTGCCGTCGATGGGCGTGAGGCGATGCTGGGCGTCGGGATCGTTGGTGGGCATGGCCGCTCTGAGCCCCAGTGTATAGGGATGGGAGGAGCGGTAGAACACGTCGTCGACGGCACCCTTCTCGATGATCTGTCCCGCATACATCACGGTGACCTGATCGGCCATGCGAGCCACAACGCCGAGATCGTGAGTTATCAGAATGATGGCCATGCCGGTTTCCCGCTGCAGGTCATTCATCAGATCGAGAATCTGTGCCTGAATGGTCACATCCAATGCCGTCGTCGGTTCGTCGGCGATCAGAATTGCGGGTTCGCAAGCAATTGCCATGGCAATCATCGAGCGCTGCAGCATGCCACCGGAAAACTCGAACGGATATTGCTTCGCGCGCTTCGCCGCCTCGGGAATACGTGTCATCTCGAGTAGCTCCACCGCTCGTGCGAATGCCTGCTGCTTGCTGTGTCCGCGGTGAACTTCGAGCGTTTCGGCAATCTGATCGCCGATGGTCATTGTCGGGTTCAGCGAGGTCATTGGATCCTGGAAAATCATCCCGATCTCGGCGCCGCGGATGTCCTCGCCGTCGATGGTTTTGCGGCCGAGAATGTCCTGACCACGCAGGCGTGCGCTACCGGAGGTTATGCGACCGGGCGGCATCGGAATGAGTCCCATGACGCTTTGCACGGTCACCGATTTGCCGCAGCCCGATTCGCCTACGATTCCTAGCGTTTTGCCGGAATCCACGGAAAAGCTCACACCGCGCACCGCCTTGACGATACCCCCATAAGTATCGAACTCGACCGACAGATCGTCTACTTCCAGAAGGCGGCTCACTCGCGGCTCCTCATCCGCGCATCGAGTGCGTCTCGGAGCCCGTCACCGAGTAAGTTGAAGGCGAGCACCGTGATGCTGATGAAAAGTGCGGGAAACACCAGCTCATGGGGGTAGGTGAGCATGGTCTTCAGCCCCTCGTTGCACATGCTGCCCCAGGACGGCGTGGGAGGGGCGACGCCCATACCAATGAACGACAGAAATGCCTCGGTGAAGATGGCGCTGGGTACGGCAAAGGTCAGCGTCACCAGTATCACACCCATGGTGTTAGGGATCATGTGACGTACCACCAAATACGTGGTTTTCGCTCCCAACAAACGGCAGGCGCTGATGTAGCCTTCCTCGCGGATCTGCAGAATCTGCCCCCGCACGAGGCGTGCCGTTGCAGGCCATGCCAGAATAACCAGGGCCAGCAGCATTGGCATGATGCCGCTCTCACCCGGGCCGATGCCGAACACGATCTTGAACAGAATCATGAACAGCAGAAACGGGAGTGCGACCACGAAGTCGGCAAAGCGCATCAGCCCCTGATCCGTTCGCCCGCCGATGAATCCCGCCGTTGCGCCGTAGACGACACCCAGCAATACGTACAGAAAGGGCGCGAAGATACCGATGAACAGCGACACCCCCGCTCCCGCCATGAGGCGTGCCAGCATGTCGCGGCCGAGGTAGTCGGTGCCGAATGGATGCAGTGCGAGCTTCACCTCGTCTCCGATCCGGATATCGTTGGTCGAGGCCACCAGACCCTTGGCGAGCGCTTCATAGACGGTGATGACGCGCGTTAGCTCAACCTCGAGAGTCTCGAACCGCTCACCGGGACCGCCGAATTCATCGAGCACCACGACGGCGTAGTGGTAGGTTCCGGGGCGCAGATCCAGACGATCTTCGAAATAGAGCCCGTCGCTGCCCGACACCTCGGCCAGTGGCAGACCGAAGGCGCGCTCCTCGCCCAACGGGAAGATGTTTCGGTAGACGCGGTAAGTGCCTGTGCTCGTCAGCGGGTCCCACTGAATACGTACGGCCTGGGTCGTGGCGGGCTGCGCCAGGCGCAACCCCGTGCCGGTATCGATCAGGGTGGTACCGTCCCAGGGTACGAAGGGCTCCACCACCGTCGCTTTGCGGTCCGTGCCCGGAGGTTGGCTGATCTGATCTACGTCCTGCGCGCCAGGATCGATGCGCCATACCCAGGGACCGGCAATAGTGAACATCAGCAGGGCGATGATCAGGTACAACGAGTAAAGGGCGCGACGGTTGTCTTTCAACCGGATCCAGGCATCCTGCCAATAGGACAGGGAAGGCCGGGTGATGGCCTGAATGGCGGCGCTCTGTTCGATGCGCTCGAAATCGGTGGATGTGAGGCCGGCTTCCGCCATTACTCCAGCCTCACTCTGGGGTCTACCAGTCCGTAGACGAGGTCCACGACGATGACCATGAACACCAAAAACGCGCCGTAAAACACTGTGGTGCCCATGATCACCGTGTAATCGAGTTGCTGGACGGCCTGCACGAAGTAGCGGCCGAGGCCCGGTATGGCGAACACCATCTCCACTACGAATCCGCCGGTGGTGATGGCGGCGATGGCTGGCCCGAGTACGGTGATCACCGGCAGTATGGCGTTACGCAATTGGTGCCGCGTGAAGATACGAGTTGCGGGCAGACCCTTGGCTTTGGCGGTACGGATGTAGTCCGCACTGATTACTTCCAGCATGGAGGAGCGCATGAGTCGCGTCAGATAGGCCATGGTGCCCAGGCCGAGCACCAGGGATGGCACGAGCATGTGGCTCACGGTACCCCAGCCAGCGACGGGCAGGATCGATTGCCCGAGCAGGTCATTCAGGTTCACCAGCGCCAGCTGACCGAGACCCGCGAACACGAAACTCGGTACCGAGATGCCGAGAATGACCAGAAACATGATGATGATGTCTGGCAGCTTGTTGCGGTACAACGCGGTCAGCGCCCCCCACAACACGCCGCCGAGTGCTGCGAATATCACCGCCAGGATGCCCAGGGTGGCCGAGATGGGGAAGTGCTCCTTGATTATGTCGTTCACTTCCCGGTTCTGCTGGGTGAATGAAATGCCGAAATCACCTCGAACCAGGTTTTTCATGTAGATGGCGTATTGCTCACCAATGGGGCGGTCGAGCCCGTACTTGGCCTCCAGGTTGGCCCGGATTTCCTCGGTGACGGCCTTGTCGTTGGCGAGAGGATCGCCAGGGACGTTGTGCATGGCGAAGAACGTGGCCGTGGCGATGAACCAGACCGTGATCACGCCCTGGATGAGTCGTTTGAGGGTGTATCGCCACATTCTAGTTAGACATTTGAAACGCTGGATCCATCAGCAGCCTATTACGCACCGGTGTCGATCCAGGCGCGCGTGTAGTCGACATCCGCGCCTATCACCCGCCGCAGTACGCCCTTCACGTGTGGATGCGTGACGTAAACCGAGCCACGCTCGTAGTTCGGGATAATTACCGCGTCGTCGATGAGAATTTGCTGAATCTGTCCAAACGCATCCATGCGGGTTTTAGGATCAAGAGAAGATTGCGCGATGCGTACCTGCCTATCGAGTTCCGGGTTGGCGTAGCGTCCGCGGTTGTTGAGATTCCAGGAAGCGAACAGGTCACCGAACGTGAGCGGGTCGTTGTAGTCGGGCCCCCAACCGGCGAGCACCAGGTCGAAGTCGCCCGAGGTCATCTTCGCCAGACGTTGCTTGAAGATCTGCTTGTCGATTTTCACATCGAGGCCGAGATTTTTCTTGAACACGGCCTGGAAATACTCGGATTGAATGTTGCTGATGGGATTGTCGCCGGTGAGGAACGTCAACGGCGGAATCTGATCCACGCCCAGTTCTCGTTTCGCAAGGTCCAGGTGACGACGAGCGAGTTCGAGATCCATTCTCGGTAGATTAGCGGGATACTCTTCCCTCAACGGCTTGTCCACGCCCATGAGCCAGGTCGGGAAAAGGCTCGCGCCGGGCAGATAGCCCGGAATCTTGGTCACCTTGTACACGAGTTCTGCGGAATCCTGCGCCAGCAACATGGCCTTGCGCAGATTCAGATTTCGAGTAACCCGGTCTTCACGGTGATTGAACTCGATGAAGAACACGGAGCCATCCACGAAGCGGTGTATCTGCCAGCGGTTTTCGAGGGCACTGGGCAGGTTTTCGGCCGTGAGCCCGGACAGGGCGATGTTGTTGTCCTTGAAGAGATTCAGGCGTGCGTTGGGATCCGGTGTGATGTAGCCGACGTTGATGGTGTTGAGCTTCACCTTGTCGCGGTTCCAGTAGTGGGGGTTCTTGTCCATCCTCAAGGATGCGCCATGCACCCAACTGGTCATCATGAACGGGCCGTTGTAGAGCAGCTTGTCCGCGTCGGCCCCGTACTTACCGTCGGTATTTTCGAAGAAATCCTGCCGTACCGGTAAATAGGTGGTAAATGCCACCAGCTTGTCAAAGTAGGCGAGCGGGCGTTCGAACTGCACGGTGAGTGTGCGGTCATCCACCGCTTGTGCGCCGAGTGCGTCCAGCGGCAACTTGCCGGTGTTGACTGCTTCCGCGTTCTTTATGGGATAAAGGATGAAAGCGTATTCGGATGCCCGCTTCGGATCCAGCGCAGTGCGCCAGGCAAACACGAAGTCGTGTGCGGTGACCGTCTCGCCGTCGCTCCAGCGAGCATCCTCGCGAAGCCAGAACGTGGCGTCGTTTTCGCCGATCTCCCAACGCTCGGCCACACCCGGGGCAATCTCGTTGTTTGCATCGTAAGTGAGAAGCCCCTCCATCACGTGGCCGAGCACCATACCGCTCTGCATGTCTGTCGCGAGCGTGCTGTCGAGCTGCGGCGGTTCTGTGGTGAAGGCGATAGTAACGGTGCCGGTTTCCGCATCCACTGCCTGCGAGGTAGTGGTGCCCGAACTGGTGAGCGAAGCGGCGATGGACAGCACCCACATCAAAGCCGCGACACCGCCGATGGCCATCAGGAAAAACAGTGCCAATTGTCTGCCGGCGGTGCGGGTAAAGCCGTCTTCGCTGCTTGTGATATCGCTCATGGTGGTCCCCGGTGGGTATCCGGCCGCCAGCCGGTTGGACGAGCCACCCAGGAGATCAGGTAACCGTCCGCAGGAGATTACCCACAACACGCTCCAGATGCATGAGTGAATTGCACTCGTCCACCTGATGGCAATAAGCGGAATAGCGGCGCATCTCCGCATCTCCCACATACCATGAATTGCGGCTTTCGGGATTCAGCCAGATTAGGCGTTTGCAGCGGTCGTACATCTCCTTGAGGATTTCCGCGCGCGGATCGCCGTAGTTGTTGCGTGCATCGCCCAGGATGATGATGGTGGTGCGATGGTCGATGCCGTCCAGACACAACCGCTTGAAGTCCTGGAAAGCCTGACCGTAATCTGTAGAGCCGCCGGCGTAGTCGCGCAGGGTCTTGGCGATGGCGTCCTCGAGATTGTTGCGATCAAACAGATCAGTGACCTCGGCCAGGTCTGATGAGAAGGCGAACGAGCGTACCTTGGGCATGACCTCTTCGAGACTGTACAGAAACATCAGCATGAAGCGGCTGTAGTTGGCCACCGATCCGGATACGTCGCATATTGCGAACACCTTGGGCCGGTCGATTTTCACCGACTTCCATTTCAGGTCGAAAATAGCACCGTCGTAGGCCATGTTGTAACGCAGCGTGCGCGGAATGTTGATCTGGCCGCGCTTGAACACCTTTTTGCGGCGGGAGTGCAGGGCGGCCAGCTTCTTCGCCATCTTGTAGACGATTTCCTGAATGAGCCGGAAGCTGCGATGTTCCACGTTCGAGAGCTTTACCTTGCGCAGCAGTTCTTCGCGCAGGCGCTTGCCGGTGGCATCGGCGTGAAGTAAGAACTGGCGTTCCACATAGTCACGTACCTGGTCGCGCAGCCATTCGCGGCGGCGCTTCAGTTCTTGTCCCATACGGCGTTGTGAGACGTTGTTGGAATCGCGGGCGTCCGAAATCTCGCGGTTGAGACCGGCCAGGCCCATCTCGTCCATGATGCGGCGCGTGTACAGGCCCTTCTGCGTGAACACTTGTATCTCGCGTACGTCCACCTTCTCACCGGCCTCGGACATGGCGACGGTGAGTTCCACGCGCGAGTTCTGCATCAACAGCGCCCCGAGCGGGGACTGGGCATCGGTCATCTCACCCGGGCCGAGATCTTCCTCTTCTTCCTCTTCACCAAGATAGGCGTTGCCCTTGGACTTTTTCTTCTTTTTACCACCTGTCTGCTGGCCGCGGTTCTGCGCCTCGGCGCTGCCGCCGCCTTCGCCTTCGCCACCCTCGCCTTCGCCTTCGCCACCCTCGCCTTCGGCAGCATCGCCGTCATCAGCCTCACTCTGGGTTGCGGCACGTTCGCCCTGCACGTCCGTGTACTTGAAGAACTGATCGAACGTGCTGTCGAACGTTTCTTTCTCGTCTTCCGTTTTTGGCAGAACCAGGGACAGAGAGCGCTTCAAATGCGCACGGTCTTCATAGCCCACCAGTTCCACACAGGAGAACGCGTCGAGTGTCTCCGCGGTGGAAATGCGCACCTCGGCGTTGCGAAGCGCGCGGATGAAATTGGCGAGCGTTCTGTCCACGCGGGTCTAGCTCTTCAGCGCCTTGCTGGTGATGGCCGTGATTTCGCTGTCCACGTTTTCGATGTCCTCCTGGAACTTGAGGATCACGTTCAGTGTATCGCGCACCAGTTGTGGGTCCAGAGTCTCCGTATGCAGCAGTAGCAGCGTGCGCGCCCAGTCGATGGTCTCGGAAATTGCCGGGACCTTCTTCAGGTCCAGATCCCGCAGTTCCTGAATGAAGGTCACCAACTGCCGGCGCAGCTCCTCCGGAATGTCCGGCACGCGGGCATGAATGATACGTTGCTCGATATCCACATCCGGGAATGGAATGTACAGGTGCAGGCAGCGCCGTTTTAGTGCATCTGAGATCTCCCGGGTGTTGTTGGAGGTGAGGAACACCATCGGAGGTTCCTTGGTTGCCTTCACCGTACCGATCTCCGGGATGGAGACCTGATAGTCGGAGAGAATCTCCAGCAGCAGCGACTCGAACTCGTGATCGGACTTGTCGACCTCATCGATCAACAGCACGCAGCCGTCTTCCTCACGCAGAGCCTTCAACAGCGGCCTCGGTTCGAGAAATTCCTCGGAGAAGAAGATATCGCCGAACTCGTGCAGGCGGCCGACCGATTCGGCGAAACCCTGGGCACCCTGCAGAACCTCGTCCAGGGTTTCCTTCAGCACCTGCGTGTAGAGGAGCTGCTTGCCGTATTTCCACTCATAGATTGCCTTGGCTTCATCGAGTCCCTCGTAGCACTGCAGGCGGATGAGGGGCAGGTCGAACATCTCCGAGGTCGTCTTCGCAAGCTCGGTCTTACCGACGCCGGGTGGGCCCTCGACGAGTACGGGTTTGCGCAGGTGGAATGCGAGATACACTGCTGTGGCAACCTGATCGCTGCAGATGTAACGGTGTTCCTCGAAGTGCGCCTTCAGCGCCTCCACCGATTCGGCCATTTTCGCTATGTCGGGCACCTTTTCCCCTAAAATCAAGCACAAACAAACAATTATCCGGACCTGGGAGTGCCTTGTATAGGTGCGTGAGCTGTGGAGTCCCCGTATTGGATCCCGGGGCAGGTAGAATGACAAGCTGAAGCAGAGGGGGAAGAAATGACGAGATGGTCCTGGCTGGTGCTCGGCGTGTGTGTCTGCGGGCAGGTGTCTGTGGGCAGGTGTACCCAACTGCCGCATACGCCGAGTTGGTGATTCATGCGGGACGCATGGTGGACGTGGAGATGCTGGAGGTATTGGAAGAGCGCTCCATCGTTGTGGAGGGCGAACGTATCGTCGAGGTGGTCGAGGACTATCGCGATGGTGATGAAAGCTGGGTCGGTGTACAACCATGAGCACTAGTCAGACAACTCACGGCATGGTGAGCGCCCCACAACCGGAGGCTGTGGAAGCCGGTGCTTTGGCGCTGAAGCGTGGCGGCAATGCGGTAGACGCCGCCATTGCCTGTGCACTGGTGCAGACGGCGGTGGACCCGCAGATGTGCGGTATCGCGGGATTCGGTTCCCTGCACGTCTATCTGCCCGAGCGCGCAGAGCACTGCTTCATCGATTTCCACGGCGCAGCGCCGCTGGCCGCCACCGCCGACATGTGGGCGGATAAAATCGTGGCCGAGACCGAGGACGGTTTCGGATTCATTCTGAAGGGGCATGTCAATGATCTGGGCTATGGCTCCATCACGGTGCCAGGATCACTGAAGGCGTTTGCCGAGGCGTTGCAACGCTGGGGCAATCTGACGCTTGGGGATCTCCTGCCCGCCGCGATCGAGTATTGCGAAAACGGCTTCATCGTGCGTCCGCACGTGGCGAGCTACTGGAACCTGGTGGAAGTCGCCGGACGCGTTCCGCACGGTGAGCGGCTTACGCGCATCCCGGCGACAGCAAAAATCTACACCACGGATGAAGGGCGAATTCGAAAGGCGGGTGAGTTGCACCGCAACCCGGACATGGGGCGAACCTACCGGCGTATAGCAGAGCATGGCGTGGAGGACTTCTATGAGGGTGGCATCGCCCGCGAGATAGATATTGACATGCGTACCAACGGTGCGCTGCTCTCCCTGGCGGATCTCGGTCAGTACGAGACTATCGATGCCCGACCGCTGTGGGGAGAGTATCGCGGCCATCGCATTGCCACCAACCAACTGCCTGGCGGCGGCGCCATGGTTCTGGAGATGCTCAATATTCTCGAGCACTTTGATCTGACCGGCATGGGGCACAATTCGCCCGATTATCTTGCGACCGTGGCTGAGGCGATGAAGAT
>DCWG01000142.1 GCA_002327525.1 Gammaproteobacteria bacterium UBA2168 | reverse complement strand
GCACTGGTTTGACGAATTCTGATGCCGGTTTTTTTCGCAGGCACAAGAGATGGTCGAGCTCTGGTTGGCCGCATCTATTGCCTGAGGGAGATTGTTCTGACGCATCACCACATCCACCGCGCTGGGGCCGTCATGCAGGTGAAGCTCGGCTTCAGGGTGCTAAACCTCAGAGCAGCCGAAAGTAAACTGGCGAAAAGGGGACGGGTAGGACGGGTAGACTATTCTCAAGGGTGAAGTCGATTTGGTCGACACGATCTTCCTACCCGGTCAGATCAAACACACGTGAGCACAGGTAAACTCTGATCTCCCCAGACAGGACAGGGCTATGGCACGCAGATTCATCGATCTTTCCATCTACCTGGAGAGCGACGTCATTTCTGACCCGCCCGGCATGCAGCCAGAGATCACCTACATCGATCACCAGCAGGGCATTGCTGGTATGGTCGCCTCCTTTCCCGGAGTCACCGCCGAAGAATTGCCCGATGCCGAAGGCTGGGCGGTCGAGCGTGTGCAGCTCAGCACCCACAACGGCACGCACCTCGATGCGCCCTATCACTTCGCTTCCACAATGAACGGCGGTGAGCGCGCCATCACCATCGACGAAGTTCCGTTGGAATGGTGCTTCGGCGACGGGGTGAAGCTGGATTTTCGCGATAAGCCGAACGGCTACGTGGTCACGGCACAGGACGTGCGGAAGGAACTCGCACGCATCGGCTATGAGCTGAAAGCGCTCGATATCGTGCTAGTCAATACGGCAGCGGGTAAGCGCTATGGCCAGAACGACTACGTGTCATACGGCTGCGGTATGGGGCACGACGCAACCCTGTATCTGCTGGAACGGGGTGTGCGGGTGACCGGCATTGACGGCTGGAGCTGGGATGCGCCCTTCGAGTACACCCGTGAGAAATACGAGGTGAGCGGTGATGCCAGCATTATCTGGGAGGGGCACAAAGCCGGCCGCGAGATCGGCTACTGTCACATCGAGAAGATGCACAACCTGGAAGTGCTGCCGGCGTACGGCTTCACTGTCTCCTGCTTTCCCCACAAGATCCGGGGGGCCTCGGCAGGATGGACACGCGCCGTAGCGATTCTAGACGAGTGACGTTCCTCCTCAAGCAGGGGCGAAAAGGGGACGGGCAGCAGCGTGGTCGTCGTTCTTGGCGTGCCTTCGCTATCTCCTGCTTCCCTGCTGGTCAGACGAGCATTCGATTTACGAGCTCGTTAGCTCGCGTCCGGTCTGCGTTCAGGTGCATTGCGCCAATGTGGCGGCTTCCCGAGCCGAAGTAGTAGCGTTCGTAGAGTTCGTTCCGGCCGCCGAAGGTGGAACCCACGAAGTCCCGGGCCAGCCGGTAGACCGCTGAGCGCTCCTCGGCACCGATGCCGTTCGATCGACGGCATCGATCTCGATCTGGGCTTTGCCCTGGCTGTCTGGTCGGAAGCACTGCATGTGCCAGGAGCTAACGAAGCAGGTGACGACCTCTGATATCACAGCGACCTTGTCGCGGAAAATCTGTTGCTCACCGATGGCCGGTTGAGTGGCGTGCTGGATTTTGGCAGTCTGGCTGTGGGGGGCCCCACCGTCGACCTCCATGGTGCCTGGAGTTGTTTGATTCACCGGCACGGGACGTGTTCCGTAGCCGGCGTGGCGTAAGCGACGCCGAGTGGTTGCGCGGGCGTGCCTGGGTGCTGGCAATCGCGCTCGGTGCGCTGGCCACTCAGTGGAATAGAATGCCTGTACGTCGAAGGGACCGATTGGCAATGGCTAGATCGGTTTTGGCGGATGCGGGCGAAAGGCGTACATGAGGGTGGAAAGTCGATCCATTGCCGGCGCGAAACGGTAGAAATGCGCTCCGGCGTGGGTGATGAACGTGACGTACGAGCGAACACGACTCCCTGCGAGCGACAGAGATTGTCGGTTAGCGCGTTGGCACCCACCCAATCACACTTCATACTCGATACGATCGCTATGGAAGGGATGTTGCTATGTCGGAATCGCTGGTTGGTCTGTCGGCTGAACTCGGGCAGGTAGTGAGCAGGGATATGTTGGCCGTGAGTGTTGGCAGCGGATCGGTTGCCGTATTCGCGACACCCGAACTCATCCTGTTACTCGAGAAAACGGCGGTCGCTGCTCTTGAGGGCAGGATGGAGGACGGCACTACGACGGTGGGGTCGGCTCTGGATGTGACTCATCTGGCGGCAACGCCTGAAGGGATGGAAGTAACCGCCACGGCTGAAGTGGTTGGTGTCGAAGGCCGGAAACTCGAATTCCAGGTTAGCGCACGCGATGCGAAAGAGAAAATCGCCGAGGGGACTCATACCCGGTTTGTGGTCGATGCGGTTAAATTCCAAGACCGGGCAGATTCAAAGTAGCCGCCACCTCCTTTTCGCTGAAGGAACGTAGTTCTGCTCCTACTCGAAACGCTCCTCAGTTGGCCTTGCTAACTTGTAAGGGAGATAGAGTTAGCGACCTTGCCCACTACCGCAACACTGTCGGGAAGCGGTCTCTCACCTACTGAAACAAATAGGCGATGATGTTGAAGTACCAGCAGATCCATGTGTTGATCACCGCAGCCAGGGCTACGAACATATAACGAACCCTGGTCATGGTACTACCCTGACCAGTCGAGCAATGCCGACCCGAACGCCAGATGACAACAAAACCCAGTAGGAGGTTTGCCGACATCAACAATATCACTGCATGTGTGGTAGGTGGCATGCCGTAGCTGAACTCCCGCACGTCACCGTTGAGTTTCATCACCAGGTACCCGTAGAGCCCGATGAGCAGCACGCAATGGATCCAGGTGATCATCACGTTCCGTTTCGGGATGCGTACCTCACCTGATGCACGCTGCCAACCCCGATACCCGTAACCGACGATCGTGAGCAGAGCTGTAATCAGCACTGCGGCCAGAAGTACGCGCTGGAGTCGAGGCGAATCGATGCCATTCATGCGCCTGAGAGAACCAAGTGGTGTATTGAGAATCATGTGAGTGACTACACCATCGACATTCCGCTCGAAGACCATTGTCTGGTCCGTATACTTTGCGCTGAATCGATTTTCGGCTGTAGGGATCCAGCGACCGACACCTCCGTTTACCAAAAGCAGTTCGTTGTCCTGAGCCGAGACCGTGGTGGCGTTCACCAACGCCGACAACTTCTCGAATGTCGAGTAATTCCTCGCAGCGCAACATTCTCACCGGTGTAGGGTTCGAGGTCTGTCTCGATTGGTTGCGGTGCCTGGCGCAAGTGGTCGCCACCAAGAAAGTGATCAATGAAGGCGGCAACCAGTATGCCCCGCGCACCAGCCCCTGGGTCCGAATTGAAGGAAACAAAGAGGTCGAGGTTGTGTTCCGGAATTAGCGAGAGATTGCTGTGAAACTGATTGACGTCGCCCCCATGACCGCAAATTTCAAGGCCATTTCGATCTGATCGGTACAACCCGTGCAGCATCGGCAAAATGCCTGGATGAGAATCGAACAGCGGCTCCCGCATCCTCGAGGCTGTCTCTGTGCTCAGAATCTGGCGGGAATTGAGCGTACCCAGATTGAGATGGGCCAGCATGAACCGCGTCATGTCATCCGCGGTTGTGCTCATGTGGCCCGCGGGAATGTCCATGAAGTACTCGTAATCGCTCGACTCGAACTGGCCTTCCCGGAATCGATAGCCGGTTGCATGTCAAGCTTTCAGGCTTTTGCTCATGACGAGGTGAGTACTGGTGCTGGCTGAGACCTATAAAACGGGCACACGACCAGGTCATGATCTTCTGTCCGCCGACGAATAGCTGATCAAACCCGGACTAGTTCCGCCACTGCGGGGTTGCCGTGCGGCGGATCGACGTCCTCCTCCATTGGAGACAAGGACCGTGACGCGGGAGTCCTATCGTCTGGAAAGTTCGAACAGGGCAGCTCCCTGAGAGAACTCCGCGATCGGAGGAAAACCCGCGATGATCTCGGGATAGTTGTCCTTGTACCGGTCTATGGCCGCCTGGAAGACGTCCTGACGGCTCGATTCGATTCGGGTTGCCCGCATGTCGTATACGTTTTCATCGATTCTCAGCCGAACATCGGGAGAACGTGTAGCCCCCTCCACCCAGGTACTGTCCGGAGCACCGATGACGTACAGACGGTTATCAGTCTCCACAACCCAGATGATTACGACGTGGGGCAGCGTTCCCGCGTAGGTTGCGAGGTGGACTTCCTCGGGTAGAGTCGCTGAGGACCACCGGGCCGGTGCGGTGGCCGAATTCCCACCGAGACGGATACCAGGCATAGGGCCGATTGGAGCTGCCAGGGCTACACCAAGCGACACCACGACGAACGCGACGAGAACATAGGTCAACCAGCGGGGCATAGTGGGATCCCTGCCATGTGTGTAGTGGGGAAGATACAGTAAGCGCTGGTGTGTGTCAGAAACATGACCGGGCACTGGAACCAGAATCTTCCTAGTTGAGTTCGAGCCACAGGTGGTGGAACCCTCGTGGCAGGTGTGAGGCAACCCGTTCGTCCTCACCACGCGCGCGCCCGAGTTCCGCAAATCTGTTCAGAAATGGCCGAAGGGCCGCACGCGCTTCCATGCGGGCAAGGGGCGCGCCCGTACAGAAGCGAATTCCAGATCCGAAGCTGTGATGCTTGATTCGTTTACGGCTGAGGCCAAATTCTTCCGCGAGCGCGTATTGACAGGAACCCCGATTGGTGGATCCCGTCACCACGCAGGCGGAATTCGATGAGTTGGGTCTGCTGTCTGCGATGATGACCGCTTCCAGTGCGGCACTGTCAAAGCCCAGCCACTTATCTGGCAGGTAAGTTCAGCCCGCGGTTGTTCGGCGCCGTCTTGCTCGGTGTGTGCCACGGCGCCTGCTGCCTCGGTTGTTGTTGGGGTCTTATGCTGTTGCTGTTCGTCGGTGGTGTGATGAACCTGCTCTGGATTGCTGCCATCACCGGATTCGTGTTGCTCGAGAAGCGGCTGCCACCAACGTGGCGGGTCAGGCACCTGGCCAAGCTCCTCATGATCGGAAGCGGCGCTGCGTTTCTACTGGTCGGCTGACGTTGACGCGAACACTATGCGCGGCCTCAAGTCACACAATTTACCGCATGGACCACTAGGATCGCCGGCGCGCAATGAAAACCACCCCGAACGCGACACCACTCACCAGAAGCGCGATGAGGGTCGGGTTCCACGTCCCGTAGCCTCGTCCGTCCGTCAACGAGGTAACCGCAAGCAACGCGAGAACACCGGCCAGAATTGCCGCGAACGCCTCGGGCCGTCCCGCGTCACGCGAATGGATGGCGGCTATAACGGGGACGAACAGACTCACGCTGAGAAGTGAGTAGAAGATAGACAGCGCGCCGACAATGGTTTCGAACCAGATAGCTATGCCCACTCCCAGAGCGCCCCCCGCGAGTGCGGCGAGTCGGGCCACCCTTAGAACGTCGTTGTCCGTTGCACCCGGGCGTAGAAAGCGCTGGTAAAGGTCTTTCGACAACGACGTGGCCAACATGAACAGAATCGCATCCGCGGAACTGACTTCTGCTGAGAAGATTGCTGCCAGACCCAATGCGCCCAACAGCAGTGGTATGCGTTCGACGAGAAGTGTCGGCAGTGCCAGTCCCTGGCTTTCGAGTTCGGGAAAGTGGACCCGTGCAATGGCGCCGAGTATGGGGGGGAGGGAGGCGAAAATCAGCAATGCAACGCCCGCCGCTGCGACGCCAACACGTACTGTACGTGCGTCGCGCGCTCCGTAGATTTTCTGAATCAGGCCGGGTGAGACGATGAACGCAGGCACCAGAAGTGCAACGTAGTACATTGCCGGTGAGCCCCCGCGCCATGGATTCGTGTAATTTGGGTCAATGCTGGTCGTGGCCTCCGTAAGCCCGGATAGGCCGCCGACGCTCGACAGAGCCACTGGCACCACGAGCGCGAAGCCGATGATGAGCACGGCGAGTTGGACGAGGTTTACCCACGCCGACGACAGCAGTCCACCGGCGGCGAAGTAGCTGGTCATCACTACACCGCCGATGAGGCAGCCGTAGATCTTTGGAATGTCAGCCACCGCCTGCAACACGAACGCCACCGCTATGAGTTGTCCCGCGAGAACGAACAGGGTGCCGACCCAGAGCAAGGCGGTGACCATGCCTCGCACGGTGCGGCCATAGCGGAGTTCGAGCAGATCTCCCATTGTCTGCAAATCGTGTTCCTTGGCGATTCGCCATACCCGGGGGCCCACCCAAATTGCGAGGAGAATGGTACCGATTCCGGCTGAACCCACCCACCACCATGCAATGAACCCCTCGGTGTAGCCGATACCCGCCGCCCCCATCGTCGAACCGGCGCCGATATTCGCGGCGAGAAGTGTCGAGAACAGCAAGACCGGACCCAGGCTCCTGCCGGCGACGAAGAATGCGCCGGTCGTGTTCACACGGCGCCCGACGTAGAGTCCAAGGCCGATTAGCGCCGCGGAGTAGCCGAGAATCGCAACGAGATAGGCGTTCAGGGATTGATGTCCGATGCAGCGGGAAAGCCCGGGATGCCTTCCGCATTTGCGATCGCGCTCAGTATGGCGGCGGACACGGCCTCGGCGGCGAGCGCGCCCACGGTGGAGATCCGTGCGTCGCCTTTCCAGTTGCCGAGTGCGAGGGCGAATAGCATGTCGCCGTCAGACGGTGTGTGTGCCGGTACGATGGCGCGCGCCAGACCATCGTGAGCCATCTGCGCAATCTTGGTGGCCTGGGTCTTGGTGAGCCGTGCGTTGGTCGCCACCACGCCAATGGTGGTGTTGCGCCCCAGACCGTCCTGAACCAATGCCCCGGAGCGCAGCAGCTTGCGCACGTCCGCGAGGCCGGAACCATTTTCGTCACGGACACCGGCGATGAGTTCCCCCGTGGCCGGGTCGATTACGTCACCAAGTGCGTTGACCGCTATCAGCGCAGCAACCACGAGCCCGTTCGGGAGCTCGATGGCGGCAGTACCGATGCCGCCTTTCATTGCCCGCCCGGGACCACTGCTTTTCCCGACCGTGGCACCCGCGCCCACACCCACGTTACCCTGCGCGATAACGCCCGACGTTGCCGCTCGGGCAGCCTGAAAGCCGCAATCCGCGCCCGGACGAACGTCTGGTTTACCACCCACTCCCAGATCGAAGAGGATAGCGGCCGGCACGATAGGCACTTTGGCGATCCCCACATCGAGCCCGATGTCACGATCTTCGAGGTAGCGAACGACGCCCGACGCGGAATCGAGGCCGAAGGCGCTGCCACCGGAGAGCACTACCGCGTGCACGCGCTCTACTGTGTTTACGGGAGCGAGCAGCGCCACTTCGCGCGAACCCGGTGCGGATCCCCGTACATCGACCCCTGCCACCGCACCGCCCTCAGTGAGAACGACGGTACAGCCCGTGGGTCTTTGCGAAAGCGTGTGGTGTCCTACTCGAATACCTTCGATGAGGGTCAGCCCCGAACCAACGGCGGCAGGAGGAGCGGCGAGCGCGATGACGAGTCCCAGCCAGATCACGCGCCGATTCTGATCGGGCACCGTGTCAAACGCAAGCGCGATGCGGCGCCCGCCTTCATGAGCACCGGGGGCGCCGATATTCATCTATGCCGCGCTTTGGTGTGCAGGTGCCCGAGTCGTTTGTGTGCCGGGGGAGGCGCTCGGGAGTCTTCAGGCGGCCCCTTCTGCTATCGTGTATCGCGCTGGGATACCCATCCTCGCAGCATGCCGTGAGAAACTGGCGGGCAATTTCCGGGTGGGCGGTATCGGCCAACATTCTGGCCTGAGCGTCGTGGACGAAGTAGCCGCTGGCGATGCTCAGCCGCTTTTGCTCTGTGCTCTCCTGCGCCGCAGCTCTGCTCCGCGGCGTGCCAGACCGGCTGCGTCCTCAGCGCGCACCTGCATGTAGCGCCGCCGCCAGCTCTCGTCGTCGTTGAATTGAAAGGGCGCTTGCGTTGTCGTGCGGGGTTCCTGCGCCTGTTCGAAGAGGCCGAGTGCGCTGGTGACGATACTGCGCTGCATCTGTTCGTCCCAGGGCCTGCCGCAGGGGTTGCCGAGAGGGAAATCCACGAACAGGAAACGTGGCACGCCGCAATGTTCGACGATGTCTCTCGCGGAACCCAGCACGACGGTTGGGATACCGGCGGTCTCGAGGTGTCGGGCAACCAGACTCACGGTCTGGTGACACACGGGTCACAACGGAATCAGTAGGGCGATGTCGACGCCGTCTTCCTGGCATCGGGCCAGGATGTCCGGCGCGTCTGCTTCATTCGTTTTGCGTTGACTGTACTCGGTGGGTGCGCAATGGAAACGCCTGGCGAGCGCGCCGATGCGGCCGCTGTCCGCCAATGCATTGAGGTGGTCGATCGGAAAGTAGGAATTCAGATCCTCAAGGTGTGTGGCTTCCTTGTCCCACGACAGGTCGTTGGCGTACAGGCGCTCGGGCATGTTGGCCGTCTCGCCCGAGGTGACCGAGCGCGGTTTCAGTGGCAGGCGCTCGCACAGACTGGCCGTGGTAATCACGGTGAGCGTACAGTCGGCCAGGGCCCTCGCGAGCGGTGCCAAGGGAACCTCTTCATGAGTGGCCCAGACATAGGGCTTCTCGAATCCCTGCGCCTCGTAGTACAGGCGTGATCGTTCCATGTAGGGGACGGCGTGAGCGGTCATATCGTTCATGCTGGTGTTGTCATCCTCATGTGTGGAGGCCCGCCGTCAGGTCAGGAAAATCACGGCCAGCGTGCCAAGGGCGATCAAAACGAGGAGTACCAGCGCATCCTGTTTTTTCTTGCTGATACTGAGTTCGCTGTTGTTGCGCATACGCCCTCCCGACGGTGAAGCTCACTTGTGGATAAACAGATGAGCATCAGCGTGAATGCTATCAGGTACGGATGTCGATTGGGGAGGGACATTCAGGCACACAACCTGCCTGAAAGTATTGTTTCTGATGTCGAACCATCGAGATGCGCCTGGTTTCACGCGCAGATGGTGCGAACCGACAATTATTGTCTAATCAACGATAGAGTTACCGACAATGACTGGGCCCATGAAAAAGTGACATATGCACCCGCCCCGAGTGCGATCCACTGTGCGACGCTGCCCGTTGCATCGGTGAGGCCCCAGGCGACCAGCGTGATGACCAGTGCGGCCAGCGCATTCAAGCGCAGTGATTCCCCGGCACGTTTGAGTCCGACCAGATTGGCGACGGGTAGCATGGCGCTCAATTCGGTCGTCAACACACTTACCGGGTTTCGGTGTCCTGGCGCTCATAGATCTACCCTGCACAGCGGAACATTTGAATAAATTTGATGGGCAGGCAAAACCGGCTGGGGATAGGGCAGTGCAAACGCCGAGCGCACGACCCCGGCCAAATTGTCTTGCAGCGTTGCGGCGGCGTTCGAATAATGCACGCCTTCGCAACTCCCGGTACCGTCATGAATCCCGACGCCATTCCGATTGGCGACCAACCGCCAGAAGACATCAACGTCATCATTGAAGTCCCGGTGGAGGTAAGCCCATCAAACACGAAATGGACAAGGCATCCGGTACCTTGTTTGTCGACCGCTACCTGCACACGTCCATGCACTACCAGGGCAACTACGGCCCACAGCGCTTGAGCCGGTCCTGGGTTAGGTTCTAAATACACAGCAATCATCGATTGGGGAAATACATGAATGGTCCTCGCTTTGGCATACTCATCGTCATGGGCGTGCTGTGGCTCGGTGGATGCAGCGATCCGGCGCAGGATTCGGCCGCCACCGCAGCGGAGCCCGGCGAACAGGAGGCGGCCGCACCCTTTCCTCTCATACCGCGTGGGGACGTGTTTGGTAATCCCACACGCATCCAGGGCCGGATCAGTCCCGATGGAAAACACCTGAGCTGGCTGGCGCCGGTGGACGGCGTGCTGAATATATGGGTGGCGGATGCCAGCGACCCTTCCACCGCGCGTGCTGTCACCCAGGAGCGCGAACGCGGTGTAGCGATGCATTTCTGGTCGCCGGACAGCCGATTTGTACTCTATCTGCAGGACTCCGGCGGGAACGAGAATCATCATGTCTACGCCGCCGATATCGAAAGTGGCGAAGTGCGGGATCTCACGCCCGTGGGGGAAGCCACCAAGGCAACAATCGAGGCAGTCAGCCGGCAACGTCCGGACAGGGTGCTGGTAGGGCTCAATGAACGTAACCCGCAGTTGTTCGACCTCTACGAGATCACGATCAGTACCGGTGAGCAAAAGCTGATCGTCGAAAATCCGGGCTTTGTCGGTTTCGTGGCGGATCACAATCTGGAACCGAGACTCGCCCTGAAGCAGGTCGTGGGTAGCGGAGTGCTGGTCATGAAGAGCGATGGAGAGGGCGGCTGGAGCGAGTGGTTGAGCATCCCCGCGGAAGATGTACTCACCACCAACGTAGTCGGCTTCACGGCAGATAACGAGCACGTCTATATCACGGACAGCCGGGAGCGAGACACCACTGCGCTGACGCTGGTCTCGCTCGAGGATGGCGCGGCCGAAGTGGTGGCCGAGGATCCGCGAGCTGACATCAGCAACGTCGTGATCGATCCGGTTACCTATGAAGTAACGGCCTATGCGGTGGATTACACACGAGTGGAATGGCATGCGCTCACCGACGGTGCGCAAGACGATCTCGAGTATCTGCGCGCAAGACTCGATGGCGATCTGAGCTTTCTGTCGGGGACAGCTGACGGCATTCGCGCCGTGGTGCACTCCGAGGCAGCGCAAGCGCCTGGCACCTACTACCTGTTCGACCGCGATGCCCGCACGCTCGACAGGATGTTTGACACGCGCCCCGAACTCGCAGACGCGCAGCTGCAGCCCATGCATCCCGTGGAAGTTACTTCCCGGGATGGCCTGACCCTGGTCTCCTACGTCACGCTGCCGCCTGGATCGGACACCGATGGCGACGGGCTTCCCGAGCAACCAGTACCGATGGTGTTGCTGGTGCATGGTGGACCCTGGGCCCGCGATGCGTACGGCTACAACTCCACCCACCAGTGGCTGGCCAACCGGGGTTACGCAGTGCTGAGTGTGAACTACCGCGGTTCTACCGGATTCGGCAAGACATTCGTCAACGCAGCCATCGGCGAATTCGCCGGTAAGATGCACGACGACCTCATCGATGCCGTGAACTGGGCCATTGCCAGCAAGATCACGAGCTCTGGCCAGGTCGCCATCATGGGAGGATCCTACGGCGGCTATGCCACGCTGGTGGGCGTGACCTTCACGCCGGACAGCTTCGAGTGTGGTGTGGACATCGTCGGTCCATCCAGCCTGGTGACGCTGGTGGAGAGCTTTCCGCCGTACTGGGCACCGTTTCTCGAGAGCACCTGGTTCAAATATGTGGGCAACCCGGCGAACGAGGCACAACGCGCCGACATGTTCAATCGCTCGCCGATCTCGCGGGTGAAGGACATCCAGGTACCGCTGCTCATCGGTCAGGGGCAAAACGATCCACGCGTCACCAAACTCGAGTCGGATCAGCTGGTGGCGGCGATGGGTGAGCGCGATCTGCCGGTCACCTATCTCAACTACCCGGACGAGGGTCACGGCTTCGCCAGACCGGAAAACCGTATGTCGTTCTTTGCGGTCACCGAAGGTTTCCTCGCTGGTTGCCTCGGTGGGCGTTTCGAACCCATCGGTGACGATTTCGAAGGGTCTAGCGTGGAGGTTGTGCATGGCGCCGAGTACGTGTCCGGGTTCGACGTGAGCACCGGCGAGGCTTCCGGCGTCTGACATGGCACATGTCCTCGAACCGGCGGCCAGCGGACGGTCCAAGTGCCGCGGTTGCACAGCTGCCATCGACAAGGGAGAGTTTCGCTTCGGCGAACGGTTTCCCAATCCGTTTGCCGACGGCGAGATGACGGTGTGGTTTCATCTGCTGTGTGCCGCGTACCGGCGCCCTGGTTCGCTTTGCGAGGTGTTGGCCGAAGTAGACATCCCCGATGTAAAAAACGCTGCAAGCAATCATCGCCGAAGGTCTCGAACATCCGCAGCTTGAGCGCATCGGCGGCATCGAGCGTGCGCCGAGCGCCAGGGCACCTTGCCGTTGTTGCAGCGAGATGATCGAGAAGGAAGCGTGGAGGATCAAACTGTCTTCTTTCGAGGAAGGCGTGTACGGGGGAGGGGGATTCGTGCACCCGGAATGCGCCAGTGAGTATTTCGGCACGAGCGATATCCTCACACGTGTGAAGTATTTTGCTCAATTCGAAGCATCCGAACTCGCTGCGTTGGAGGATGTCGTTGGAGGATGTCGTTGGAGGATGTCCTTCGTGGTTGAGCGCTTGAGGGTCTGACATGCGATTTCTGTTCCTGTCCTTCGACACCTATCCTCAATTCCACATCACCTACCAAAATGGTGGAATACATGGCGCTGCGCAGACCGGTTGTGGTCAACGACCACCCTGATCAACAGAAAGTAGTAAATGAAAGTGGCGGGGCAATCTGTGTTCCCTATAAGGAAGAGCCTTTCGCGCAAGCGATCATATCGGTTTTCGAGGACCCGAAGGCGGGCGGCACAGACGATGGCTGACAAGGGGTTTCACTATGTCACGAGCCATCGCACCTATTCGCGGCTGGCGGAACTCGTCGACTCTACTTACAGGGAACTCGCCACCGGCGTGTGGCGGAACGACTCGAGATAGAGGGAGGCGCGGGAAATAGGCCCGCAGCGACCTTGGAACGGGTTCAAGCAGTATCGATTCACACGCATCGATGCCGAACCTAGCGATTCTGGTGTCCGGCGTGTACCAGCTGAAGCGGTGGTCGCCTAAAAGGGATTGTGCGCCAGATCACAGGAACGGGTACTGGCAGTCATATTGTCGAACGTTCCTCTAAACGCCCCGGCGGAAACGTCGCATACTGCGTGTTCTGGCATGCTTCTGCTCTGGTCGCTCTTTCAGCAGAGGCGGGCAAGACACTCGCTAGGACACTGGAAGTGAAGAGACTGTTATCCGTAAACAACTATTTCTACCGACGCGGTGGCGCCGATGTGCTGTTCTTCGAGCACGATCGGTTGTTTAGGGAAATTGGCTGGGAAACCGCTCAGTTTGCGATGCGCCACCAACACAACGAGCACAGCGATTGGTCAAGATATTTTGTCAATGAGATCGAGTTTGATGGCGACTACTCTGCGTTGCAAAAAGCCTGGCGGGGATCCAAGGCCGTGTACTCGTTCGAAGCACGGTCGAAACTTGCATCGTTGTTGGACGAGTTCAACCCCGACCTCGTTCACGCACACAACATCTACCATCATCTTTCTCCTTCCATCCTCGGCGTGATGGGTAACAGGGGTACTCCCACGGTGATGACCCTGCATGATCTCAAGCTTGCTTGCCCCGCATACAAAATGCTGCGCGAGGGAAAGGTGTGTGAGGCGTGCAAGGAGGGGGGGGTTCGTCAGGTACTCGCGAATCGATGCATGAAGTCGTCGTGGTCACTGAGCGCGGTGGTCTATGCCGAGGCAATGCTTCACAAAGTACTCAATTCGTATGAGCAGAACATAACGAAGTTCATAGTCCCGAGTCGTTTTTACCGAGAAAAGCTACTGGAGTGGGGTAAGGATGGTGAGAAGATTGCCTACGTTCCCAACTTCGTGGATGTAGAAAAGTTCGAACCCGGGTATGAGCCGGGCAGGGTTGCGCTCTACTTCGGGCGTCTGAGTTCGGAGAAGGGTGTGGATACGTTGATTCGTGCAGCGGCGCTGGCGAATGTGGAGTTGCACTTGATTGGAACGGGTCCGGAGGAGGAGACGCTCCGCGAGCTGGCAACTGAACTGGGTGCCTGCGTGGAATTCAAGGGCTACATGTCCGGCAACGGGCTGCATGAAGCAGTTCGTTCTGCGCGCACCGTCGTGCTCCCATCGGAGTGGTTCGAAAACGCACCACTCTCGGTAATGGAGGCCTATGCGCTGGGGAAACCAGTGGTGGGAGCAGGCATTGGCGGGATTCCTGAACTGATCAAGGAAGCGGAAACCGGGTTCACCTTCGAAAGCGGATCCGTGGATGCCCTCGCAGGTGTTCTCAGTCGCGTGGCGACCCTTCCGGATGCCGAGGTCGAAAGAATGGGACGACGCGGACGCTCCTGGATGGACAGCAATTTTAGTGTTCCCCGGTATCGTGAACGAATTCTCGAACTATACGGTCAGCTGGAATCGACATAGATGAGCAATCGGATTACATACATAGAGCAGAGAGGGGTACCGCCAACGTACGGGGGTGTGCAACGCTACGTGGATGAAATCGTGCGGCGGCTGCCGGTCAGTGAGTATGAATCGTATGTCTATTGCCGTCGCCGCTACGTCGAGGAGTTCGACACGCCGGATACCCATCAGTTGTTCGTTCCAAGCCTGAGAGCGCCGGGTGCCGAGGCGTTTAGCCATTCTTTTTTCGGTACTCTCGACTCGCTGCGCTACTCCTATGACCTGGTGCATTTTCAGGCACTCGGTCCTGCTCTGTTTTCCTTCATTCCGAGAGCGCGGGGGGCCAGGATCGTTGGGACCATTCATGGCCTTGACTGGCAACGTGCCAAGTGGGGGACGGTGGCCAGTTCGATACTGAAGCAGGGCGAGCGCATGATGGCTCGCACGTCCTCCGCTGTGGTCGGCGTATCGAGGAGGCTGCAGCGATATTTCCAGGACAAGTACGGAACAGAAACCTTCTACATCCCATTGGTTTCAGTGAACCGAGAAACATTCCCCTCAGCGAGGTCCACCGGAAGTTCGGTCTCGAGCCGCAGCGATACCTGTTGTTTCTCAACCGGATCGTGCCGGAGAAGGGTGCCCACTATCTGATAGAGGCCTACAATCGGATCGGGCGTGATGACGTGAAGCAGGTCATCGGAGGCAACGTGGATCCCCGAGACCGCTATCTAGACTCTCTGGGGACGCTCGCCGGTAACAACGAAAACACCGTGTTCACAGGGTACCTCACGGATGAGGAAGTGCGCGAAATGTATTCCAACGCCTACCTGTTTGTGCTGCCTTCGGACCTGGAAGGCATGCCAGCCGTGGTTCTCGAAGCCATGAGCCATCGTTGCCCGGTACTCGTGAGTGATATACAGGAGTGCACGGACATCATCAGGACCGCCGATCACGAATACGGATACGTGCACAAGGCAAGCGATGTCGATGACCTGGCAGCTGGCGGAACACGTCCACTTCTTCTTCGGGCACATGGTCATGCAAAAAAAACTCTGTTCAAGCCGACTTTTCGGTTCCGGAGAATCCGGCGCTGCCTCGCGGCCCGGGCCGTCCGTGAGCTCCCCCTGTAATGGCTGGTGCAATCAAGCGATGCCGATCATCTCCGTTAGAGCTGCTTGAACCACGGTACCCTGCCCATCCACCCACTGCTCCATTCCATCGGCTCGTATTGCGGCACGGTAGGCATCCCAGCCAGACTCGTCGCTGAAGTAGAGTTCCGCCATACCGGCGTACGGATCTACTTCGGGTTCGATGCTGTGAGTGACCACGTAGCGTAGCCCTCCGACCTGTTCCATGACATCCGTGACATTGGGTATGTGAACGTCCAGCCAGTGGTCGAACAGGGCATTGAAGTCGGTCGCGGCCTGTGTCTTGACCAGGTAGGTGACTTTGTAGAAGCCGCTACGCGTAGACGGATAGGCATCACCGACGCCATTGGGATGCGCAGGCAGATCGCCGTCGATCACCACATACTCGGTGGTTGGCCACGAGACATACGGCTCGGCCTTTTCCTGGAAGCTGTCGGTTGGGTCGGCGCCGATCGGTTCTCCGAGGCGAGGCAGCACGCGCGGGAACCAGAGCTGCGCGATACCGTCCCATGGTCGCTGTCCATGGTGATCCGGTTCGAACAGCGTCGCGATGTAACGAGAGGCGTGCAGCTTGCCGTGCTCCGCCTGTATGCGTTGTGCTTCGATCACAGGCGGCATGTGGTGGCCAAACCAGTGTGCCACCAGCTCTTCGCGGGAGGTTTGCTCCCTGCGCCGGATCAGGTAACACATCTTGGCCCCGGAAGTGGATTCAGGCCTGGTCATGACGCTCTGACTCCTTTGTTCACTCGAGGTTCGGATTGATGAGAAACTTCTCTCCAGTCGCCTGTTTGCCGTACACGGCGATGTTGGCAAGATCCAGCGCGTCCTTCAAAGACACCTCGCGCGTGTAGTGACTGGCAAACGTCGTGGTGAGTTCATTGGCAACTCTCTGACGCAGCGCCTCCGCCGCCTCGAATCCGATGCGTTGCAGGAACGGCGGCAGCAGCCAACCGCCGAGTCCCCAGGCCATTCCGAAATTGCGCGAGAGCATGGTGGGTGAGCGGTCGAGACCGCCATATATATATACCTGCTTGTGCACATCGGATCCGTAGCGATTGAACTCCGTGGCGTTGCGGCTGGCGGCTGCTTCCATGGCGGCGAGTAGTTGTCCTGCCAGCTTTCCACCGCCAGTGGCGTCAAAGGCAATGGTTGCACCGGTTTCTGCAAGCGCGTCGGTCAGACCTGCGATGAAGGTGTCGGCGCTAGAATTGACCACGTGTGTTGCGCCGATATCGCGCAGCATTTGCGCCTGTTCCTCGCGGCGCACGACGTTGACGAGGCCTATGCCTTCGGCGAGACAGATTTTTTGCAGCATCTGGCCGAGGTTGGAGGCGGCGGCCGTGTGCGCCAGCGCGGTATGTCCTTCGAGGCGCATGGTTTCCACCATGCCGAGAGCCGTGAGCGGGTTGACGAAGCAGGATGCGCCATCCCGCGACGGTGTGCCTTCCGGCAGCAGCAGACATTGTTTGGCCTTGGCCATACGGTATTGCGCGTACATCGCACCACCGAGAACTGCGACGGTTCTGCCCATTAGGGCCTGAGCTTCCTCGGAATCACCTGCAGCCACCACCACGCCTGCACCCTCGTTGCCGACAGGCAGAGGTTGATCGATGCGTGCGGTGAGCCCCCTCATCAATCCTTGTGGGATGTCGGCCTCGATCACTGGAGCCTCGGCGGTTCCGGTGAAGCGCGCTGTGGTCATATCCGCCAGCGCAAACAGCATGCCCAGATCGGACGGGTTGATGGGAGATGCCTCCACACGGATTACGACCTCCGCGGATCCGGGCTCAGGTACGGGTACTTCCGCAACGGACAGTTCCAGCACGCCGCCGGACTTAACGGTTGAGCGTATCTGCAGCGCGGTTTCTGGTGTGGTCATCAGATGTCCCCGGGATGTGGAAGACCGACCAACATAGCACAGACCAGGGAGCACATAGGCTTCAGGCAGGGTTCAGGTTTACGCGGCATGATGACAACCTGAATGCTGCGAGTGGAGATCGAGCCCATGCGAAGATCGTTCAAGCTATTGATATTCTTGATGTTTCTGATTGCGGGAACATCCGGGGTGAGTGCGTCGCACGACACTGTGAAAGTCGATGGAACAGATGATTCACCACCCCGCGAGGGGGTGATGACCGGGCAGGCACTGCAGGCGCTTGTCGCTCCGATAGCGCTGTACCCCGATGCGTTGCTCGCTGTGGTGCTCGCGGCGTGCGCCTATCCGAACCAGGTTTTTGAGGCTGCGGACTTCCTGGACGCGGACGGACAGCATCCCAATTCCCAGTGGGACGATGCGGTGGTTGCGTTGCTGAATTACCCAGGCGTGCTTGCCAGGATGAACGAAGACCGCGAGTGGACGCGCAGGCTTGGTGCCCTGGTGCGATACGACCGGGAGCAGCTGTTGGATGCGGTGGCCGAATTCCGAGAAGTTGCCTTTCTGGTCGGCAATCTCGTCAGTAATGACCGCCAGTACGTCGAGCGCGTGGACGGTGTGGTGACGATCACTTCCGCCGATCCCGAGGTGATGTACGTGCCGCGCTACGAACCCTGGGAGGTAAGCCGCAGGCAGCCGGTAACCCGTACCTCGCAAATCGTCTACTACGATCACCGGCCGGTCTACTATTACCCCTACCCGGCGCACCACCGCTTCGTGGATGGGCGCTACTGGGGCGTGGCCACGGCGTACGGGTTGGGTTGGCATCGGCGGGAATTGCACATGCATCCGTACTGGTACCGGCAGCATCCCTACTTCGGGCGCCGCTATCACTTCGACGACCACTACTACCGCTATTCCACGGCCCGTTACTGGCCGCCGTACACCGATCGTTATCAGCCGACTGCCGTGTGGGCGTGGCCGTCCCACTATTTTTCGTGGCATTACCTGCATCACACTGGACCGTGGAATGGACGGCAGCGTAAACACCGCCGGGATCGCCATCCGGATCCGGTGGTGGCCGCCAAGCCGCGCCGCAAGCAGTTCGATGATGGCGAGAAGGCCACCGGGCGCACGTTCACCCATGCGCGGAAGGCTTCCGGCCAACCCGGCTTCGCACGGATGCGCAATGTGCAGGAATCGCGTGAAGTACGCCGAGTGCCCGTGCTGGGCTTGAGGGGGCCTACTTTTTCTACCTGCTCGGGCACCACGCGCTACCCGCCGTATGGGTGTAGTTCACGATGGAGAAGTTCGGCTGGTCGAATACCGAGGTGGGCTTCTCGCTCGGGGTAGTGGGCGTGTGCATGATTTTCGTGCAGGTGTTTGCAATAAGGGTCATGCTCGACAGGTACGGCCAGGAAAAAAACGCATACACCGGGATGATGTGCACGGTGATCAGCTTCATCGGTTATGCAGTCATCCGTTTACGCGTGGATGATGTACGTGGTTATCCTGATCGGGGCGGGGCAGGGTTTCATGGGAGCATCCGTACAGGGTCTGATGACTGCGCGCATACCCGCAGATTCGCAGGGTGAGCTTCAGGGTGCGATGGGCAGCGTGGCGAGCCTGGTGTCCATTCTGAGTCCTCCGTTCATGGCGCAGTCGTTTGCCTGGTTTACGAGCAGTTCAGTCCCGGTGTACTTCCCGGGTGCGCCTTTTCTGGCAGCGGCCGTGCGGACGACCAACCAGGGCCCTATCCCTGGTAGTTAGGCCAGATCGGAAGCTGATGCATCGGGGGATACATCGAATCAATTGACTCAGAGTTTTGCATTGGGGATCGAATACACGTATATACGACCCTGTAATGTGTTCCATGGAGGTTTTTGGACATGGCTGATCCAAATGTAACGACAGCGGGTACCGCAAGCGCGGTCGAGATCAACAAGGTGCTGCGCAACACGTATCTGTTGCTCGGCATGACGCTCGCATTCAGCGCGCTGATGGCGTACGTGGCACTGGCCATCAACGCCCCCTACCTGGGGCTATGGACACTCGTGGTCTGGATTGGTCTGCTGTTTGGCATCCACAAGACGGCCAACAGCGTCTGGGGGCTCGTGATGGTGTTCGCCTTCACCGGTTTCCTGGGCTTCAGTGTCGGGCCGGTGGTCGGATTCTATCTCGCCATGCCGAACGGCCTGGAAGTGGTGACCATGGCGCTGGGGTCAACGGCAGCCGCATTTGTGGGACTGTCGCTGTTCGCGGTGATCACCCGTAAAGATTTCAGCTTCATGACCAGTTTCTTGATGGTTGGTATCGTCATCGTTTTCGCCGTGGTCATACTCAGTTGGTTCCTGGACCTGTCCGCATTCTACGGCGCCATCGGTGGAGCCGTGGTGCTGCTGATGAGCGGGCTGATCCTCTGGCAGACCAGTGAGATCATTCACGGTGGGGAAACCAATTACATCCTCGCCACCACCACGCTGTACATGTCCATTTACAACATGTTTCAGTGGCTGCTGCTGCTGTTCGGTATGGGCGAGGACTGACGCGGCATTCTTCGGCTGTCCCGCTGCACCAACCGGGACAGTCGTCTCCTCTGGAATTACTGCAAAGCGTGCGTCGGCGGGCTACCGCCCGTGAGTGTGGCGTAGACTTTCGATAGCGCGGCGGGCAGATCCTCGATTTCCTCGATCACCATGTAGCGAGACTCGGGGCACATCCGTTTCAGATAGTCATGGCCGG
>DCWG01000059.1 GCA_002327525.1 Gammaproteobacteria bacterium UBA2168 | reverse complement strand
TTCCTCCCTGGCTCATGTCGTTCACATCGATCGATAATAAAACACGACCGTGGACTTCCGGGACATGTTCAATGAACATCAATGAAATTTAGAACCTGTTCCGGCGTGGGTAACATTTGACCATGAGCATATACGGGTTTCCCCTGCTATGGCTATATACATGATACCTGTTACATAAAGACTGGCAATGAATAGGGAAGGAAGCACCCTCACCCACGGCGGCACCGGGGTATACTCAGGCCGCACAGCATCTGTGTTGTGCCAGAGTCAGCTGCTCTGCGCTGGTCTGCAGTGTGGTAGGGAGCACCAACGTGATATACATGTACGCCCAAATTCGCCAAATGTGCGGCCAGGCTTGCGCCGTGTCTCGAGTCGGAAAGCTCGGAGACATTCGAAGATATCTGAAGATAATGGAAGTGATGCCCCATGCGCACTAGCACGATGACTACCACGACAACGAATTTGTATCGATCGGTGGAGGCTTAAGTCTGTGGATTCGCCGGCCAATATCGTCAGGGATGCCGACTTCAATGCGCGAATCGTCGCCTATCTGCGCCGTCAGCTACCGCAAGCGCAGGATCTCGTCGCAACGGTGTTACGTATCATGGGCGGACGGTCGTGGGACGTTTACGGCGTCCAGGCGCGCTGGCAGGAAGACGGTGAGGCTACCGCCACCGACTTCGTCTTTCGCGTGGCCCCCCCGGGGGGCATCCTGGAGCCACACGACCCTTCGCTGGAATTTCGTCTCATCGATACGTATGCACGTAACGGTCTGCCGGTCCCGAAAACCTACTGGCTCGAACTGGATCCCGCCGTTCTCGGCCAGCCCTTTTACGTCATGGAATGGATCAGAGACGAGATTCCCGAACTCGACGACCCGCGCTTCGATGATCCGGCGGAAAAACAGCGCTACGGCCTCGAATTCGCGGGAACCCTCGCGAAGATACACAGTCTGGACTGGCGGGCGGAGAAACTCGACGAATTCCTGCCGCCCGGCACGGTGTCCGGCGAAGACCCCATAGATCGCGAAATCGCCTGGTGCGAGGCCCGCGTCGCCGAGTTCTCGCTACCACCGAATCCCGGGTTACGCGCTGTTTTCCAATGGCTGCGCGCCAATCGTCCCCGAATGCGTGAGGAAGACCAGCGTCTGGTGTATGGCGACTATCGCTTCGACAATTTTTTTTGGTGCAGCGGCCGCATCACCGCGCTGCTCGACTTCGAAATGGCTCTGATCGGTCATCCCATGGAAGACATCGCGTTCGCCCGTTTTCTTTCCGGCTGGGCCGGCATTCACGGGGATCAGATCCGTCACTATGAGGATATTTCCGGCATCACCGTAGATGAGGATCTGGTTGCCTACTTCATGGTCCTCAAGCATGCTCAGATCAACGTTATCGTGGGTCTGGCCGGACTCGATGCCATCAACAAAGGACGAGTGAAAGACTCCCGGGCACTGAGCCTAGCTAATGGTGCGCACGTTCAATCCAGCGCACTGCTGGGTGCCATCCTTCAGGCAGGTGGCCAATGAATCCGTCAATTACCGTCATTCTGCGCACCTTGAAGGCGAGCCTCGAGGAGCACGTCATCCCGGAGCTCGACAGCAACTTCGCACGGGGTCAGGCCGGTCAGGTCGCCGTGACCCTCGACTGGCTTGCCGAGGGTTTCGAAAAATCTCTGCAGAAAGTCCGCGAAGGCAATGCCGGGGTCACGGACGCACTCGAGACCGTAAGCACTCAACTTCAGCGGCTCGCTGAGGATGACACAGCGCAATCGGATCATTGGAACACAGCCAATGATGCACTTAGGGCAGCGTTGAGCGCCACGATGGAGGACAGCTCGGCTGGCGAGCGCGCACAACAAACGCAACTCTTCGAAGTCTTGGACGATCTGGTGATTGCAGCCGGCGTGCCAAGAGGCGGAGACGAGGGCACCGGACCACTGTGGGCTGCACTGCACCAGGCGCTGGTTGAACTCGCCCAGACAGAGACCTACATGGGAACCGTTCCGCTGCCAAAACACCACTGGCGTTGACCCGCTTAATAGGTGTAACGTGTATCATGTTCTTTATTTCGTGCCCTGTGCACATAAGCCGGCCAGGCTGTACGGCCGCCGGCACACCAGAAAAAGGGAGTGCTGATGGCTGATCCCAACAGACAGCTGGCCATGGTCATTGATCTCAACAAGTGCATGGGCTGCCAGACCTGCACGGTGGCCTGCAAGGTCCGGAACACCAACGACAAGGGCATGGATCACCAGTGGTGGATGAAGGTCACCACCATGCCGGGCCGCGGCTACCCCAAAGACTGGGAGCAGATGGGCGGCGGCTACGATGCCGACGGTAACGTCATGCTGGGTAAGAAGCCCGAGGCGGACGACTACGGTGGTGAGGCCATGGAGTTCAACTACGAAGAAGTGATCTATGGCCGACAGGGACAGGAAGTGCACCTGGCACCGCGGGTCAAGCCGAGCTGGGGTCCCAACTGGGAAGAGGACGTGGGTAGCGGAGAATGGCCGAACGCCTACTTTTTCTACCTGCCGCGGTTGTGTAACGGGTGCAACAAACCGAGTTGCGCGGGCGCGTGTCCGCACGATGCCATCTCGAAACGCAAACAGGACGGCATCATCGCGATCGATCAGCGCACCTGCGAGACCTGCAGTTCCCAGGACTGCATGAGCGGCTGCCCTTACAAGGAGATCTACTACAACCCGGTGACCCTGTCTGCCCAGAAGTGCGACGGGTGTGTGGATCGAGTCGAAGACGGCGTGGCACCCGCGTGTGTGCGTGGCTGCCCCGGACGAGCCATGTGGGTGGATTATCTGGACAACGAGGCAGGCACGGTCCACAAGGCGGTGAAGCAATACGAAGTGGCGCTTCCGCTGCATCCCGAGTTTGGAACGGAACCCAACGTGTTCTACGTGCCTCCCATTGGTCCACCGTCTTACAACGAAGACGGGACGCTCAACGAGGACGAGCCGAGAGTGCCCATCGAGTATCTTGAGAAGCTGTTTGGACCCCGGGTGCACGACGCACTGACGACACTCAGGGCGGAGATGGCCAAGCGGCGGCGGGAGCCGAAGGAGGAATCCGAGCTTACGGATGCCCTGGTCGCCAAGCGCTATCCCGAACTGCTGGGAGAGCTCGGCAATGATCCCGGAGGAATCGAGGAGGTAAGAGCGTGACTACCATGGAATTGAAAGCACCTGACGCCGTCATGGCAGGTCATCAGAGCAAGCTCTACGCGCTGCTCTCCCAGGCTTTCCGCTATCCGACGGATGAGTTTTATGAGATGGCGAGTAGTGGACGGCTGGCCGAGGAGATTTCGGAAGCCGCAGCGGGGCTGGGCTACGCTGTGAGCGTACCAGATCTGGCAACAGGCAACCTGGAGGAGACTCAGCAGGCTCACGTGGAGCTGTTCGAGCTTGGCGGGGACGCCGGGCCGCCGGCGTTTATCTACGAGGGGGAATACGGTGGCGGCCGCCTCGGCGTGATGGAGGACGTGCTGCGCTTCTATGACCACTTCGGCATCAGTCCAAGCCTTGATGAGGACACGCGCGACCGCCCGGATCACATCGCCAACGAGTTGGAGTTCATGCACATCCTCTCGTTCCAGGAGGCGGGGGCACTTGAGAACAGTTCGGAGGGCGGTGCGTATCGTCAGGCCGGACAGGATTTTCTGCGCTTCCACCTGGTGGACTTCACCAGGTGGATCGCGGATCGAACGGAGCCCAAGGGCACCCCGCTGTATTCCGGCATTGCGGCGCTGGCCCGAGACGTTTGCCAGCAACACCTGCAGTATCTGAGATCATAAAAGGAGTGACAGGATGAAAGTCGACCTGAGAACAGAAGGTCTCGAATTTGATGACGGCCTGCAGGAGGTCGCCGCGTTCGACATCCACGGTGTCCGCGCAAAGCCCATCATCTGGGACTCGATCAACAAGATCACCCACGATGCAAATTGTGGCCAGCAACTTCAATGCGCGTTGAATGCCTTTGTCTGGAAGGGGGTGGTACTGCGAGAGGAGCAGACGGGCAACTACCGGCCACCCAACGATCCGGACTGTCCCGACCACAATCCACGCGGCTGCAACAAGGGGCTGTGCTGGTCCCATGCCATGTATTCGCCGGGCCGCATCAAGCATCCGTACAAGCGGGCCGGTGAGCGGGGTGAGGGCAAGTGGCAGCGAATCTCGTGGGATCAGGTCCTGAAAGAGATTGGCGACAAACTGCTCGACGTGATGGTCGAGCACGGACCCAAAACCATTGTCAATGGTGTGGGACTCGAAGGTGGTGCGGCTTCCGGGACCGGGGCGACGTTTGTTCTTGCGTCCGGCGCTGGCACGCCCACGATCCCCCAGCTCAACACAGAGATCGCTGACGACCAGGACGGGGCGATCGAGATGTTCGGCAATTCCAGTTTTGGCGACTCCATCGACAACTGGTATTACTCGGATATTCTCGTCGTCTGGTGCGCCAATCCCTCCTACACGCAGATCACCAACTATCACTATATTACCGAAGCCCGCTACAACGGCACCGAGGTATGGGTGATCAACACCGACTACAGTGCTTCATCGATACCGGCAGATCTGTGGGTGCCGGTGACGCCGGGCTCCGATGCCGCGCTGTGGCTCGGGATATGCCAGGTGCTGATTGCGGAAGGCCTTCACAAAGAACCTTTCATCAAGGAGCAGAGCGACCTGCCTCTGCTGGTGCGTTGCGACAATAGCAAATACTTGCGCGAGACGGATCTGAAAGAGGATGGCCGCGACTACGTCTTCTATATGTTTGATGAAAACTCCGGCGAAGTCGTTGAGGCGCCTTACAAGAGCCTGCTGCTGGAGGAAGTAAATCCGGCCCTGGAAGGCGAATGGCAGGTGGACACACTCACCGGCCCAGTGAATGTGCGACCTGTTTTCGCCAACTTCAAGGAAATGCTCGACCGCGACTACACGCCCGAGCAGGCATCCGTTGCCTGCGGCGTTCACCCGGACGTCATCCGGACCATGGCCCGCAAGTTCGGCAAGGCCAACGGTGTGTGCCAGGCAAGTGCCACTTACGGAGTGGGTAAGTACTACCACGGCAACCTGATGCAGCGCGCAATGTGCTCCGCCTGGGTGCTCTGCGGACACATCGGACACAAGGGAACGGGCATCAATGCCATGAACGGCATCATCACGGTGGACAGTGTACCGCCAGATGGTGCGAGCGGGCCATCCATGCCGGATCTTGATCCGTCCATGTTCGAAGAGTGGGGGGAACGTGGGTTTTCAGCGTATCGCATGAAAAAGGAAGTGTTCGGCCTGATCGAGCAGGAGATGCTGAACTCCAGCGCGCTGTTCTACTGGCTGCATGCGGGCCTGCTTGAGTTGAGCAAGGAGAACAACAGCTGGGATCCGGACCTCAAACGGCCGGTCGGTGAATACTGGGACGAGGCCTTCGAAAGCGGTAAGCGGGGTGTCTATCCCCCGCCGGGAACCGATCCGAAGGTGATGTTAGTGTCGGGCGGTGATCCCGTTCGCCGGATTCGGTCAAATCAACACCTGATTGAGACACTGTTTCCGAAGCTGGAGATGATCCTCGTGTCGGATGTGCGCTGGAATGCCACGTCGCGCTGGGCGGACTACGTGTTACCTGCCTGTGGGTACTACGAGCGCTCGTCGGTACGGGCCGTCTCCGTGTTCAACAGCCCGTTCGCACACCTCACCGTGAAGTCGTCGGAACCCCTGTATGAAAGCCGGAGCGACTACTGGATCGGTGTAATGATCGTGCGCTCGCTTGCAGAGCGGGCGAGAGAGCGAGGCATCTCGACAGTGACCGATCCGCTCACAGGTCGGGAGTTCAAGATTGACGAGATCGATGACAGGGCCACGGCTGGTGGCAGGTTCACCGAGAATGACGATGAGGCCGTAGCCGCCCATACGTACGACAACGGCACCAATATTGATCTACCAGACTGGGAGGCCCTCAAGAAGCGGGGGTGGGCCGAGTTCACCGGCCTCAGCGAGAATATGGTCTCCGCGCAGGAGTTTGCCGGCGAGGTCAGTCCGGGCGATCCCTGGATTCCACTGACCTGGCACACCGACAAGAAGGAGCCGTGGACCACCTTGACCGGACGCATTCAGTTCTATATCGACCATGACTGGTTTATCGAACTTGGCGAAGACCTGACGGTTCACAAGGAATCGATAAAGGCAGGCGGCGACTACCCGATCCAGCTGATCGGCGGGCACGCCCGCCACAGCATTCACTCCACCTGGTCGGACAATGCCATCATCCTGCAACTTCAACGGGGTGAGCCTCTGATGTGGATGAACAACACCGATGCCGAAGATCGCGGCATCGAAGATGGCGACATGGTCAAAGTGTCCAATGATATGGGGGATTTCCAGATCCAGGTGATCACCTCGGCCGCAATGCGGCCCGGACTGGCAGCCATCTATCATCACTGGACCAACCTGCAGCACAAGAACTGGAAGCAATATCAAACGGTCATGCCGACGCCATTCAACCCGGTTGAAATGGCGCCGGTCACCTACTCGGAATACCCGAATCTGCACCGCGATATCTGGTGTGGCGAGCCGGGCTTCAACGACCGCGATACTCGGGTGGAGGTGCGGAGCATTTAGGGCCTCGATCCGCGAGTGCGCGATCGGCTACCGGAGGTACGCGATGGTTGAATATACGGAAGAAGAGCTGCGGGAACGCGCATGGGAGGATCTGAGTCCTTTCCGGCTCGATAAGGAAGGGATCGACCAGGTGATCGACGAGGCCGCGGGTTGCGCCGTGACCTGGGTCGCACCGAACGGGCGCGCAATGGGGGTCTGGGTCAGCCACGCCGTCATCGATGGAGAGGTCTGGGTGACGACGACCGGTAATCGTTCGAAAACCAGAGCCTGGCATCGCGATCCCCGAACGGTAGCGGTATTCGGTGGACCGCGAGGCTCTGTGACGCTGGTCGGAAACGTCGAATTGAGTGACGATGCAGTGCAGCGTACGAGCTTCTTGAACGCCCTCTATGACAGGGGAATCGGAGATAGATCGGAAGAAGGGCGGGCAGCTTTCCTGAAGCACATGGACAGCTCGGGCCGCGTGACCGGTCCGATCAAAGTGGAGAAGTACATTACGTTCGACCCGCAGAAGCTCGTGCGGTAGGCGCTGGAGCGCTCGGTGGCGCCCAGCTGATCTTGTTCCCGGCAGGATGAGTCGGAGATAGAGGGTGTCGGCGATCAGAACGATCAGGGGCTGGCCAGTTCTTGCAGTTCATCATCGGCACCCATGGCTGAAGCCAGTCTGATGTCCACGGCCCGCTCCCCGCATGACTATCACGCGGGTGCTGAAATCCAGAATCTTCGATTTGAGATATTCGACCCGCTCTCTCACCATGGTTTCAGTGAGCGTGTTCAACCGCCCGGGCCGATTCAGAGTCATCTGAGTGTGTTCAACAACCCCTGGATACGGGAATCACTGTACGGCGCCGCTTTCGTGCAGGGACTTCACCTCTGCTGCACTCAGGCCCAACTCCCCGAGAATACCGTCGGTATCCCGGCCGAATGCCGGCGGGCTGTTAGGAACGAACTGCTCGCCCTTGATCTTGACCGGCGTACCCAGCATCTTGCGTTTGCGCTCGGATTTGAAATCGTCCACTTCGACGAAGGGTTCGCGGGAAACGAAGTGAGGGTCCTGCAGTAGGTCTACCAGAGTGTTCGTGGGTCCGCCGGCAACGTCGTGGTCGATGAAGAACTGCAGCCACTCCTGCTGCGTCCTGGTCTGGAAAATCTCGCACAGCTCCTCAAATTCTCCCTCGTAACCTCCCGCGTCGAGCCCCATCGACCAATTGCCCCGCTCGGCGAGATCCACGCGATCAAGACCATTGCAGAAATTTACCCAGAACTTCTTCTCCAGCGCCTGGAGAAACACCGCGGTGCCGTCTTTCGTGCAATAAACCCGGTAGCGTGTGCGTGGCTCCTCCTGCTTGACGCTGGGTGGTACGAACTTACGCTCGTCTTCCGGCTGGTTGAGTAGCCCGTAGGCGGCGGACCAGAAATACCATGCTCCCGCCTCACCCTCGCTCACGTCGATGTGAACGCCCTCGCCCGTCTTCTGAGCGCGGATCAGCGCGGAAAGGGCCGCGATCACACCGAAGGAACAGCCCATCTGCCCGGCCAGCTCGTGCCCCGAATTGTAGACGCTGCGCGCCACACCATCCTCGACCACCACCGGTTCTACCGACGAGAAAGTATCGAAGGACTGACCGTGGCTCGCCAGACGCCGGTACGGTCCGGTCTGCCCCCAACCGGAAACCGAGAGGTAGACGATCTTCGGGTTCAGCTTGATTACGTCCTCATAGCCGAATCCGAGCGCGTCGAGCGCACCCGAGCGCAGAGCGTCGACGATGATGTCTGACTCCTTCACCAGACGGGCGAAGACGGCCTTGGCATCGTCTTTCTTCAGATCGATTCCAAGGCTTTTCTTGTTGCGCCCGAGGTGCATCACGTAGGGTTCCACCAGGCGCGAAAGCGACCCCATCGGAGGCGCCTCGACCTTGATCACCTCGGCACCCATATCGGCAAAGTGACAGCCCACCACATCGGTGACGTAGGCTGAGAAATCCAGCACGCGGATTCCATCGAGTAGCTGGTACATGGACTGTTCCTTATTGACTGTAGATTCTGATGGAAAACAGGATCATGCGACGAGCCTGCATTCAGTCGATGGGCGACAACTCGAATACCTTGAACTCGCGCTCCTGGTATTTCTGAAAGTGTCCCCAGAGGGGAAAGTGGGCGGTTAGCCTCGGCCACAGCTCTGCCCGCTCGTCTCCCTGAAGGAGGCGAGCCCCCACCCGCCATCGTTTCTCGTGGATCTGTACCTGTGTGTCGGGATTAGCCTCGAGGTTATGAACCCAGTTGGGGTGTAGATCCACCCCGGCCAGGGATCCGACCACGTACACCTTCTCGCCATCCTGCATGTAATTCAGGGGCGTGACGCGTTCCTTGCCGCTCTTTGCACCGATGTGCCACACCAGGCAGGTTGGTCCGCCCTGAGTGATGTCCGTCCCCTCGCTGCCGTCGGTCTCGAGGTAGCGGCGCGCGTGTTCGTTCAGGGCATCCGGACGGGCGTCTTTCGCCTGGCGCAACGCCTGCAGGCCTTCCCGGCTGTCAGCCAACTGCTTCCACTCTTCTTCATCCATGAAATCCGGTTTGGGGGGTCTTTTGAGCGCCATATCCACATACTCCTATTCTTCGAGTCATCGTCAGGCAAACCGCTCAAGCCACACTACTGTAGTCTCGCGTTCTCTGCACTTTTCAGCTCCCGCTTTTTAAGCGCCGGCCATCGATCCTACCTCGCGTCTCCCTCGCGGCCATTGATTGTAACGTGTGCCACAATCAGCCCGCAATGCAAATCGAGGCTCCGGTCCACGACATGGCGGGAATACGCACAACCCTACGGGGCGGCCATTTCCGGACTCAATGACGGCACTACTTCGCCGTATGCGAGAGGTATTCCCGTCACGCACAATGGCTGTTCGCTATAGGTTGTTGTAACATGTTTTAGTTATTGAGGGCCGAGGACATTAAAGGGATATGTCTGCGAACAAACATGATTTTCCGATCTTTTCGGCCGAATATCGCGACCGTTGGCGTTCCGCGGGCTTGTGGACCGACGACACGTTGCACGGTGGGTTTGATGAAATTGTTGCGGCGTATCCCGACAAAATCGCGCTGATATCTGCTGATGCCACTTATACGTTTGCTCAGTTCAAGGCAGAATCCGACGCGCTGGCGGCGGGTTTGATCGGAGCCGGCATCGGCACGGGCGACATCGTCGCCGTTCAGTTGCCCAACTGGGTTGAGTTCTGTTTCCTGCAAATCGCACTGTCTCGAATCGGTGCTGTTATTCAACCCCTGCACATGGCTTTTCGCGAACGGGAGATGCGTAATCTTTGCGAGTTCTGTGAAACCGATGTGGCTGTGGTTTGCGACATCTTCCAGGACTACGACTATGCGGGGCTGATGCGCAAGCTCATGCCCGGGTTGCCGAATCTCAGGAAAATGATCGTCACGCGAGGTGCTGCTGGGGGTGCTGATGAACACGTGCTGGCCGAACTCGTGGCTGAGGGACGGGACAACCTGGAGCGCCTGGAATCGGTCAACGTCAGTCCGGATGACGTGTTTTACCTGAACTTCACCTCAGGCACCGAGGGCGACCCCAAAGGATTTCTGCACACGCACAACACGCTCATTCCGCTGATGAAAATTACGGCGGCCATGCAGGCGAGCGCCAATCCGGATCGCGTCAGTCTCGCTTGTTCACCGATGACACATAGCTACGGTCATTTCTCCACTTACAACTGCGCCATGGGTGGTACGTCCATGGTGCTGGTCGATCGCTACAACCCCACCCGGATCCTGGAACTGATTCAGAGCGCCAGGGTCACCGCGATGTCGGGTACACCCGCCCACCTCATTGGCATTCTCGACCATCCGGATTTCGACAAGTACGACACGAGCTGTGTCGGCGCGGTGGGTGTCGGAGGCGCGCGCAGCGCCCCTGAGCTCATTGCCCGACTGGAACGCACCTGGGGCGTCAAGACCGGCAACACTTACGGCATGGGCGAGAACATCGTCCACACCATGACGCTGCCCAACGATCCCGAGGACAAGGTGCGCGAGACGGTAGGCAGACCGGTGCCGGGTGTAGAGCTGAAAATCGTCGATACTGGCGATCGGGCCAGGGAAGCAGCCACCGGTGTGGTGGGCGAGATCGTGTTCCGTGGTCCGACGCTGTTCGTGGGTTATCACAGACAACCCGAACTGACGGCCAGCACGCGGGATGACGAGGGGTGGTTCTACACCAGCGATCTCGGTTTCGTTGACGAGGACGGTTATCTCCACTACGCGGGTCGTGCCAAGGAAGTGATCAACCGGGGCGGCACCAAGATCTACCCGAAAGAAATCGAAGACCTGCTCAACACGCATCCCCGAGTGCTGGATGCTGCGGTGGTTGGGTGGCCGGACGAGCGGATGGGCGAGAGGGTGTGCGCATACATCGTTCCGGCACAGGGTAAAGACCTTTCGCTCGAGGAGGTGGCCGCGCACCTGAACGATCAGGCGGTGACGAAGTACATGATTCCCGAGTTTGTCATCAACTTGAGCGAGTTTCCGATGACGCCCACCGGCAAGGTCCGCAAGGCGTCGTTGCAGGAGGATGCCGCACAGCGCGCCCGCGACACTGGCTGACCATGAACGGCATCTCACAGCGGATCAGGAGCGGAGACGACTATGGACCTAACATTTTCGGTGCAAGACGAGGCCTTTCGGGCGAGGTTTCGGGCATGGCTCGAAGAAGCCATGGCCGAATACAAAGAGGTGATGCGCGCCGGGGGCGGTAATCCGCTTGAGCAATCACGGGTCTGGCAGGCGAAGCTTTACGAGGCGGGCTACCTCGGTATGGCGTGGCCCAGGGCATACGGTGGACAGGAGGCAAGCCTCACTGAACAGGTGATCGTGTCCGAAGAACTGGCACGGGCCAAGGCGCCTGGCACCATCAACACTATCGGTCTCACCATTGCCGGTCCCACGATTGTTCAGCATGGCACCGAAGCGCAGAAGCAGAGATTTCTACCGAAGATACTCACGGCTGAAGAGCTATGGTGTCAGGGATTCAGCGAGCCGGGTGCGGGCAGCGACTTGCCGGCCTTGCGGACCCGCGCGGAGCTGAAGGACGATCACTTCGTCGTCAATGGGCAGAAGGTGTGGACGAGCGGCGCCTTCTTCTCGAACTGGTGCGCTCTGCTGGTTCGTACCGACCCGTCCGCGCCGAAACGCAAAGGTATCACCTACCTGCTTTGCGATATGAAATCTCCCGGCATCGAGGTCCGGCCGTTACGCAATGCAGGCGGCGGCAGCCACTTCTGCGAAGTCTTCTTTGATGACGTGAAGATTCCGCGAGAGAACATGGTCGGCGAGCTGCACGGCGGTTGGCAGATCGCCCGCAGCACGCTTGAGCACGAGCGCAGCGGCTTGTCCGGAGTGATCGCCCTGGAAGGTAATCTCGAACGCCTGTGGCAGTTGGCCTCGACCATCCAGCGTGGTGATCACAAAGCCATCGACGAGGTGATGGTACGGCATCAGTTGGTACAGATGTGGTTCGAAAAGGAAGGGTTACGCTACCTCGGCTTTCGCAATCTGAGCGCGCAGATCTCGGGCAGCGGAGCTGGTGTTTCCGGTTCGTTGGGTAAGCTGGTCAACTCCCAGCTGCGCCAGAAAATGGCCAGTCTGGGGCTGGAGATCGCGGGTCCACTGGCATCGGTGGCAAAAAAATCGCCGCACGTGCTCGATCGCGGTCGCTGGCAGGCGGGTTACTTCGACGCCCTGGGTTACAGCATCGGCGGTGGTACCAGCGAGATCATGCACAACGCCATCGCCGAGGGCGTTCTCGGTCTCCCTCACTCTGCGGATCAGTGACGATGGATTTCGAACTCAGCGAAGAGCAAAACCTGATAAGGGACGTAGCAGCCCGTTTCCTCGAGGACAACTGGTCTTCGGATATTCGCCGCAAGGGACTCGATGAGCCGCCCGCCACAATTCCCAGCGAGCTCTGGAGCGAAATTGCGGCCATGGGCTGGCTCGGCATATCGGTTGGCGAAGACGTTGGAGGCGGTGCCCAGGATATGCTGAGCGCGGCGATTCTCGCTGAGGCAGCAGGGGCCGCACTGTTACCGGGTCCACTCATCTCGACGATGGCGGCGGTCACCGCGCTGGATCGGAGTGGAAACCAGTCGCTACGCAATGCCCATATTCGCGCATTGATTCAGGGCGACAAACGCGCAACGCTGGCCGTGGAAGAAGCCAACGGCTGCTGGGGTCCCGATCGAGTGGAGGCCCGCGCAGTTCTCGCAAGTGACGGCAGCGGCACGCTGACTGGAACCAAGATCCTGGTACCGGATGGTGATGGCGCGGACCTGTTCTTGGTGGCCGCGCGGCTGCCGGATGGATTGGGCTTGATAGCGATTGCCGGAGACGCACCGGGATTGAGCGTCACGCCCATGCGACGAATGGACGGCCAGGCCGTGGTCGAGGTGCAGCTGGATGGCGTGCCCTTTGACGAGAATGCGATCCTGGCGAGCACGGATGGTGATGCTGAGCGGGTGCTCAGAGAAGCCTACGACTTCTGGAGCGTGTTACTGGCGGCGGATCTTCTGGGCATCAGTTCCGCCGTGCTGGAGATAACCACGGAGTACGCAAAAGAGCGTGTCCAGTTCGGCCGTCCCATCGGTAGCTTTCAGGCGGTGAGTCACAAGCTGGCGGACAACCTGGTTGATGTGGAGATTGGCCGCAGCCTGCTCTATGGTGCGTGTCTGGCGCTGGATGAAGAGGCGCCGGATCGAGAAGTGCTGGTATCTGCTGCCAAGGCCTATCTGAGTGACACGGCCGTTTCTGTGTCCGAGTCGGGACTGCAATTACACGGGGGCATTGGCTACACGTGGGAATTGGATATCCACCTGTATCTCCGGCAAGCGAGATGCAACGCGGCCAGCCTGGGCGACGCCGCACATCATCGCGAGCGCGCCGCAACGTACCTCGCCGACAGTTTTGGTTGACGCTCGGCTCGCGGCAGACAATCCCAACCGGGTCGAACCCCAGGAAACCCGCGGAGAAGCAAGATGAATGAATACCCTCGCACGCTGCCGGAGTTGCTGCAACGCAGTATTGACGCACACGCGAGCGATACGGCGCTGATCACTCAAGATGAGCGATGGACCTATGAGGAACTGACGGAGAAGATCGACCAGTGCTCGCGGTCGCTGATCGCAGGGGGAGTCGGCAAAGGCACGCGCCTTGGATTGCTGATGGAGAACTCGCCCGAGTGGGTTGTCTTGCTTTTTGCGGCGACCGGACTCGGTGCGGTTCTGGTCGCGATCAGCACGTTTTCACGCCGAGATGACCTGGCCTATCAGCTCAAACATGCGGATGTGGAACAGCTTTTTCTGTCGAAGCGCTTTTTAAAGAACGACTATGCCGAAGCGCTGCGCGAAATCGTTCCCGAGCTGCAGGCTGCGGAGCCGGGCCGGATCTATTCGCAGGCACTGCCCGCGCTCAGGCGTGTGGTGATGAAGGGAGAGGATTCTGCGAGCGGTGGCGTGGAGTCCTGGCAGGACTTCGAGGCCGGGGCAGACACCGTACCGGCCGAACTGGTGGGTGCACTTCGCAGTGAGGTGGATCCCGAGGACGAGTGCTATCTGCTCTATACCTCGGGGACGACGTCGAGACCGAAGGGGGTGCTGCACGTGCACGAGGGTGTGGCCCGCAACGGCTGGATGATTGGCGAGTACCAGAAGCTCGATGCCGATGACGTCGTGTGGTTTTACTACCCGATGTTTTTCTCTGCCGGGTGCATCAACGTGAGCCTGGGTACGCTCTCACACGGGGGCAGCCTCATCCTGCAACCGTCGTTCGTCCCGGGTGAGGCTCTGGAGCTTATAGAGCGGGAGCGCGCGACAACCTGGCACATTTGGCCACATCAGCTGAAGTCGCTGATGGAGCACCCCGACTGGAAGACCCGTGATCACAGCCATCTGCACAAGGGCACCGGTGCTCTGGAATCGATGATCAAGGGTGGTCCCGATAGCGACATCGGGGGAGTCAACATGTTTGGCATGACAGAAACATGTACGGCCTTCACCTGCACTTATGGCGACGAGCCGGTGGCGGTTCGCAGGAAGACCCAGGGGCATGTGATGCCTGGTAATTCGATCAAGATCGTCGACGCGGACACGGGTGAGCGCCTCCCAACCGGTGAGCAGGGAGAAATCTGCGTGGCCGGGCCATCGGTTCTGCGCCGTTACTACAAGGTTGATCCGGCGGAAACCTTCGATGCAGAGGGATTTTTCCATACAGGTGACCTGGGTTGGCTCGATGAAGACGAGCGTCTGCACTTCATGCAGCGCATCAAGGACATGATCAAAAGTGGCGGCATCAACATCAGCCCCGCGGAAGTGGAAAGCAAACTCGTCAAGATCGACGGCGTGGAAGCGGCCTACGCCTTTCCAATGCCATCCGCCGACCGTGGGGAAGTTGTCGGTGCCGCGCTGGTGGTGGCGGGCGATGAGGCGTTGACGGGCGATACCATCGAGGCCTATTGCAAGGATGAGCTGGCGGGCTACAAGCGTCCGGCTGGTGTGTTGATCTTGCAAGCTGATCAGGTGCCCATGACCGGGTCCGGCAAAGTCCAAAAGGTCGTGCTGCGGGACCGCTTGATGGCCGAGATGGAAGCGCAATCGGGTGCCATCGTGCGGCTTGTAAATTGACTGAACAAACCGAGATAAGGAGGGCGCGATGAGTGAGACGAAAATACCGAAACCGGACTTCATGGAGGATGAAGCGTGGCAATTGCTGGTAGGAGCGCGCGACCACGAACTGATCCGCGCCAGCTCTCAGGATCACGTGCGCCGCTATCAAGAAACCGGCGGCGGGGAAGACACGTTCACGACCCAAGGTGGTCCCACGTTGCTGTTGTGGACAACCGGGAGGAAGTCGGGCGAAGAGCGGATCTCCCCGGTGAACTTCATGGAGGATGGTGACGACGTAATCGTGGTGGGCTCGGAGGCGGGATTACCCAAGCACCCGCACTGGGCGCTCAATCTCGACAAGACGCCGCGAGGCTGGGTGCAGGTGAAGGATAAGAAGTGGGCGGTCACGGGACGCAAGATCACCGGCGAAGAGCGTGAAGAGCTCTGGTTAAGGCTGACGACCCACTTCCGCTTGTGGGGTCACTTTCAGAAATACTGCGATCGTGAGTTCATGGTGTGGATTCTCTCGCCCGAGCAGAGCCAGATGCCGGACGAACGCCTCGCACGCGGCATCGAAACGGCGCTGCAACTATTTCCGCCGGGCTCTCTTGGCAGCCCAGGGTTCAAATACCCGGCGGAGATCGAGGCGGACTGGAACGCGCTTTCCATGTCGACGGTACTCGGCGACGTCTGGGGACGGCCCGGGCTCGAGAAGAAAAGCCGCGCCATGATCACCATTGCAGCGATGGTGGCGCTGGACAAGCCGCAGCAGCTCAGAGCCTACATCATCGGCGGGTTGAATCTCGGTCTCGAACGCAGCGAGGTTTGTGAGGTCATCATGCAGATGGCTGTATACGCAGGATTCCCTGCTGCCATACAGGGACTGGGGGTCGCGGCCGAAGTATTCGGGGAACTGGACGCAGCCGCGGATTGATGGCCGCGCTTTGTGACCCTCTTCCGTGCGAGAATCCGTCAAATGAATTTCGACGACTACAATGCGATCGTCCGCCGCCGCTACGAGTACGCCCTGGGTATCGATACGCGCGACTGGGGTCTGTTTCGAAACATCTTCACCGACGAGATCACCGTGGATTTCTCGTCGTATAACGGTCAGCCTGTGGCGAAGATGGCCGCCGATGCTTGGGTGAGGGGATGCGAGGTGCTGTTTACGGGGCTGGACGCAACGCAACACGTGATGTCCAACCCAATGGTCGATATCGACGGTAAACGTGCGCGCTGCCGCATGTACATGAAGGCCGAGCACTTCCTGATCAACGACCAGGGCAATGACGATTTTACTCTTGGCGGTTACTACTACGACCAGCTAGTGAAGACGACCGAGGGTTGGAAGATCGAAGCTGTGACACTGAACGTCTTCTGGAATCGTGGCAACCGTCACATCATGGACCTGGCCACCGAGATCGGCAGAAAGCGGCTGAGCGCGGAGTAGCAGGATGAAGTTCGGGGCGGTGTTTCCCGCTTGTGAGATCGGCACGGATTCAATCGTGGTCTGCGAATTTGCCCAAGCTGCGGAGCCGCTGGGCTACTCCGCCCATGGCTGTTCTGATGTTGGGTAGAAGGCGCCGAAAATGCAGCTGTGAATTCGGGATCCCGGTTGCTAACGATGAGACGATCTACGCACGCGTGCAGCGCTCGCAGACTGGTGCTCACCTAGCTCGGCGTCCAGCTTGCGTTTGAGTTTTGGCGTCGCGAACGCGTACAACAAGTACAGGGCGTTGTTCACGTACTCTTCCTGTAGGTCTTGGAGGGTGAAGAGACCTTTGACCCATAGCAGGATGGCAGACCAGCTGCTGGCGATGAGAGCGTGGGCGAGTTTCCTGGGGTCCACGTCCTCTCTCAGTTCGCGTACGTCACGCATTGTCGTCAGTGCCTGTACCAAGGGCTCTACCCTATCAACGAGCAATGTGTTGGCGATTGGGTCATCCGGGTCCGATTGAAAGAGCAGTTGCGCCATTGCGGATGCCCAACGCGGTGTTTCGGCGATCTCTCGAATGACGGCGCGGGTCATTTCCAACAAGAAATCGAAGCCTTGTTCCGGGCGCACGTTGGTTTGCCGGGCTAAATCGACAAGCTGGTCTTGCAGTGCCGAGAGAACCAGCACGTCTTTGTTCTCGTACAGGTTGTAGAGTGTCGTCGGTGAAACCCTGGCCGCTGTCGCCAGGCTTCGCATGTTGATGCCTTCATAGCCTTTCTTTGAGAGCTGGTTGCGGGTTGTTTTGAGGATACGATCGCGCCTGGCTCGCTGTAATGGGGTAAGGGTGTTGGCTTTGGCTTCCGTGGTCAATTTGCTACTTCCCCAATGGCCCGACCGATAGTTTAGCGTAACCGCTTTCGAGTCTGTACGGTGCAGTGGCGCGAGCGGCGTGCTTGATATGAAATATTGTCACATGTTACAAGATCTGCGGCGTGCGTGCGGCCATCTGATGAGCACATCGTCGAATGCAAGATTTTCCGCAACGCACGGGTTTTCTCAAAGTCAATCTCTGTGACCGGACAGTAGGCGTGTAGGCACGTGAGATATATTGTTAGGAAACGACAAAGACAGGCACAGCAGCATTTGGCTCCGGGCGCGATAGAAAAGGTGTTTTCGAGTACAGTGGCCCACTGGAGAGGAAGCGGAGAACTCGACCTTGACTAGCGAACGGCTAACGTTTTGCCGATTCTGCCATGCATTCTGCCCCATCCGCGTGACAGTGGAAAACGGCAGGGCCGTGAAAATCATCGGCGACAAAGACAACTCGATGTATCACGGATTCACGTGTCGAAAAGGACGTGAGTTACCGGCGCAACATGCCCATCCCGAGCGTTTGCTGCACTCGGTCGAACGGCACTCGGATGGTTCGTACCGGGCCATCACCTCCGCGCAGGCGATCGATGCCATCGCGCGGCGTTTGTCTGCCATTATTGACGAGCATGGACCGCGGTCAGTGGCCATGTACACCGGCACTTTCACCCACCACTATCCCTCGGGCACGGCATTCGCAATGGCATTCATGGCTGCCATCGGCTCTCCGATGCTATTCTCGCCTTCCACCATCGACCAGCCCGGCAAGCCCATGGCCGTGGCGTTTCACGGCCGCTGGAACGCCGGGCCCACCGCCTTCCACGACGCCGACACCTGGATGTTGGTGGGTGCCAACCCGCTGGTGTCCATGTGGGGTGGCATACCCCAGTTCAATCCGGCCAAACGCTTGCACGATGCGCGCAAGAGGGGACTGAAACTCATTGTCATCGATCCGCGTCGCTCCGAAGTCGCCCAGAAAGCCGAAGTTTTTCTCCAACCCAAGCCCGGGGAAGACCCCACCATCCTGGCGGGAATGGTCAGGGTAATTCTCAGCGAAGGATTGATTGACGAGGCCTTTGCCGACGAGCACGTCGAAGGGTTGGCTGCGTTGCGGGCAGCGGTCGAACCCTACACCGCCGACTACGTTGCCGCGCGCGCCGACGTCTTTGCCACCGACGTCGTGAAAGCGGCACGGCTATTTGCAGCAGGTCCGAAAGGCATGGTCAGTTGCGGAACCGGGCCCAACATGGCACCGCGCGGAACGCTGACCGAATACCTGGTACTGGTACTCAACACGTTGTGCGGACGCTGGGTGAAGGAAGGTGAACCCATTCCAAATCCGTTTGCGCTGATGCCCGAAGGCGAGAACAAAGCCCAGCCGGAGCCACGCCCCGAGAAAGCCTACGGGTTCGGCGAAACAATGCGTGTTCGTGGACTGGCCACCTCGGCCGCAGGCGTCCCCACGGCCGCCGCTGCGGAGGAGATCCTGCTGAATGGCGAAGGACAGGTCCGCGCACTATTGACCGTGGGAGGTAATCCCATGGCTGCCTGGCCCGACCAATTGCGCACTTTTGACGCCATGAAGAGCCTGGCGCTCGGAGTCACGTTGGACATCAAGATGTCGGCAACAGCCAAGCTCTGCGACTACGTCATCGCCCCGAAGCTGTCGTTGGAGTCGCCCAGCATTACGAAGCCCAACGAGGCGCTCACCTTCTACGGCGTTTCACCAGGTTACCCGGAACCCTATGCACAATATGGTCCGGTGGTCGCGGAACCACCCGCTGGCGCCGATGTCATCGAAGAGTGGGAGTTCTTCTACGGTTTGGCTCAGCGCATGGGTCTCGAGCTCAACGTCGAGGGGACCGTCGTCGACATGGTTAACAAACCGACCAGCGACGAGGTGCTGGAAATGCTGACGCGCGGATCTCGCATACCGCTCTCGGAGGTCAAGAAGCACCCGCACGGTCACATTTTTAGCGATCCATCCATCGTTGCCAAACCAAAGGATGACGATTGGGTCCATCGTCTCGATGTGGGTGCCGCCGAGATGATGGCCGAGCTCGATGAGGTGGCCGAAGAGGCCTTCTACGAGCACGGTGGCTACGACGGCGATCCGGTCTTTTCACATCGACTCATCAGCCGGCGGATGAAGGATGTCTATAATTCCAACGGCCGGGATCTGGACAAGCTCGTCAGGCAGAACAGCAGCTATAACCCCGCGTTCATGAACCCCGCCGACCTGGAAGCACTGAACCTGGTTGCGGGTGACGTGGTGGAGATCACTTCAAACCGGACATCGATCTACGGTATCGTCGAGGAAGCCCCGGACGTGCGCCCCGGCGCCATTTCAATGGCCCATGCCTGGGGCGATGCCCCCGAACACGACACCTCAGTGCGTTTCATCGGCAGCAATACCGGCAGGTTAGTCGACAACACCAGGCGATTCGATCCGCGTAGCGGGATTCCCATCATGAGCGCCATTCCGGTGAATGTCCGCAAAGCCGATAATCAGCTCGACGCATAGGCGCATGGGTGCACGGACTCAATCGCCACCTATCGGGTCGACGACCGAACATCGCCGCCGCATCTTCCACGCTGCCAATGCGCTAACGACCATTGGGCTCATCTTCACGGGATTTCTGATCACCTACCCCGATCTCCGTGCGCAACTGATCGGCGGCTATGCGTTGCAGCTCGCCGAATGGCACCGCTTGATGGCACTGGCCTTCATGGCCATGCCCGTCGCTTGGGTACTGAAAACACCCACCGAGTTGCTGCAGACCGTCAGCTGGCATCTGCGTTCAACTTGGCTGGATTTATGGCGCAAGGCCCATTACGGCATCTGTCTCGTCGCCTCCGCCATTCTGGTCGTCACCGGCACGGTGCTCTGGCTGGACATCGAGGTAAGTCACACAACGTTGGATGCGACCGTCGGAGCCCACGTCGTTTCCACCTGGGTGGTGTTTCTTACCATACCGCTACATTGGCTGAGCGTGGCAAGCAGGGTTGTACGAGCAAAGCGAAAGCAGGCTACAGAACGGTCTCACAAAGCCGTTTGAGCGCGTTTAGATGTACACCTGTGCCAATCGCCAGCAAATTGGGGGCAGCGACCACGCGATCGACATAGATCCTGTGCGCAGTCTGATCGACGGCAACCCCCTTGAGGAAGTTCAACCCCTTCCAGTAACGCAAACGCTCGGGGGTAATTTCATGGCCCGTCAATCGCTCGATGCGCGTGAGCCACTCGGCCTGTGAGAAATACGGCGCTCCGCGCATTGCAATCAGATAAGCCCAATCCTCGTCGGGATCGCCTAGATGGGTGAACTCCCAATCCACCAGCGCTGAGATACGACCATCCGCATGCATGTAGTTGCCCGGGCCCGGGTCGCCGTGAACCAGTGCGACGCGCTGCGATACCGGCGCGTGGTTTCTCAGCCACTGAGTGGCTTCTTCCACAAACGGCGATGGCTCCTCCACGAGGCAGGAGCGATAAAGGCCGTACCACCGCTCGACCTGAAGGAGCGCGGAGTCTCGCTTCTCCTGCGGTTGGTCCAGAAAATCAAAATCCCCCGTATCCAGACCGTGTAGGCGATCGAGTGCAAGCACGTAATCATCCACCGTCTCGGGATCGAAGGCACTCTTGCCCGCGACGAACTCCATTACGAAAAATGGTTGATCAAGAACATCACAGGATGGTTCATACGCCAATATGCGCGCTACCGGAAAGTCGGCGCCATGCAAGGCTTGCATGATGCGCACCTCATCGCGACTGTTGGTTCCCAACAGCCCCCACTGCTCGACCCGCACCACCACCTGTCGCTCGACGGGTCCTGATGAGCCAGGGTAGGCCAGATCGAGCACGTACATGGCCCGCGACTGGCCCATGGCGATGCGCCCCTCACCACGGATTTCCACCGGTCCCTGAGTCCGAAGCGCATCAGCGAGATAATCCGCAAGTGCCGCGTGTTGCTCGGCATTAATCACAGCCGTCCTCTCATGCCGCGCTCAAACGCCGACATGATTGGGCCGGCGGCCTCTAGCTCGCTTTCCATCTGCCGATACAGCACCGGATGCAGAACCCTGCGAAGCTCGTCAGCCAGATCACCGGGATTGTTTTGTCCCCACACCAGAAGGCGCGACGCCACCTCGAAAGGAGAAGTAGCTTCCAGGGCGGCTACGGCGTGCGGATGCGCCGCCTTCTCGATAGTTCCTCGAAGCTGATCCACCTGCGTACGGAGGTCGGCCCGATGCTGGTCTGCGCGGTCGTCGCCGAGCCGGGCAATGGCATACTCCAACGCGCCGACCAGTAGTCCCGCGTTGAATCGCGCCCATTCATCCTGAGCATCGGGCACGATGACGTCCCGCAACGTAGCGATGCAGTTCTGAAGGATTGTTTCAGTATCTGGCGGAACTGGCAGGCTCATCGGGGATCCTCAATCGAGCACTATCCTACTTACCGGAGATCGCGCCGCGCGCCAACGAGCTCATCGCTTTGCGGGCGTTGAAATGGCTTACCCAGTCATCGCAGATGCCTTGCGGGCCGTGCCAGTAGTCGACCTCAAGGCACACTTTGCCGTCGCGAAATTCGAGTCGGGACATCCCCTCACCACAGCGCCAGCGGCCCCTGTTCTCCGGCCCTTCGCTGTCGTCCGTGATCTCGATGTAGGCCATCCAGGAGAGCGCGATGCCGTTATCCCCGACATAAATCTCCTCGGGCGGCACCCGGAGAATACCAGCGGAGCCACCCCAAAAATCGACCACGCCCTGGTGGCCGTGCATCGCCTCCGGATGCCCAACGACATCACGCATGACGATATCCTCGGTCATGAATTGCAGGGGCGTCTCGGGGGTATCCCCGGCCCAGCCTTCTTCGAACAGTCGTCTGCCGATCTCTATCTCAGTCTGTGTCACTGTCATGTCACTGTCTCCTTGAACTAAGCAAAACCCGAGGGTTGATCTGGTGTTGTTTCTTCCGTCAAGCTAATCTGTCGTACATAGGGGATGGGGGAAATACGGTGGGAATTCTCGACGGCAAAGTGGCCGTGGTGCTCGGCGCATCCAGCGGTATCGGCTGGTGTATCGCCGAGCGCTACCGGGAGGAAGGCGCAGAGCTGATCATCGCCGCACGGCGCACGGATCAACTCGACAAGCTTGCCGAGCAAATCGACGCCACGCCCATTCGCTGCGATGTGAGCCAATTCGACGAAGTCAAAGCCCTGGCTGACGCCGCACTGGAACGCTGGGGACGGATCGACATTTGCGTCAACTCTTCCGGCGTGAACCGCCCCTCCCTGATCGCAAACGTGACACCAGAGCTGCTCGAAGAGGTCGCCGCCGTGCAGTTTTTCGGATCCTTCTATTTCATGCGGCATTTCGCCAACGCCCAGGCCGCAAACGGCGGCGGTTCGCTCATCAACATCACCTCGGCCACCGCCATCATGATTCCCGTCGGGCTGTCGCCTTACTCCGGGTGCAAAGCAGCCGCCAACTTCGTCACCAAGGTTGCGGCGCGAGAATACGGCGCCGCCCAGGTTCGGGTCAACGCGCTGGCGCCGACCTTCGTCCCCACGGCAATGAACAACTACGGCGGCATGACCCCCATTGACGATGCTCGGGTAGAGCTCGAAGACACAGGTGTCGGCCGCGCCTTCATCAACGAGTCGCCACTCGGCCGCATCACCACGGTGGACGACTGCGCCGACGTGGCGGTCTTTCTGGCGAGTGATCTGTCTGCTTCCATCACGGGGCAGGTCATTCCGGTCGATTGCGGCAACCATCTGATGCGGCTGCCCAACGTAGAGTCCGCTGAGTAGCTTTGAGACTTCGGTGCCATTGAAACTCACGCCTTGATCCCTTCGTACTCGCCTATGATGACTGCCTCGAGCATGCCCAGGCCCACTTCGTCCGGGTCATCCAGGTTCGTGTAGCGGGCGAATACCTCGGCATAGGAGCCTCCGGGTCGCTGAGCAATCTCGTTGCCATCGACATTGAAGACCTTCACCGGATGGGCGACGTCCCAGACTTCACCCTCCACGAGGTCCTCACCGCGAAACACACCCCGCCCAAGACCATCGTCCCAACCACCCCAGTAACCCCCACCTTGCATGTAGATAGGTTTGCTCACTACGTCGATCCGAAATCGATCGATGCCGCCATCGGGCCGGTTGAGCTGGACGGTTCCTTGCTTCAACCGCGGCCAACCGTCGGCCCATTGGTGCTCGCCGACGCTAACGTCGGTGTATGCCCAGCCTTCCTTTCCATCCTCGTAAGAATAGTCCACGCGGCTGTGAATCGTTCCACCTCCCTTAGCCCCGGTTCCAGACGCAGAAAAGCTGCCATCGGAATTGCGAAGAAAGGCGTAGTAGACCGAGCGTGTAGGGAGTTTCACCAACGCCCAATGCCGCATGCCGGGCCCGCCCCAGCCCATCAGCCGGGGCTCAAGCGGCGGTGCGCCGTATGGATTGGGCTTTTCGCCGACCCCGGTTCCACCCATTCCCCAGGAGTGATCGCGCGCGCCTGCCCAGCCGTCACCTCTGTCAAAACGCCACTCCCGATCGCCGATACGCAACCAACCCGACAGGTCGCCAACCTGAACGTAGTTGGATCTCTCGGCAACGAGGCGGCCATCGACCACGTGCCGCACACCAGAGGCCTCGTCGTACGGCGGTGCGGCGCTTTCCCATTCGATGTCGAACTCCACCCCATACGGATTCGCGCGACAGCCAAATTGAATGGTCCGCAGGCCGCGGACGATCTTCTGCCAGAACGGACCCACTTCGATATCGTCGATGCGCGGACGCAGTCGACGACTCGCGCGCACGTTGTACTGACGACCTTCGTCCGTGCTGACCATGACGTAAGCGTCGATCACGTTGGTGTTGTGGTAGAGGCGAATGGCGGTGATGAGGTTCACCTCGCCTTTGGGGTCGCCGATGCAGAACCAGTACCCGTCACTCCATTCAGGACTCGGATTCGCCACCACGTCAAAGGTATCGATGGTTTGATGGCGCGGCCACTCGTCGAGTTCCGTCAGCGTACGCCGGCTAGCCAAGTGCTACCTCCCTTTCCCGTTACTCTAGTTAGATGCGCTACGCGCTAGCCAACAATCGTATGAAGACATGCTGCACTCGTCAACTTGCCGCGAAGATCGACTCATCGACGCCGGCTACAATACATCTGGCCACTTCACCGCTCACGAAGACCATGGAAACCTGAGAGCGCTAAGTTACTTCGAGTTGGTTCGAGGGAAACGACTGGAGAGGAGATGGTTAGAAATGGTCTCAACAGAGACCGGTTGTGGTGTATCGGAATACGTGCCAGTACAATCTTACCTCGAGGAGATCCCAAGCCTTACGCATGACCCGTTTTTCAAGCTCCCGAAGAAGCTTTCTACAGCAGATCAACGTTGCCGCGGCAGCACTGACCCTCGATCGGCTCGCCTGGGCTAATCCCGGTACAACGCCGGGAACGGACGTGGATCGGGCTGTTCCCAACTACCGGGACTGGACGGACATCTACCGTCTAGGATGGACCTGGGATCACGTGGCCAAAGGCACACACCACGTGAACTGCTGGTACCAGCGGGGCTGCACCTTCAATGTGTTCGTCAAGGATGGGCTGGTTCTGCGCGAAGAGCAGGCGGCGACCTACGAGCAGATCGATCCCAGCGTGCCGGATTTCAATCCGCGCGGTTGCCAGAAGGGGGCGTGCTACAGCGACCGCATGTATGACGCGTCCCGTCTCCTACACCCGCTGAAACGCATGGGGAAACGGGGTGAGGGCAAGTGGAAACGCGTTTCCTGGGATGAAGCGTTGACGGACGTCGCCGATGGGGTGATCGACGTGCTGAATACTGACGGTCCCGGCGCCATCTACTGGGACCAGGGCGGCGGCAGCACCAGTGGTGGGGGCCACGTCGGCCTGTCGCGCACCGACCGACTTCTCGACACCATCAGGCTCGACATCGATTCCGAGGTTGGCGACCACCATCCCGGCGCCAACGTCACGTGCGGCAAGATGATGTTCACGAGCTCCGCAGACGACTGCTTCTACTCGGACCTCATCCTCATCTGGGGCGGCAATCCAGCCACAACCCAGATCCCCAATGCTCACTTCATCCACGAGGCCCGTTACAACGGCGCCCATATCGTCGTCATTACACCCGACCTGAACGCATCGGCAATGCATGCCGATCAATGGGTGCCAGTCAACGTCGGTACCGATGCGGCGCTCGGTCTATCGCTGTCCCAGGTCATCATCGAGGAGAATCTCTTCGATGCGACGTTCATTCGAGAGCAGACCGATCTACCCCTGCTCGTGCGCACCGACACCCGCCGATTCCTGCGTGGTAGCGATCTCGATACAGAAGGGGGTGATGATCGCTTCTACGTCCACGATCTGACGTCCGGGACGCTGCAACCGGCGCCAACGTTGACCCTGGCGTGGAACGATGTACAGCCGGCCCTCGATGGCGAGTTCACGGTAGAGACCAGCGACGGGCCCGTGACCGCAACACCAGTATTCAGCCTCCTGCGCCAACAAATCGAGCAGTACGCACCGGAAGCGGCTCAAGCGATTACCGGTACGCACCCGGAAATCGTACGCAGCCTGGCGCGCCGCATCGCAAACGCCAAGAGCGCCACCGTACTTACGCAGTCGAACTTCGCCAAGTTCTACCACGGCATGGAGATGGAACGTGTGCAGTTTCTGGTATTCGCGCTGTGCGGCCAGTTCGGCAAGAAGGGTAGCGGCGTGAACGCGTTCCCCCTCATGCCCCTCGACGGTCCTGGCGCGGCCACTTTCGCTCCGGCTTCACAACCCGACTTCCAAGGGCGAGACGATACCGACGACCTGCCTCTGTGGGACCGGGCGAAGCGCGACGGCCAGACAGCGGAACAGGCTTTTTTCGACATGACGCGAGCCGCCTACAAGGGTGGCAACTACATCTCCTCTGCACTCTTGTTCCATCACCATGGCGGCATGTCGGAGATCATGGGCAATGCCAAGCAATGGGATCCCCATCTCAAGCGCGATGCCGAGGCGCACCTGGCCGAGGCCTACGAGCAAGGGTGGCAGCTACCACCGCCCGCAGCACCGAAAGTCCTCTTCGAGGTTGGTGGCAACGTCCTCAGGCGCGTCCGCGGTGATCGACTCATCGATGGTCTGTTGCCGGATCTTCCCCTGCTGGTGACGGTCGACTGGCGACTCAGCACCACCGCCCTGTACAGCGACTACGTGTTTCCCGCGGCTGGTTGGTACGAACGCAACGACGTCATCTGGGCTACGCCCCTCGCACCCTATGCCCAGGCCACGACGAAGGCTGTGGACCCGCTCGGAGATGCCAAGCCCGATTGGGAATTCCACTGCCTGTTGCTCAAGAAAATCCAGGAACGAGCCGTCACCCGCGGACTCGAGAGCTATGAGGACCGCTCGGGCCAGCCGCGCAGCCTGGCGCGGGTCTACGAGGAGTTCACGTTCAACCGGCGTTATGCTGAGAAAGACGAAGAAGCGCTCTTGAGCGCCGTGATGAAAGCCAATTCCAACACCAAGGGGACGACCTGGGAGACGTTGAAACAGGAAGGCCATGCCCGCTTCACGTCGCTCGGCCCTACACTGGCCATGGCAACGGACATCAAACCGGACGAAACCATCACCGCGTGCACCTGGCATACTGAGCACAAGATGCCCTGGCCAACGCTGACCCGCCGGATGCAGTTCTACGTCGACCACGACCTGTTCTTCGAGTTGGGTGAGGAACTGCCCGTGCACAAGGACAATCCGCCCATCGGCGGCGACTATCCATTGCAGATGACCGGTGGCCATGCGCGTTGGTCGATCCATTCGAGCTGGCGTGATCACGACCTCATGCTGCGCCTCCAGCAAGGCGAACCCGTAATGTACGTCAGCCTGGAAGATGCCCGTGCCCGCGACCTCGATGATGGTGATCGGGTGCGCGTCAGTAACGATGTCGGGGCGTTCGAGGTTCTCGTGAAGACATCACCGAGCATTCGGCCGGGGCAGACGGTGGTGTATGATGCTTGGGAGCCGTTCCAGTTCCCGCAGCGAAACTCTTACCAGTCCGTCCAAGCGACACCCATGAACCCGATTCAGATGGTGGGTGGCTACTCGCACCTGCAGCCAAGGGGAGCGGTCGGACAACCCGGAATGAACGACCGGGGCGTGCGGGTGGAAATAGAGAAGTTGGAGAAGAGTTAGACTCGCGCCTGACCAACTCTGGAATAAAGGAAATCACCGTCCACCTCGCGGCACCGAATCAGCTGCTTTTCCTCCAGGTAGCGCAAGTGGGCGATTGCCTCTCCCGTCGCAAACCAGCGCTGCATGACCGGAAACTCTTCCCAGGACGCTGCCTGAATCGACCAGGTCATCTGGCCCGCGGTGTCGTAAGCATTCGCATCACCGGCCTCGAGAATATCCAGCACCTCGTTGGCTCTCGCTCTGTGGTGTTCCACGAGCTCATCGAGGCGCTCGCCGAAAGCCTCGATGACCGACCGATGCCCGGGTAAACACAGCGCCACGTCTAGCCCGGCGACCTTATCCAGACTTGCGAGATAGTCACCCAGCGGATCACCTTCGTTGGACCAGGTGGCAATGTTGGGAGTGATGTCACCCAGAACGTGATCTCCCGACAGGAAGATCTTCGCTTCGGTGTCGAACAGACAGACATGCCCCCCCGTATGGCCCGGCGTGTCGATCACGCGGAGGCAATACTCGCCCACGTCAAAGGCGTATCCCTCCTTCAATTCGATGTAATCCACTGGTGCTGAACCACTGTAGCGGAACCCTGGGTGATTCTGCATGGATGCCTCGAGATCTCTGGCCGGGAAACCACTACGACGTGCAAAGTCCCCCATGAACCCGTCCTTTGACCAGGTGTCGCCTTTGCCTTGGCGAAACGCCGGCGTATCCAGCGCGCCCATATAGGCGCGCGAACCTGAACGCATCAGCGTCGGGATCAACCCTTGGTGGTCTGCATGCAGATGAGTGGCAACGAAGTCAGTCTGCTCAAGATCGATGCCAATTCCCTCGATGGCTGCCTCGAGCACTTCGCGGCATTCTGGGCGGTTCATGCCCGTGTCGACGATCAGACTGCGCTCCGATGAGGCAAACACGTATGAGTTGATCTCTTTCAACGGACTGTTCGGCAGCGGAACGACGATACGAAACAGATTGGGGCGGACTTCTTCTACCACAGATTGTTTATCCCTTCCCTTCACCCAGACGCTGCGCATGAGCAACACGACACACTAGGAGCCCCCTCCCACCTAAGCCATACCGGAATTCACTTAGGTCGAAAGCGCCTGGATTGCGCTAAGTTCTCTCGGTTTAATTGGGAAGTGGAGAATAACCGTTGTGACTTACATGCTTGCAACCCTACAGGTTCGCTATGGGAAGGTCGAGGAGTTCGTTGGCATCATGGAGCACTTGGTACCGAAGCTCGAGGAAAAAGGCTGGCGTCTCCGCGGTGCCTGGGTCATCAGGATCGGCACCTTGAACAAGGCATACGATCTGTGGGAGATACCCGACGCCAGCCAGGTAATGTCGGTTCTGGACGTCGTAAACAACGATCCCGAGTTCGCCGAGTGGGCGGAAAAGCTTCCGCCGTGCCTCGAGTCGGAAGGGCTAGAGATAATGGAGAAACTGCCCTATTCTCCCTAGCGCGATGAGCGCTAGGAGAAACCGCTATCGAGGGAAAGCAGACCGAGTTACAGAAGGCGACAGCGCGTAGCAACGCCTATCTTCTGTTCGCCAAGGCCATCGAATATCCAAACGAGACAAGCGCAGGACAAGTTAGAGGCGGTGAACTTGCGGGCGCGCTCGAAGCACTTCTCGCCATCGTTGCCCCGGCACTTTGCGAGGGTCTGAGGACAGATGCGCTACGTGACGCCGGCGGCGACGATGATGCACTTGCCGTCGAGTATACGAGGCTTTTCGATGTCGGCGCATCGGGTCCACCTTGCCCGCTGTTCGGCGGCTCCTATGGTGGTACGCGTATGAAGACGATGGAAGAAGCAATTCGCTTCTACGAACACTTCGGCCTCGAGACAGCACAAGCAACCCGCGAGTTACCGGATCACCTGGCAACCGAGCTTGAGTTTCTGCATTTTCTTACGTTCAGCGAGGCGGAGGCGCTCGAAACGGGCACAGATCCGGGATCGTTCCGACGTGCCCAGCGTGACTTTCTGGCGCGTCACCCGGGCCGCTGGGTGCCAGACTTACATGAGCGTGTGCAACAACACGACCCCATGGCATTTTTCGGTGAACTGATCCGTGCGCTCAACGACTTTCTGGCCTTCGAGCTGTCCTCGCTGGGAGCCGTCGTAGAGCAGATCGACCTGGATCAAGCCGCGGGTACGCCTTTGGTAATGAATCAGAATTATCCAGCGGATCGGTGAGCCCGTGGATTTGCCCGTCAACGTCGTCAAACACGCCGACTTCAATGCGCGAGTCGTCACCTATCTGTGCTCCCAGCTGCCACGAGCGCGGGATCTCGTCGCCACGGTGGTACGTATCATGGGCGGACGATCGTGGCACGTTTACGGCGTCCAGGCGCGCGGTCAGGCCGGTCAGGTCGCCATGACCCTCGACTGGCGTGCCGAGGGTCTCGAAGAGCCCATGCAGAAAGTCCGCGAGGGCAATGCCGGGGGCATGCGTGCGCTCGAAACCGTAAGCGGCCAACTCCAGCGGCTTGCAAAGGAGCCCGCAACGCGATCTGATTGTTGGAACGCCGCCAATGATGAACTTCAGGCAGCCTTGAACGCCTCGCTGGAAGACAGCCTGGCGGGCGAGCTCGAGCAACGATCACGGTATTTCAAAGTCCTGGACGACCTGGTGATTGCAGCAGATGTTCTGCAAGGCGCAGATGAGAGGGCACCCGGCCGCTGTGGGCGGTACTTCACGAGACCCTGGTTGCACTCGCCCGAGCTGAGACATACATGGGGGCTATTCCACTAGCACAACACCACTGGCGTTGATTCGGCGCCGATACACAAGCAAACCAAATGAAGGACGCGATGAAATGACAGACGCTTTGGACAAACGCTTCGGCCTCAATGGCAAGGTGGCACTGGTAACGGGTGGGGGGCAAGGCATCGGGCGTGCCGCGGGTCTGGCGCTGGCAGAAGCCGGTGCTTCGGTCGCCGTGGTAGACCTCAATCTTGAGCAAGCCGACCAGGTAGCAGCTGCAATCCGCGAACAAGGTGGCCAGGCCATCGCAATCAGGGGTGACGTGACGGAGCCCGGCACCATCGAATCGATGATGAAACAAACTACCGACGAGCTGGGGCGGCTGGACATTCTGATCAACAATGCGGGTATCTATCCTTTCTCCGATTTTCTGGAGACATCAGACGACGTTTGGAATCGCGTTGTCGACCTTAATTTGACCGCCGTCTTCCGCTGCTCGAGAACTGCCGGGCAGATCATGGCCGATCAGGGCGGCGGCGGTTGCATCGTCAACCTCGCATCCGTTCAAGGTTTGAAGCCCACCAATGGCGGTCTGGTTCCCTATGACACGACCAAGGCCGCGGTCGTCATGCTCACCAAGGCCACCGCTCTCGAGCTTGGTCCACACCAGATTCGAGTCAACGCAATTGCGCCCGGCGTCGTACCGACACCCGGGACCAGGGATGTCCTTTCCGAGACCGAAGCCGTCTCTGTCCAGCGCACGCCCATGGGGCACCTTGGCACAGCGGAGGACGTCGCCAATACGATTCTGTTTCTGGCCAGCCCGGCCGCGTGCTTCATCACCGGTGAGACCATCGCGGTGGACGGAGGGTATGTGTTGACTTGAGTGTGGCCAGCGGACTACCGATCGCTTCGACCACCGATTTTGACGCCGTACTCGGCGCTCAGCAGATCACGATGGTCCTCATCGAATCTGCCACCTCGTGCTCGCCAATGATCGCAGGGATGCGCCGAAGGCGGCCGTGCTTTGTGCGTGGGTAGCTCACCGGTGATCCCCTCATCGGCAAGCTGCTCGAGCTCGGCCATCCTCAATCCCAGCAGAGCGGTCAGCACCGCGCGATTGTCCTAACCCAGCATCGCGCCCGACTGCCAGCCACCGCCGGCCCGTCCCAGATTGCCGGTCAACGAAGCCAGGAGGACTTGAGCACGTCGAATCAGGTCGGCGTGAAAGAGCTTACAGGCGCCGAGGCTGGAGATGATCATCGCACCAACCGGCAGATCTCCGAGCTGGGCCACGTAGTCGGTGGAGGGAACCCCAATCTGCCTGAGAAATCGGTACACGGCCGCCATCGCCTGGCCCGTGTCGATATTGCCGCCGACCTCGGCAAGGATGCCTTCACCGCCGGGCTCCTTGAGCGTATCGACCAACTGCGCGCGACCTGGTTGTTGGCTTCGTCCCACGATACCCGCTTCCAGCGCCCCGATCCCCGCGGGCCGACGCGCCGCAGCGGATGGTCTATGCGTGTTGGCCCCGTCAACAGATCCGAGCAGGTTGTACCTTTCTGACAGCCGCGTGGATTGAAATCGTCATCACCTCAATCTCCTTTTGACTGGTCAGGCTCGCAGATGCACCCTGATATCCTCGTTAGAGACGTGCCGAGCACTCATGCGGCGGGCAGCGCTGACTCGAACGGCGTGATAAACGAATCCGGTAAGTGCTAAACCGGATAACAAGATCTGGAGGACGACCACCACACCCGGGCGAACGCTCATGTCACCAAGCCCTTCGAGGGCAAACCACGTTGCCATCACCATGATGGCCAGCGACGCCGCGCTCGACAGCACCGTGCTGAGCAAGAGTGCTTTCCGGCCCTGCCTTAAAACCCTACTCAGCTCGACTTTCGAGAAGTGGTCCAGAAACCAACCGGTGTCTTCGTCGATTTCCTTTTTATCAGGCGGTGCCAACAGCTCGCCGGTGAGTGGATCTATCGCCGACTCGCCGCGTTTGTGTTTGCCGATGCCTTCGAGCACGGCAAGGTGTGTACGCTCATTGATGGGGAACAATATGAACACGCCGACCGAGAGTAGCGCTGCTGATGCCGGCGCCAGGGAGTACAGCAGCATGATGACGAGTTGCACCGTCTCGGTTTGGTCCGCATTGGAGACGTAGCCGAAGCTGGCGATGATGCCGAGCGGAATCGCCGCGCCGGGAATCTGCACGAACTTGATCATGATGGCCCACAGTGAACCGTACTGTGCTTCGCGACGCTTGCCGGTATGCAGCTCGTCATAGTCGATCACGTCCGCCTGGATCGAGGGCCCGAGCATGGAATAGCCACCATAGGCGATGCCGGCCAAGGCAAGGAGTATCGCGGCCGGCACGAGATCACCTTCACGCATGAAAAACATGCCGATCGCCGACACCGCGCCGGCCACACGGGCACCGATGTAGTTCCATTTCTTTCCCCAGCGACGAGTTGACCTCACCCACAACGGCAACGATACGAAGCCCCACACGAAAATCGACGCCAGCAGGATTCCCTGCGCGCCTGGACCGATCTTCAATACGTAGGTTGCGAAGAAAGGCCACAATAGCCCCGAGATGCCCGCGGTGGTTGCGCCGATGAGATAGCTGATCAAGAGAAGCCTGAAGGGCCGGTTACGCATGGTGCGGCGAATGCCCGGAATCAGCGGATTCGACTTACCCTGAGAATACGCCGGACGCTCGCGAACCCGCACGCACAGGCTCCAGTAGAATGCGACGAGCAATAGTGCGAAACCCACGGCGAAAACCTGGAACCCATCGCGCGGGCCGAGCATGGAGTCCTTGGCGAGTTGCAGCGGAACGTAACTCGCGCAGATGATGCCCAGCAGGCTCGCACCTTCCAGCCAGGCAAAAAGGCTCGACCGCTCTTTGTAGTTGGAGGTGATCTCAGGCCCGAGCCCGTAGTGGGGAATCTGATACATGGTGACGAACAGAAAAAAGGAGACGAAACTGACCGCAAACCACACCGCCGCCGCCTGGGTCTCCATACCTTCGGGAGGTGAAAAGAGGGCAACGAGCGCAATTGCCGCTAAGGGCGCACTCACGAACATCCAAGGGCGGCGGCGTCCCCAACGCGTTCGGGTTCGATCGCTGATCCAGCCCATGAGGGGATCTGTGATCGCATCAATGGAGCGCGCGGCTGCCACTGCCGCGGCGATGAAGCCGAGCGGCAAGAGCACCGCGTCGGCGTAGTAGATGTTGACGTGGATGCCGACGGCAATCCCCATCCCAGCACCGGCTATGTTTGGCAGACCGTAGCTGATCTTCGTGCCTAACGGGAGCCGCTCGGCGTTGCTCCTGCAATCTATGTTGGGCACCTCTGGCGCGGTTACGCTTCGACCCATTTGATGGTTGCGGGATCTCGGGTGAAATCACCGAACATGTCCGGCCAATGCCTTGCGATCAGAATGTCCATCAGCTCGGAGGTCTTGCCGTCCCGCGTCTTCGCCATTTCCGCTTTCAATACCTCCAGCGACGTAAGCACCTCCTCACCAAACAGCGAGATCAGGTACTCATTGGGAATACGCGGCTGCGACTCATCGAAGTTGCCATCTTCATCGATGCGTGCTGGCGCCAGCGGTGGCACGTAAAAGACGTTGGCATCGGTGCCATACTCGGGGTGCAGCGGCAGCGCCACCTTCCACTTCTCCACCAGCTTCCAGATCGGCCCTTCCTCGTCGTCTCGGTAGCCGACGAATCGCAGACGCCCTGGACACTGACGCGCACAGGCTGGCGCCACACTCTGCTCGACCCTCGGAAAACAGAAGATGCACTTCTGCGCCACGTTCTTGGCATGGTTGAAGTAGATCTTCTTGTAAGGACACGCCTCCATGCAGAAACGGTAGCCTTTACAGCGGTCCTCATTGATCACGACGATGCCGTCCTCCTCGCGCTTCTCGATGGCTTTGCGCGGGCAGGCTTCCAGACACGCCGCATTCGTGCAGTGATTACAGATGCGCGGCAGGTAGAAGTAGTACGCGTTTGGATACTCGCCCGCGCCCTGGTCCTCGTCCCAGTTCGGCCCCCACTCCGGCTCATCGCCAACCACCTTCAGGTGGGTGTCCTTGCCCTTGCCGCCATAGAAGACCTCCTGGTAGTTGAATTCCCAGGCTTCGCCAAATTCACGACGTGTAGGCAGCCGGCCGGCCTGCGCCACACCGTCCTTGAAACCGCCCCCCATCTCCTCCCAGTCACGCGGGGTCCCCGCGCCGGGCATGGTGTTGACGGTGTTCCACCACATATAGTCCATGCCTTCGTCCCGCGTCCACAGTCGTTTGCAGGCTATCGTGCATGTCTGACAGCCAATGCACTTGTTTAGGTCCATCATCATTGCGAGTTGTCGTTTTACTTTGGCCATCGTTAGGTCCTCGCCGCTGGCGCGGCACCGAGCTTGAGCGCTTGCCAGTCGCCGGAAAATGATTTGATGCCGGCTCGCTCACCATTCGAGCCGTCCCAGATTGCCACCGAGAATCCCGATGAGATGCTGGCGTCGAGTTGTGCCACCCTGGGTGAATCCACGCGCAGCGCACGCGCAATCACCACATGCCAATGGTCCTGCGACCAAAAGCCTCTGGCGCGAACCGTTTTATAGTCGATCGTGTCCGTGGTGCCGATACCTTCTGCCACCACGTGGTGTCCACGAAGGTCGTCCGCTCGCCAATACCAGGCATTGACCGGAAGATTCGGCGCCCCCATCGTGATGACCGGGGCACCGGCAGCAGCCGGTAGGAAAACCGCGGCGGCGTCCGGAAACGATGTGTTGTCGACCGTGTTACGATTCTCGGTGGCGTCTCTCCAGACGAGGTGAAAGGCGAGGTTTTGACCATCGTGAACCGCCTTTACGCCGACGTTGTCCACCAACCCGATCTGCTTGTCCGCCCACGCCGCTCGAATAGCCCCGGTGGGTTGCAGCCCCAGCGGCGTGCCATCGAGCTTCAGCGACGTCGCCCCGACGTCTTGCCACAGCTTAGCCTGGGGATCGAGGGCTGCGTCTAAATCTAGCTTTGCGAGATAGTGTGCTTTCATATCTTTCTCACATCGATGGTTGCGCCTTTATCGACGTTGTTGGGCTGGTAGTACCCTGATTTGTAGTGGAGCTGTCCGTAGTTCCCCACCATGTTCAGCGGTTTCAGCTGCGAGGCGTAAACATCGTTGTGGCTGCCCTCGCGGAACTGAAACTGCTCCCAGGCGTGGTAGAGATGGATCATGCCGGGCTGTATCGTCGGGGTTACCATGACCCGCACCTTGCAGGTGCCCACGTCGTTGAACATCTCCACCAGCTCGTTGTCTTCAATCTTGCGGCTCGCCGCATCCTCCGCGCTGATGTAGATAATGGGCTCCCCGCGCTGCAGACGCAGCATCAAGGCGTTGTCGCGCAACCACGAGTGGATGCCCCAACGCGCGTGGCCACAGCTCATCCGCAGCGGATAGTCGCCTCCCATCTTGGGTGGTTCGCGATAGACGGGTAACTCCTCACCAAACTCCAGAAACCAGTCGTGGTCGATGTAGAACTGCTGACGACCGGTGAGCGTGAACCACGGCTGTTTCTTTTCCGTGAAGTCTGTCGCCGGCGTGTACGGTTTGCCCGGCTCATAGTCGCTGGTGGGCCCAAGTGATCCGCCCACAGGTAATTTGAACCCTTCATTGGGCCATGGCATCTGGCCTTTGGCTTCCAGTTCCTCAAGAGTCACGTCTTGGAAGAGCTTGGTTCGGCTCATCATACGGCGGAGCTGCTCGCGTTCGTCGGCGTCTTCCGGAAATTTGCCGTCTTCCGTGAATTCGTCGTAGAGTTTGGCGGGATCACGCTCGACACCGAGCACATCGTCGAAGTACGGCTTGGCACCCAACTTCGGCGCCAGTTCCTGGATCTTCTTCGCCAGCAACGCGAAGGTGGCCCACTCGTTGCGCGACTCACCGACCGGTTCCACGGCCTTGCTCTTGATGGTGATGTACGGGATCTTCGTGTCCTGGTACTTCAGGCCTTCGGTCTCATAATAGCCGGCCGCCGGTAGGACATAGTCGGACTGCCTCGCCGAGGAGCTCATGTTGAAGTCGATGGTCACCACCAACTTCAGCTTGGGCCAGAGGTTTTCCCTCACGACGTTGGCACCGCGGGTCCTGCGCAGCAGATTGGAACCGCACTCGATGAGCACGCGGGGGTCCTTCCCGGGCGGCGGATACACCGGCATCCAGCCGTTGTCGATGGCCTCCATGATGTAGTCGTCGCCGGACTTTTCTCCAGGTGTTGGCACCCAGCGGCTCTCCTGTTCACGCAACCCACCATGCACGTATAGCCACGGCGCGCCCGGGCCACCTCGAGAACCTGTCGTTCCAGGAATGGGCGTATAGGCGCTACCTTCGTTGATCAGAATGCCCCCGTTCCAGAAGCCGCCACCCAGCTTGCCGATGTTTCCGGTGAGCACCGCCAGCAGATAGATGGCCCGCTGCAGCAGATCCGAGTGGTACAGCTTGCCGATGCCCCAGCCGATCTGAATCAGCGCCGGTTTGGCAGTGGCATATTCGCGGGTCAGTCGCTCGATGGCTTGGGTACCCACCCCCGTGACACTTTCGGCAAATTCCGGCGTGTGCTGCGCCAACACATCCTTGAGCCGGTCGAAGACTGTTCGCACGCTCACCGTCGAACCATCGGCGAGGCGCACGTCCCAGCGCCCACTGAGCGCCGGGTCTAAGTTCCCAAGCTTGAGCGTCTTGTCTGCCGAGCCCATGCAGCCCGGCGGCTGGGCCGGTGCCCCACTGCGCTGATCCCAGACGTAGAAAACCTGGTCGCTGCCGCCTTGTTCCATGTCCTCGGCGCGCAGGAACTTGTGGGTGTCCTCGCGAACCAGGAACACCAGGTCACTTTGCTCCTTGATGTGGGCTTCGTCGATCAGGCCGTCGCGCACAATGATGTGCGCCATCGCCATGGCCAGCGCCGTATCGGTGCCGATCTTTGGGTTCACCCACAGGTCCGCGTGGACGTGAGTGGGATTCTGATCGGGCGAGATGGAAATGACCTTGGCACCGTTGTAACGCGCTTCGTTGAGGTGGTGCGCCGTAGGAATGCGCGTCACGTTGGGGTTGTACACCCATAGGATGATGCACTTGGAGTACATTCGTGTGTCGCTGCCACCATCGTAACACTGGTGGCCGGCAGTGATCATGGTCCCCGTGAAGGAGTCACCAATTTCCCCGAAGGGCTCAAGCAGTACCCCGCCGATCAGGTCAACGAACCGATCTCTCCCTACGGTCCCCTGCGTAGCAGTAAATGCAACGACGGTGTCGGAACCGTCGTCTCTAACAACTTCAGTGAGTTGCGTGCCGATCTCGTCGATGGCCTGCTCCCAGGAGATGCGTTTCCACTGGCCCGAGCCGCGCTCGCCCACGCGCTTCAACGGATGCTGAACGCGGGATGGTCTGTACATCTCGTGGCTGTACGCAGCCCCCTTCTGGCACCCTAGAGGGTTGAAGTCGGGCAGCCCATCGACGGTCTGTTCGTACGCCGCCGTCTGCTCTTCACGCCAGACGATGCCGTTCTTGACGTAGATCTTCCACGAACAGGCGGCGTTGCAGTTGCAATTGTGGCTGCTGTGAACGATCTTGTCCCAGCTCCAGGCATTGCGGTAGATGTCCTCCCAGCTCTCGTAATCGACCTTGGCACCGCCGACGGCACCGGTCGCCGCTGGGGCACTCCACGCCAATCGATTGAGAGCTAACGCAGTCGTCGTTGACGTTGCGATCAGAAATTTCCGACGAGTCACTTGCTCCAATGGCTTTTCCTCCCACACCCGGGTGGCTGGTCGAGCAACTCAACGCCGACCAACGCGCCTCTGATACCAGTTTTTTGGGACCTGTTCGATATTTATCATGCAAACAGCCCTCATTTTACACCACCGAAAGTTAACCTCGATTAGACACAATCTACGTCGCACAACACTTTTGGCTCGTCGCGCATTTATGTCTGGCCAAGGTTCATACACAAACCGTGTCACCGGAACGCCGGCATTACCTCGTTGACGAACACTTCCCGTTGAATGGTCGACACCGACATCGCCTCCGCGCCGAGATCCTCGTAGCGCTTGATCTCCTCGATCACCATCTCCGCCGTGCCGCAGAACAGACTGTTGACGAAGCGCTGATAAATCGGGTGGTCGCGACTGGGGTTGTATAGGTGATTGCCGTTTTCATCGACCAGATAGCCATAACCGAGGATGTGCTCGTCATAGAAGGACTTCAACGCATACTCGCGCCGCTCCTCAGCCTCCGCCAACGTGCGGCCGATACATAGATCCTTGAATACGGCAAAGCGCAGCGACTCTTCCGGCCAGCCGGCCTCGCGACCAGCGGCACGATAGGCCTCCACGTTTGTCTTGGCGTTCTCGAACGGCGTGTTCGCCAGCCAATAGCTAAAGCCACGGCTGCCCGCGCGCCTCGCCCCATGTATGGACGGGCCGCTGCCAAACCACAGATCCACGGGCTTTTGTACCGAACCAAGCCTCAATCCCGTGTCCTTGTAACGATAGTGTTTACCTTCGTAGCTGAATGTCTCCTGGCTCGTAGCCAGACGGAGAATCTCGATTCCCTCGGTGAGCCGAGCGCCACGGGTTTTTTTCGCGAGCGAAAGCCCATCGAACTCCATCGGCCGATAGCCCATGCCCAAACCCAGTGTCAGCCTACCGCCGGAAAGCACGTCTACCGTCGCCACATATTCAGCGGCCTCGAGAGGATCGTAGAGGGTCAGCAGCATCACGCCCGTCACGAGTCGAATTTTTGAGGTGACTGCCGCTGCAGCCGCTAACGCTTGGAGCGGAAATGGCTGAAAAGCGTCGTACATGAAATGATGCTCGGAGGCGCTGAAGCCGTCGAAACCGAGTTTCTCGGCCTGCTCGGCACCACGAACGTAGCTATCGTAGGTGTTCGCGAGTGCGTTTGGCATCAACCGGTTTTTCGCCATACCACCGCCTGTCCAGAATTCCATAGGGCATCCCCTCCGATTGGATCTATGCTTGAAGCACGGGCTGCACTTCAGATGCAAACTGCAACAACTGCCCCTCATCCCCGGCATCGCGCACCCATACCAAGTGGGAGATGGCACTCGCCGCTCTCAACGCACTGATACTCGTGGCAAGATCGGTCGCGCTGCCGCCCAGCGCATACTCATTGCCTTCGCCATCCAGAGCGATCCGACGCGCGAGCACTGCTTCCACCTCGGCGCTCGACCGCCCGGCCTCCGCGGCAATCCGCCAGTATCGCGAGAAACGCTCCACTGCCTCGGCAGTAGGCACCTTGGCCGTGACGAGGGGTGAGATCCCGTGCCTTGCCGCCCATTCCAGCGTTGCATCGTCTGCAATCTCCACGTAGGTAGGTGGCCGGCTGGCATATGGTTTCGGCGTGACCGCCAGAAAGTCGGGCATCACGCCCCCCCAATCCCACTGCGGCACCAACTCGCCCTCAGCCGCCGGGTGACTTACACCCACTGGCGCCTCATCCGGCGTGTGCGACGGAAACCGAACGAATTCACCCCGGAACCTCAGCGCATCGCCCGCCCAGGCCGCACGGACGAAATCGATTGTCTCGTGGAGCTGTTGTGGGGGTACCCCTTGACGGTGAGCACTTGCAAAAGCAACACCGGCACGTCCGCGTGAGAACATATCGAGCACCGCAATCTCTTCGGCCAGACGCACCGGATGGGTGCGGTCCACACGACGTGCGGCCGGACGCAGTTGAATACTCTTCGTCTTGCACGCCGCATGTGTCAAGACCAGCGTCGGCGCCGGGCAAGACGCTCCCGCCTCACGGCCCTCTTCCAGCCAGACGCTGTCGTAGCCAAGTGCATCAGCGCGTTGAATCTCACCGAGCACGGCGTGCCAGGCCTCGTGTGCATCGTCACCGCTATCCAGTTCAAAGCCGAGCCCGATTCTCATCGCATTACTCCACCACTACTCACGGCGCCCTCTCGGGTCGCGATCAACTAGCCCACGAGGCTGCTCCTACAAAAGCAACCGGCCTCCATCCACCGGCACGCAAGTTCCGGTAACCTAGTCGGACATGGCCGATACCAAGAACGCGACCGCCCGCCCAATCTCATTCGGCCTGCTCCACCGCGCCAGGGAAATTTGAGCGATTCGATTCACCACCGTGTCAGCCAATGGCTCACCGACGGCGGCAGCCGCTCCAACCCCGGTCAACGGCGGCGCCGCACCTTGCTCTACCCAGGTCGCGCCAGGCGCAACGGCGTTGATGTTGATGCCGTGAGGCGCCAACTCCAGGGCCAGGGCGCGGGTGAACTGTACCACGGCCGCTTTCGACGCGTCATAGCTAACGCCACACCTTGGGTTCGAGATCGACGATGGGACCACCGTGGTCACGGTAAACCCCGGCGTTGTTGACCAGGATGTCGAGACCGCTGAGGTCACGGGTAATGCTCACAATGCTTGCATCGACACTGTTGGGGTCCGTGACGTCCAACGACAGTGCCACCCCACCGGTCTCGGCCGCCCGTGAACCCAGTTGGCCCATAACCTCGGCAATACCCCGGCCGATGCCACGGGAACCACCGGTGACCAAGGCGATCTTAGCGTCGAGTTCGAGCCAGTCCTACATTGTCAGTACGCGAGCTTTCGTTCATCGAAGGTG
>DCWG01000040.1 GCA_002327525.1 Gammaproteobacteria bacterium UBA2168 | reverse complement strand
CGATGGCCGACGAATGGCTAGTAGATCCGTACCCCGGCGCGGGCAGTGCGTCGATACAGGTCACTGCGCGCCCTTCTCGTGCGAGTGCGAGTGCGATGGAGCACCCTATGACACCGGCACCGATGATGACGGCATCGGGTTGATTGCTGCTGGCAGCCCTCATGCGACGATTCGATAGTGACCGGCTACTACGCTGGACATCAAGAATACCATCGGTGTGCGGAAAACCGATCGATCAGGAATTGAAAATCCATTCCAACAACCGTTGGCGCACGCGCCGAACTGATGGCGTTGATCGTGAGCGAAGCCGGACGCACCGTCGCCGATGCGTAGGACGCCTTTCATCGCGCCGTGACCGATGAGGCGCAGATCATGGAATGCCACGCGATGAGCGGTTCGCACGATTACCCGATGAAAGTGGCGGCCCGCAACATGGACGACTTCTCGGACCTGTGCATGCAACGCATCCTGAAGTTTCCCGGCGTGCAGCAGGTAGAATAGAGCTTCAGCCTCAGCGAGATCAACAACCGCCGCGTGCTGCCGGCCAGCGACTAGAGCACTTCCAGCGCCCCGCGCAGACTCGCAACGGTACGCTCGATGTTTGAGAGTTTGTCTAGCCCGAACAGGCCAAGCCGAAACGTCGAAAAACCGTCCGGCTCATCGCACTGCAACGGCACTCCGGCGGCGACCTGTAACCCCAGTGACAAAAACTTGCTGCCGTTCTGAACGCCGGCATCGTCGGTGTAACTCACCACCACGCCGGGCGCCTCGTATCCGGGAGCAGCGACACTCACATAGCCCATCTGCTCGAGCAGTTCCCGCACCTGGCGGCCAAGTTCGATCTGTGCCTCGCGCATGGCATCGAAACCCAGCGCGCGAGTCTCTTCTATGGCCTGATTGAATATGCGCAGCGCGTCGGTCGGCAACGTGGCGTGGTATGCATGTCCGCCACCTTCGTAGGCCTGCATGATGGACAGCCACTTGCCGAGATCACAGGCGAAACTACTGCTTGTGGTCTCACCCACCCTGGCCAGCGCCCGCTCTCCGAGCATTACCAGAGCGGCACATGGAGATGCGCTCCAACCCTTCTGCGGCGCACTGATCAACACATCGATATCGAGCGCGCGCATATCCACCCACAGCGCACCGGACGCGATGCAATCGAGTACGAACAGCCCGCCGTTCTCGCGCGTGGCGGCAGCGGCGTCCGCGATGTAATCATCCGGTAGCAACATTCCGGAGGCCGTTTCCACGTGCGGTCCGAATACCACAGCCGGTTTGATTCGATTGATCTCGGCCACCACTTCGTCGATGGGCGCCGGGGCAAAAGGTGCGGTGGCCGCCTCCTCCACCTGCCGTGCTTTCATGACCATCACGCCCGATGTGATGCGGCCCATATCGAGAATCTGCGACCAACGGAAGCTGAAAAAACCATTGCGTATGACGAGACACTGCTCGCCGTTGGCAAACTGTCGCGCCACCGACTCCATACCGTAGGTTCCGCCTCCCGGGACCACGGCGACCGCGTCTGCACCGTACACTTCTTTAAGTGTAGTCGAGATATTGTTCATAACTGACTGAAATGATTGAGACATATGGTTGAGTGAACGATCCGTAAAGACGACCGAGTATTCGAGCAGACCGTCAGGATCCACGTCTAGATTCAATCCAGGCATCTAAACCTCCGTCAGAGAGATGTCGTTAAATACAGGCGCCGAATTGTCAGGGTTTGATGGATTCACGCAACTGGAATTTGAGTACCTTACCCGTCGCGTTACGCGGCAATTCGTCAATGAACACCACGTGGTTGGGGTGCTTGAAACGCGCAAGCCGCGGCTGGCAGTGCTCGAGGATCGTCTGGACCAAAAGCACGTGCCCCTCCTGCAGCGCTACCACCTCGGCACCCGCCAGCACCATCTTCAACATGGAGAAATCGGCTCTCAGGTTCTTCGGGTGATCTCGCAGCGCATTGAAAATGGCGGGCACACCAACAAAGTGCGTGATGCCGAGGTCGCCCCGGATACCGGCTCCATCGAGCAATCCCAGTAGCAGGCGGTGATCAACCGATTCATAGTAGGACACGACATCGAATCGGGCTACATAGGTATATCGATCTGCGATCCGCTCAAGATGACGTACCGTGCCCTTGACCCCGCCGTGGCCCTTTAGGTGCTTGCAGCGGCGGCTGAGGACGGGTTTTAAGTCATGGCGCAACAGATCGAGGGCGGTCCTTTGTATTGACCTGCTGTTTGGACACCACATGGCAAACCATCGGCCCTCGTCATACCAAAGACCCCTAAGCACCAGACGGGCGCCCGCTACCCTCTGGCGATCCTGCGCGATGGACCACCGGTCAGGGTAGTTGGCAATGGCATAGATTCTGGTCATCAAAGCTACCGTGAAATAGTGGGCCCAAGAGCGCCGTTGCGCGTTAGAAATTGGCGATAAGGGCACGGCGTTTAGCCGGCACATTGCCTTGCCCACACAGGTCTGGTGCTATGGAGAAATTAGCGACTGCTTACGTAGAACTTTGACAAGCGGAGACAGACCACAGGAATCTAGAGAAGCCTAGGCTGGCCAAACCCGTCTACCAGATATTCCGTCTCCCCTGAATTTCCTACTTCATAAAAAGCCCCCGGCCACGGATAGGAAGTATTAACGCGCTTTTCGTATCGGATTGAAACTAACGGCTGGGGGTCAGTCAGCAAAACTGTGTCTGCAAAAATCAGATGAACCCGCTATTATTCTAAACCTCCTGCTCAGACTCTTGTTTGTTGTAGGAGGAAAAACAGGCTTCTCTAAAAGCTACGGAAGAGCGTCATCTCCGGTGGGGTGCGCGGCCTTCAAAGCCGTTGAGGTGCGAATACGCGCCTGGTGGGTTCGACTCCTACCTCTTCCGCCACTAACCACCCACAGCAAATATTTTCGATCCATTTCTCGGAAAGGGTGGGTGCGACGCGTTCATAAACGTCATCAAGGCTGAAGACCCTTCTCCCGACAATTTGGGAGAGATGCTGCGTGACCACTTTTCTTTCCTTCAATCAGTCCGCAACGCAAGGAATAGCATTGAACACTCACAACCAGATATAAAACTAGTCGCCGCCAACCCTAAACACGACCCCGAGAACCAGCTGTTGCCCCCAACCATCGAGACAGTCCACCACAACACGCCAATTGCAACTACACCGGCACCCCAAATCATGGAGCCATTGATCGATCACATTCTAGATACTGTTGAGTTTGTGATGCCCGGAATCTGTGCGCGACAGGTTCAGCCCACTGCTAACATCGTGGCCCAGTTCGCTGAGTATTCAGACGAGATCCGCAGAAGCTCCATATTCGCTACGGGTATGGGATTCTCCACGGTACACGGCTCCTACCTCTATCATGATTCAGCGAAGACGCTATCCGTAGTTTGTGCCATAAACGGTATAGCACTGCAGAACACTTCACCACGTGAGAGAAAGCGGGCCCGTAGGTGCATCGCGCTGGTAGACGCACTGATGGAAGGGCTCATGGAGCGTTCCATCGAAGACATCCGGATACAGGGCTTGCAGGTATTCTCCCAGGACTGCTCGAAAAGGCACTCCAGCGCGGAGAGCTACCGGAAGATGCTAATATCGATTTGCTGCGGCTGGCGGTGGGGTCCGTTTTCTTCGGCGTGCCGCTGCAGGTGGGTGCTGCGTATTTCGACGCGGTGGCCGACCTGCAGCGTCGACAATTACAGCCGATCTAGGCAGGCACCCGGGCAGAGGAGGCATGATGAGCACGAATGTATCTGAGGTATCCAAGGTGTCGGACGCGTTGGAGGTCCCTGAAGTATCGATCGAGCGCATATGGGGCGTTCCGAAGAACGCGTGGCTGGCGCTCGGCTTGGTGGTGATGGTATTCATTGGAAACCGCTACAACGTGGCGCCACTTGCCTGGGTCGCGGCGGTCCCCTTACTGCTGTACATGCGTCAGCGTTCGGGCTGGCGGGATGGTGTGGTGCTGTTTTTGGCCCTGCAGGTGTGGGGCTTCTTCGCGCTGCTGAAGATCGTCACCGATCCGCTGCCGGTGACCTTTGCGTTCATGTTCTCGATACCGGTCGCGCTCTCCACCTACGTGCTGTATGAGGTGTTCGAGGTGATGCGCCGTCGTCTTGGTGACGGTTGGGGCGTGGTACTTTTCCCTGCGCTCACGGTGTTGGATGAGTGGATCGCTTCGTACACCAGCCCGATGGGCAGTTGGGGATCACTCGCCTACACGCAGATCGACAACCTTGCGCTGATGCAGTTGGCCTCGGTGACCGGACTGACCGGCATCTCGGCGTTACTGGCCTGTACATCAGTGCTCGTCGCCGTGCTGATCGCCAGCGCTGACAGGCGTCGCTACTTTGCGCCAATCGCCATTGTCGTGATCCTGGCTGTGGCGGCGCACGGATTCGGTGCTCTGAGGCTCGAGCAGACCATCGAAGGGCCAATGGTTTCCGTGGCAGGGGTAGTGAGCGGCCGGGCGATCAATGGCGGCATGAAAGCGGACGACGAGGCCGAGCAGCAGGCGTTGTTCACTCTCAGCCAAAACGCTGCCGAACGCGGCGCCGAGCTGATCGTGTGGAACGAGACGGCGACGATAGTATCCGCCGCCAGAGAAGCCGCGATGGTCGAGCGTGGACAGCAGCTTGCAAGCAATTACGGTGTCGATCTGGTGATGGCGTACGGCGTGCCGCAGGCTGATACAGGGCGGTTTGCCAACAAGTATGTCTGGCTCACGCCGCAGGGAGGTATCGAAACCTATCTAAAACACCATCCGGTACCGGGCGAACCCTCCATTGCGGGCACCGAACCGCTGGTCGTTCACGAGCGACCATATGGGCAGGCTGCCGGTGCGATCTGCTACGACTATGATTTTCCCGCCATGGGCAAGACCCATGCGAAGCTCGGTGCCGGTCTGGTCGTGGTGCCATCGGCCGACTGGAAGGGCATTGACCCCTATCACACTCAGATGGCTTCGGTGAGAGGCATCGAAGGTGGGTTTTCAGTGGTACGCCCCGTATGGGCATCTACGAGCGGTGCTTACGACGCCTATGGGCGAGCCCGGGCGACGATGAGCTACTACGAGGGAGAAAGCCTGTTCATCGCACGGGTGCCGACCACGCGCATCGACACTCTCTACAGCCGCATTGGCGAAGTGGTAGCGCCCCTCGCCCTGATCTGCCTCCTTGCTGGCCTGGTCAGGCTATTACTCAACCGCCGAAGCGCAGGGTAGAGAGACAAGCCTGACACCCTTTTTTTGAAAAGGGCATCCAATGCAGACCTCGCACGCCCTGTAAGGACAGAGCGTTCAGCGGGAGTCTAGTTGCCCGTCACTTGGCGGGGCCGGTCCGGACACGCGAACAGCTCTGTTGATGGGCATCAGGCTCACGCTTACCGCTTGTGTTGGAGGGGGCGGTGGTCGTGGGGGTAGCGGTCCACAGGCGCTACCAGCTCCGCCCGCCGAACACGATGCTGGGGGAACTCATGGGTGCCGCTGCACTACTGTTCGAAACCGCATTTTGTTTCCAGCTGAAGGGTGTCTCGATGAGCAGATTTATGGAGGGGGAGAACCATCAGCAGTCCACTTCCAAGCGCATCACCCAGGTGTTTGGCAATGTGGAACTTGTCGAACACGATCTGCGTATCCGGCAGTGCATCTTCCGTTGCACGAATGTATGCCAGCCACATATCCATCGCCACTTCCTCGATGCGGCCGCACTGCACTTCGGTCAGTGTGTCGTAGAAACCCGAAAGCACTTGTGCGTCCCGAACTTCGGCCTGTACCAGTCTCGCGGCCAATGGTGGGCGGAAACATACAGCCTCCCATCAGTTTGGAAGCGCGCAAGCATCCGGTCGCAAGACGTACCGGCATCGTCGGTTGTCGTGAGGACCAGCATCGGAATATCTAACTCTTCGAACGAGGGTTAGTACATGCCGAAATATCCCGCCTCGAACGCCACAACGAAGCCGACATAGACTGCGGGCTTGCGGACATCGTCTCCAATCGGTTGGAGGAAACGACATGTTTCACCACTATTTCCGTTCATGCTGCGGCACCTCGCCGCGTTACGCCTACACCTTTGTCAGCGACTGTGATAGCAAATCGGCGACCGGCTGCCACAGCAGGCGGCACTCGCGCCACACCGGTGGCCGCCAACGCAGTCGGAGCTCCGGTGTACGTCGCCCACTGCGTTACCTGAGCTACCATCTCGGTCTTGAGGAGAAACAGATGCGGTTGCGCTACATTGAGTTTCTCGATGAAAACGGAGTACGGGTCTTCGACCTCAACGCCTTGTACTGCCTCGCTCACGCAGGTTCTCCTGTCATGATACTGGCCAAGTTGCGTGTTGAAACTCGATGCTATCACATGCCTAATGCGTGCATGCATGCACTGAAAAAACACATCCTGAACGGCTCGTTCGACATGCGACGCGGGCGATTGCAGAGCCCGACTTTCGCCTATGAGACGTGGGGACGACTGAACAGAGACCGCGACAACGCCGTGCTTCTATTTACGGGCCTCTCACCCTCGGCCCACGCCGCATCTTCTCCCGACGACCCGAGTACGGGCTGGTGGGAAGACGTCATCGGTCCGGGCAAGCCCATCGACACTAATCGCTTCTACGTAATCTGCGTCAACTCGCTCGGCAGCTGTTTCGGCTCCACCGGACCCTCTTCCATCGATCCCATTACCGCTCGCCCCTACCGGCTCACTTTTCCCGTGCTCACGGTGGAGGACATCGCCAATGGCGGGGCGCACATACTCGACAACCTCGGCATAGATACACTCTTTGCTGTGGCTGGCGCCTCCATGGGCGGCATGACGGCACTCGCTTTCGCCCTGCAGTTTCCCGGCCGCTACCAGGGGTTCGTCTCCATCTCATCGGCAGCACGCAGCCTGCCCTTCTCCATCGCGCTGCGCTCGCTGCAGCGCGAGATGATCCGTAACGACCCAGCCTGGCTCAACGGCGAGTACGACGTCGAACATGGCCCGGTGAGTGGTATGCGCCTCGCACGCAAACTCGGTATGATCAGCTATCGTAGCGCGTGGGAGTGGGAGGCACGTTTCGGACGTGAGCGCGCCACGATCGATGTCCAGGACGAAGACAATCCGTTCGGTATCGACTTCGAAGTGGAAGCATACCTTGAAGCGCACGCCAACAAGTTCATCGGCTCATTCGATCCCAACTGCTACCTGTATCTGTCACGCGCCATGGATCTTTTCGATGCATCCGACTGGGGCGGGAGTACGGGGGCAGCCATGCAACGTATCACCGCTGAACGCGTCCTGATTATCGGCGTGGAGTCGGATTTCCTGTTCCCGCTACAGCAGCAACAGGAACTTGCCGTCGCCCTGCGCAGTTGCATATCGGATGTCGATTTTCAGCGCCTGCCCTCGCTACAGGGACACGACTCGTTTCTCGTGGACATGGACCGTTTCCGCCCGGCAATCGCGCGTTTCTTCTAGGGCCCGCTAACCCCGGCCTTACGGGACCGGTATTCCCCGATCACCCGCCAGCCTGGCGCGAGCCAACTCGCTCAGCATGTCCGCGTCCATGTAGCCACCGGCAAACAGCGTACGTTCACCATCCTGTTCTTCCCATAGCAGCGACGGCAACGCATTGGTGCCGAACGCCCTCGAGGTTTCGAACTGAAACTGTACCAGTGCCTGTGTTCGGTCAGAGTCGAGGAGCGGCACGAAATCACCTTCCGCGATGCCGAACTCGTCAGCCACCCGAATCAACACCTCGCGCTCGTTGATATTGATCCCCTCCACGAAGAACAGCGCCTGAAGCCGGTGCAGGTAGCCGAATGGCGGCGCACCGGTCAGGGTGCGTATTGCTTCGACAGCCACGCACGGTAGTGTGCTGTTGTAGATCAGCACGTCCGGCAGCCGAAAGCCAAAAGTTTCTCCTGTGGTCGCATGCACCTCCTGCCAGATTTTCATGAGGTGCCGGCGTCCGAATTCCCCGAGGTTCTGCGTACCATGCGTATTGATACCTCCAAGCAGAACATCAAAGCGCACCTCGTCGCGAAGGCGGTGCCGTGCATCCTCCACAGCACGCGACATTCCCCAACACCACGAACACAGCGGATCGGTGACCACGTACAATGCGGGTGTACGATTCATACGGCCGTGTCCTCGTAATTACGAGCACCGTCCCGGCCAGGTCGTTGTCTCGCAGGAAATCCGGCTCGCGGGGCGCGAGCCATCGGGTCGTCAGTCGTCGAGATCCAGATAGTCGAGATCGTCGTCGAGTTCGCGCTCCTCGATGCGTTTCTCGATCGCCCGTCGTGTGGCCAGAGCGCGCGCATTCTGCTCCTTTTGACTCAGTTCCACGACCTTGTCGATCTCGAGGTCTTGTTCGTCTGCTTCGCTCTCGAAATCCGAGAGGTCTTCATCTGGCAGGGGTTGGTCCGAATCAGTGTCGTCATCGTCGCCAAAGTCCTCCTCTTCCTCAACGAGGTCGACTTGATCATTCGCTGCGTTTTTTGCTTCTCGCTTAAGCCGCGCCATCGCGCCCGTCTCCCCGTTGATCCATCCAGAACGCAGGTGAGATAAGATTTAAACAATAATGGTTTTTTAGGCCCGAACGCAGACACTGTCAAGCAACGATAAGGGAAAAATCGACGAACTGAGAATCAGATCGAAATCTGACGGTCAGGCAAGCAGCGGTAACGCAAGGTAGGCGACGAACGCGCCCAGCGCCGCGAGGCTGGTCCGGGAAATCTTGTAGCTACCAATCGTCATCCGAACACACTACGCCCGGGATCGCATGGCAAGAAGAATCGATTCGCTCTATGAATATAATCTCTGGTCGCGCACTATCCGGTGATCCACAAGATTGCGATCAGAGTCAGGGGCGCCACGACACCCCATACCACTAGCGCGTGTACAAGCACGCTGCCCTCTAGCTGACGGAATGTCTCACGCATCATTTCCACGCCGACCAGGAAAAGCACCACAACCAGCAGCGACTTGCTCCCTTTGGAAGGAGGCGCAGTCCGCAGGGATTTTTCGGCATATTGCCTCCGAGAGTAAGCGGGCTACAACATGGTAATGGCGGACGCAAGAATCGCGTAAGGGCGCGTCGTACGGGCCTTTTAGACTGCGTTGCGTTTCTTGGCAACATACCGGATATTCCCGGCAAAAGGCCCGTATGACACGCTGAGCAATCGTTAATTAGCCAGAGGTCCCTTCAGTTCACACTCCGCTCTTGTCCCTCCCAGAACGGCTGGCGAAGCTCCCGTTTCAACACCTTGCCCGGACCCGATTTTGGCAGCGGCTCGGTTTGAATATCGATACCCTTAGGCACCTTGTAGCCGGCAATGTGCTGGCGGCAAAAACCGATGATCTCATCGGGATCGACGTTGTGATGTTCCGGGCGCAGGACCACCACCGCGCGCACGGCTTCGCCCCACATCTCGTCCGGCACACCGAACGCCGCGGCCTCCAACACGGCCGGGTGCTGGTATAGCACTTCCTCCACTTCAGTCGAATATACGTTTTCCCCACCCGAGACGATCATGTCCTTGCTGCGGTCCACGAGAAACACGTAGCCCCCCTCATCCATATAGCCGAGATCGCCGCTCCAGTAGGCACCGTCGACCAGAACCGCTTCGGTCTGCTGCGGCTTGTTCCAGTAACCAAGCATCACGTTGCCTCCGCGCACCACCACCTCGCCGACCTCGCCCCGCGCCACTTCGACTCCACCGGTGTTGAGAATGCGTACGTCGGTTCCCGGGATAGAGCGACCGCACGAGCGCGCACGGGGATCGTCGAGCAGTTCTTGTTCATTGCGCAACACGGTGGTCAGCGGCGAGAGTTCGGTGGCGCCATACAGGTGGATGAGTTCCGCGCCCGGAAAGGCCTCGTGGGTGCGCCGAACCACCTCGGTGGCGATGGGTGAACCGCCATGCGCAATTGTATGCACACAATCGATTTCACGCGGATTCGCCAGCTGTTCCTCCGCCATTGCCGCAAGCATGGTCGGCACGCCCAGCGTCATCGTAATGCCGTGCTGCTGAATCAGATCCAGTGCCATTCCGCCATCGAAGCTAGCGAGAGTAACCTGCTTACCCGCGCTCCAGATGCTGGCCAGCACACCGTTGGAACCCGCCGCATGAAAAAGCGGCGCGATGATCAGAAAGCGGTCATTCTCGTCTTGCGGTGCGGAGCCGAGCCAATGAAAAGTATTGGCGATGAGATTGCCGTGAGAAAGCATCACGCCCTTGCTCTTCCCCGTCGTGCCACCTGTGTAGAACAGTCCCGCGAGCGTGCCTTCATCGATTCCTTGCCCAAGTGGAACGGGCTGTGCTGTTGCGATGAGTTCCTCATAAGCATCGCCGGTGGTGATGACGTGCTCGACAACGCCTGCGAGCGCACCGGGATCGCGGTCGGTGATCAGCACGCGGGTGCCCGAGTCCTCGAGCGCGTAGATCAGTTCCGGTTCCGCATGCCGGGTGTTGAGCGGCACCACTACCAGACCGGCCGCCGGTACACCGACATAGGTTTCGATATATTCGTGTCCGTTGTTCGCCAGAATGGCGACCCGGTCCCCCACTTCACATCCAAGCGCCCTGAGGCCACCAACCAGGCGCTCGCAGCGCTCGCTCAGTTCGGCGTAGGTATAGTTCAGATCTCCATCGATGACGGCGGTAGCGTTCTCCGCAATCTGTACGGCACGTGCCAGCGGATCGGCAAAGGTACTCATGACTTCCCCTTCATTTGCTCGTTAACCACTGGAGTTTGCTATGGCACGAGGGATTCGTCCAGTGGCCGGCGCCGGCCGGCGAACTCCGCCGTATAGTTGACCGCCAGATAGTCGAGAATGCGCACCTCCGTCGCCTCTTCAAACTGCCACAGCTTTTGCGTCGCCTGCATCCAGCGAATGAGATACAGCCAGAACTTTCGATCACCCCGTTGCGCGGTGACCAGCGCGTAGTCGTGGCAACTTCCGCAATGTGCGCGCACGTCTTCCCAGCCGGGAGCGATGACCAGACCGCTGTTCTCGTCCAGTTGCGCCAATGCCGGTGTGGCGAGAAGCAGGGCGAACAGATATGACGCTACCCGCATTTTTCTCATCCCGTCACCTGAACTGCCAGTCTGTGACAGGCATTGTTGAGATAACCCTTTGGGTTCCAGCCGGGAAGCACCATGGGCTGCGAAATCCCGTGATCGTCCACGGCGCGACTCCACACCTCGTGGTACCCGGAACGCGGAAACGTCACCGAGGCATGAAAGCGCTGCCAGGCCAGACGATTTAGCGGCTTGTCCAGGCGCGCGGTTTGCCAAGTCTGACCAAAATCGATGGAAACGTGCATCGATGACACCGCTCGTTCACCTGCCCAGGCGTGGCCCCGAATGGTAAGAGCTTCCGCCAGGGGTTGCCGCAGCCCGGACCGGGGAAAGGTGATCAGTGATTTCACGGGCATGCTCTCGATGATGCACATTTGCTCATCACCAATATCACTGCCCGGGGCAATGGGTTCGCAGGGCACTCTGTATGAACGTCCTCCCATTTTCGTACCGTCGTGAATCCGATCCCTGACAGTGAGCCCGTGTACCCATTTGCCGGAGGCCGAAGCCGGCCAACCGCCACAGACGAGACACAGCGGCCCTCCGTGCAGTAGCGGGATGGGTTCGCCATTTAGTCGCACCGCGAGCAGTGTCTCCGGCTGCAGAGCCTTCTCAACGGGCACTCCGCGCGAGATCACCACCTTGTCGGGATCGCCGGACAGGTGCAGATCGCGCCCGTAGTAACCCACATACACAGCGTTGTCTTCAATGCCGCAGTGGCGCAACACATCGCCCAGGCGCACAACTCACAGCGCCCGTCGACCACTGATTACCAGCGACGGGCGGAAAAAAACTCCGCACGGCCGTTGCCTCCGCATTCAAGCGTCAGGGCGTAGCGATGTAGATCGAAGCGCCGCTCGAGATCGGCAAGCCCGAAACTCCGAGGCGATGCACAGGCTTCTCCGTCTATGGTCAGCGACCAGCTCGCAGCATCTGTGTCGATGGGTACAATGCCATTGTTGCGCACGAACATATAGCGTGCCGAGGTCAAGGATTCATCGAGCAGGTGCGCGGGCGTTTCCGCATTGAGCGGCCTCTCGTTGAGATGACGCAAATCGGGTTTGATGCCGGATAACGCGTACGATGGCCGCGGCAGCGCCAGGGTGCCAATCATCGCAGGCAGACGGACGATATCGCGTCGTTTCACTCGCCTGTTACTAACGCATCGATGAGCACATCGAAACGCTCACGCTCGGCATCGATGTCGGCCGGCGGATCGCGACGGTAACGCCCGACAAACGCTGCATCATACGGCTCGAATGCGTCGGGCAACGATCCGGCAGCGAAGCTCTCCAACATCCAGTTGGTGAGCGCCGCGAGACGCGCATCGTCAATCAGTGCCTGTGACGCGCCAGGCACCTGAATAAGATAGGCCTTGCCTTCCGGCAGGCGCAGGAAATAACCGAGGCGATTTCTGAAATCGGGTATGTCCGGCGGATTCCCTGAACCATCCGCCAGGTGGCATCCCTGGCAGTGCAGGACATAGTCCTGCTGAGGAGACCCCCAGGCCACCGTTGACGCCAGCGCGAGGACCAGGAGCAGACTGGCCCTGATGTTAGCGATCATGCGTGAGCTCAGACGCGTTACAACAGACGAGATGCGTGCTCGCACAGCTTTTCGCGAGGGGATGCGTACGCGCCATCTGGAATGGCACCACCGTATGTGACCTGAGCAAAAGGCGAACACGTGCGTCGTTTGCCCGTCGTAGCGCAACCCGCAGGCGGTGTGAACCGCTTATGATCGCTACATCAGAGCTAGTTCTCTTCAAGCGCCAGTCCGATCACGACTGCCGTGGAACAGTGGTAGAGATTGTTACTGGTGCCATGGCACCAGTTGATGTCATTGCTCTTGGCCGGCTGGTACACCGGTCGATCACCCTCGTTGGTATTGCAAAAACAACGTCCACAAGAGTTCTTCCCGCAGCAATCGTTGTAGCTAATGATGTAGTCCTTACCATCTACCGGGTTCCGGCAGGTGCCGATCCAGGTAACCGGGGAAGATTCAGTACCCGGTGGGCACGAACTCACCGAACCCCCACAGCAACCGCACAAAAAACCGTCGATGGAGCAGTGACGCCAGTACTCGCAGCTGTTGGGATCGCCCTCCTCCTGAGGTTGCACGGGTTGGGGCGGGGCCGCGTGACCCCGCGCCACGGGCAGCAGCGGCATAGCACCGGCGCCAACAAGTGCTACGCCGAATCGGGACAAGAAATGACGCCTTGATGTGTGCCGCGCTATCTTGCGGGTGGATCGTGTCATCCATCGATCAAGCCATTGCATGTCTGTCTCCTTTCGTTTCCCCGATCCGCAACCCTTTGGCGATCCCGGAACGCATCGTACGGTCGATGGCGGCCGTCACCTCGCTGGCGGAATCCACCCGCCGTTTCTCGAGCACACCGGTGCGCGCCTGATCCAGCACAACCACGGTGGGTGTCCGTTCCACACCCAGTGCCAGCGCCAGCGGAAGGCTGACGACCCATCTGTCCCCACTCATCCACGCATCAGCATGGGTAGAGGAAAAGTCACTCGCCACAAAGGTTACCTGCACTTCCCGCCGCATGCACTCTCCCACTACTCGCTCACACATGGGGCAGCCCGGCGCGACGAACAGCAGGGCCAGTACAGATCCTTCATCGATCTCCGCCAGCGTCACCTCACCGCCGCCGAGTCGATGCAGCGGCATTTCCGGGAGGCGATTGGCGGATACGCTTTCGGTCAGCAATCCATCGGCCGGTGCGGATCGTTCGTGCAGCACACCAATCTGTCGATACAGCGAGACCACAACTGCCGCGAGCAACGCGATGGCCGCTATCAACCCTATTTGTGAAGCCAGGATCACGATGCCTACAGTTTCGGAAACTGCAGAATGCCCGCACCCAGAATCGGGCCCTCTATAATCCGCAGCACTTCACCGTCGTCGGGATCGATGACGAATACCTCGGGGCTTTCGCCCGCCGCCACCAGCAACGGATCGTCGTCGTGAGAAACCGCGACACGCCCGACGTGTTTCGGCGCTTCGAATCGTGCCTGCCGCTTTCCAGTCGCCGCATTGAAAACCCATATCTCCGGCCCGGCGCTCTTGTGCGAATGTGGTCCGTCCTGGTTCATGGTGATGAACAACCGTCCGGAAAGCGCGTGCCCAGCGATGAACTGCGGTCCCCCGGGACGCCAGCCGGATTGTGCCTGCATATCACCCGTGAGCCGCCAGGAGCGGCCCGCGGACAGCTCACCCCCCCGATTGGTGAGTGGATACACGACTCCGGAGAACGACACCAGATACCAGGTGTCTCCAATCCGTGCACTGTTTTCAGCTATCGGATCCGCCGCCGCGTCGAAGAACACCTCGCTGCGGGTCTTGCTCACCAGCTGTCCCGCATCACCGATGCGCACGTGCAACGCCGAGCCGTCACCGCACAACATAGCAAAGGTACGGTCACCCGTGGGGAAGATGATCATGCAGCCGGCGGTGGCAATCTCCGAGGTAAACTCGGATGTCTCGACATCCACCACCGTCACCGACATGGCGGGCGTCATGTTGGCCACGTACATGAAACGTCCGTCGTCGCTGAGGCCGTTGTAGCCCCGATGCATCGCTCCCGTCGCCCGCCGCGGCGGGATGATGATCTCGCCCGTCGCCGTGAGATTCTCGGTCTCGTAGATCGTAATGACCTCGGTACGCTTCCCTCGTGTGACCCGCTCGTAATAGGTTTCAGGTGAGTAGATGGTGTCGAACGTGGCATCCATTTCGACCGAGCCGTGATAGCCGCCGGTGGACAGCATGCCCAGCATGCTGCCGTCGTCGGCGTCCATCAGGAACACCTTGGAATCCATGTAACCCAGGAAGTTGGGGTCGTTCACCAACAGCCAATGGGGCGACGGATCGCCGAGAGATACGATGGAAATTTGCTCTGTCTGCAGAGACTCGACGGCGTTGGCCATGCCCGCCCCGAGAACGCAGACCAGAAATACGAAGATAGCCCGCGTTCGGCGCATCCGGAGTCCTCCCTCACAACTGCGGCCAAGTGTAGGCTTATCTCCCATCGTTGAACAGGGAAGAGTCAGGCCCATACAAGGGAGGTGCTCAGGACGCCGGTTTGGTTCAGACACTTCGCACGGCCACACCCGTGCCAATCCCTCCGATCGAGCACGCGCGCCGTCAACGCCCGTTGCTGATCAGATAGTCGTGTCAGCATCCCAAAGAGTTTGCGCTCCCACGTGGGAAAAGCCCCATCGGATTTTCTGATGAGGCAAACGCCGTCCTTCAGGCCAGTTCCTCCAGCCTCACCTCGTCGGCCAATTGCTCCAAAACGAAGATGAGCGGCAGGTTCACGACCGTGACGACATTGCCTTCTTCACGGTAACAACGTACGCGCGTGTCGTGCGCCTGCTGATGCGCCACCACGTATTGTACGTCACCGAGGCGAAACCCCCGTCCATGCAGGTTCGAATAAACCACTGTTGAGCCCCCTTTCAGCATACTTCACACCTTCTCTGTGGTGTGTTCGCCGCGGCTCTGGCCTCTTCGGGCATTCTTCTTGAGCGCTACGGCGACGTCCTTACATCGATACCGGCGATCCTCGTGTTACTTCTGCTTATCACGATGCTTCGAGGATCTCGAACCGGTAGCCGCCTTTTCAAAGCTTTTACAGGATAAACATATACTTATGGGCTTATCAACAATTTTTTCTAGCAAGGATCCTGCGTATTCCACCCTGGTGGTTCAATCAGCATTCACCTGAATGTGCACGCTGGCGGGTTCCAACCTGCGCTCAAGAACAGCCAACGGCTCCGCGTGGCGCGCCTGTTTGAAAGCGAGCAGCACGCAGGCGGCACCCAGCAACAGCCACCCACGACGTAGAGGCTGTTGGTGAAAGCCCACTGATCTGCAACCAGCGAGTACGCCCCGGCACCGCCGGAGCGCGAGAGATTGACGAAGGCCATGTACACGGCAAACTGAGTCGCCACGATTCTCTGCCGGGTTATGTTTATGAACTGCGCTATCAGGGAGAAGAACACGATCTGATCATACGAGAAGGCCCTTAACAACGACCAATCCCTCATGATCCGGCCACTTGTCTCCACCCCGTTTCGAACGTTACTTGCAAACACCGCCTTACCCAATCCCCCCTATGCGTCGTGTCGGTCAACCCGCGCCCTGCTATGCTTGGCGGCCATCCTCGGGATCAGCCGAACAGGAAAAGAATCTTGGAGTATCAGCTCAACGAAAAGGTCGCGATTCTGCACTTCGACGACGGCAAGGCCAATGCGGTGGGACACTCCTTCATCGATGCGATGCTCGATGGCCTGGATCGCGCGGCGTCGGAAGCCGGAGCAGTGGTCATCATGGGGAGAGACGCCCGCTTCAGTGCGGGGTTCGATCTCAGTGAGTTTCAGAAAGGTCCCGAGGCGACCATGCAACTCGCCGGTCGCGGCGCACAGATGATGTCGACGTTGTTCAAGCACCCACAACCCGTGGTCGCTGCCTGTACAGGCCACGCGATCGCGGCTGGCGCGTTGTTGCTGCTGGCCGCCGATACCCGACTCGGCGTTCCCGGGGAGTTCAGGATCGGGCTGAACGAAACCGCCATTGGCATGTCCCTGCCTGTGTTTGCGACCCAGCTGGCGAACGCCCGGCTGTCACGCCGCCACCTGACCGCCGCCTTCATCCAATCGCAGCTCTATAATCCTGAGGAAGCGTTGGACGCCGGATATCTCGACGAACTGACGCCACCGGATCAATTACTTGAGCGCGCCATCGCCATCGCGGCGCAACTCGGCGAATTCTCGAGCGAGGCGTATGCCACCAACAAGCTCGCCATCAGAGGTCCCTATATCGACGCCATCGAGGCTTCGTTGTCATGATCGAGCTATACACGGCCCCGACGCCCAATGGCTGGAAAGTGTCCATGGCATTGGAAGAAATGGACATCGCCTACCGTGTGCACCTGGTCGATCTCTCCAGCGGTGAGCAACACACCGACGCATTTCGGCGCCTGAACCCGAACGGGCGCATACCCGCCATCGTCGATACCGACAACGATCTGTCGATTTTCGAATCCGGTGCGATTCTCCTGTACCTGGCAGAAAAATCCGGACGCCTCATCCCGTCGGATACCGCCGGTCGCTATCAAGTCATGCAGTGGCTGATGTTCCAGATGGCGGGCATCGGTCCCATGCAGGGTCAGGCGGTGTCCTTCATCCGTTACTTCCCGGAGACCGTGCAGCCGGCCATCGACCGCTACGTCAACGAGTCTCGACGCCTGTACGAGGTGCTGGATACACGCCTGCGGGACGTCGAATACCTGGCCGATGAGTACAGCATCGCCGATATCGCCAACTACTCCTGGGTACGCAGCCATAAGTGGGCGCGTGTGCCCATCGACGGTCTGGCGGCGCTCGGCCGCTGGATGGACGCCATGGCCGAGAAGCCCGGCATTAGAAAGGGCAGCAACGTCCCACCCTCACCCGGGCGCGCCGACAAAGTCAAAGCCGGTGGTGCTGCCATCGTCACGCGTTGACCGTTACCTCACCAATGCGTTTCGCGACGATGTTCGTACTGTTGGCGTGCACGATGTGCGTTGGCGCGGATACCGTGGTGTACGACGTACGCGGCTATACGCAGACCACTAGCGGGTTGACCAGGTTCAATTGGCTGCGCTGGGAAGAGACCGGCCGAATCATCGCCACGGGAACGGGTACACCGGCACCCGCGCGTACGATGATCGACGGCGACCAGCACGTCATGCTGCCGGGTCTGATCGATGCGCACGGACACGTCGGCAACTACGGCCGCATGTTGCGTGAGGTGGATCTCACGGGTACGCGAAGCCTCGTGCAAGCCCAGAATCGAATCAGAGCGTTCGCGCTCGCCCATCCAGGGCAGGAAACCATCATCGCTCGCGGCTGGAACCAGGAACACTGCCTGCCGGCTCGATTTCCGAGCGCGGCCGATCTCGACCAGACGGTGGCGGAACGTCCCGCCGCGACGCAAGTGCTGGAGACCCGGATAGCCGGCAGGGTGGTGTTCAGACGTTGATCGACAGGCAGGCCAGATGAATCGAGAGCAACAACGATGAGTTGGGAAAAGGAAGTTTCGGAACTGCTGCGACGGCGTGAACTCGCAAAGAAAATGGGCGGGCCCGAGGGAATCGCCCGCCAGCATGCGCGCGGTAAGCTGACCGTGAGAAAACGTATCGACGCCCTGGCGGATCCCGGCAGTTTCCGCGAGACCATGGCACTGACCGGCAGCGCCAGCTATGACGGCGACGACCTACGCTCGTTCACGCCCAAGCCTTCAGTGGACGGCACGATCGAGCTCAACGGAAGAAAGGTGGTGGTCAGCGGCGGCGATTTTACCGTGCGCGGCGGCTCCGCGGGCGCGCATGGCGGACTCGGACAGGAACTGGCGCCAAACGTGCGCGCAAGGGAGTGGCGGATCCCCTACGTACGTCTGCTGGACGCCGCCGGTGGGAGTGTGCGTTCATTCGAGGACATCGGCCGCACCTACCTGCCCGACGGCAACATCTGGTCGGCTATCGATGTCGCGGCACTCTCCGAGGTCCCAACCGTCTCCGCGGTCATGGGATCCGTCGCGGGACTGCCGGCCATCAATGCCTGCTTCGCGCACTTCAATCTGATGGTGAAGGACACCAGTCAACTCTTCCCCGGCGGACCCCCGGTGGTCAAGGCATCGCTTGGCTACGACATCACCAAGGAAGAACTCGGCGGCGACCGCATACACACTCGAGTGAGTGGTTGCATCGACAACCTCGCGCGCGACGAACAACACGCTTTCGAGATGATCCGCGCCTTTCTGTCCTATCTGCCTTCCAATGTCTGGGAATCGGCACCGCGCGGCGATACCTCGGATCCCGTCGAGCGCGCGGACGAAGGCCTGCTCGATATCATTCCGCGCGATCCGCGCCAGGTCTATGACGCAAAGAAGCTTATCCGCTCGGTGGTCGATGCCGGGTCATTCTTCGAGATCTCGCCCGACTACGGCAAGGCGCGCGTGACCGGGCTTGCGCGTCTCAACGGCCACGCCGTGGCGGTCATGGCCAATCACCCGAAGTTTCGCGGCGGCTCCACCGACGTCGCCGCGGGTAACAAGGTCATGCGGCTGATCCAGCTGTGCAACACCTTCCACCTGCCGATGGTCTCTTTCGCCGACGAACCAGGCTTCATGGTAGGCTTGGAATCCGAAAAACAAGGCATCGAACGTGCCGGCGCACGTCTCGTCGCCACCACCACGCAAAGCTGGATGCCCTGGCTCACAATCGTCGTGGGGCGTCTCTATGGCGTGGCCGGTCAATGCCAGCACCGCGCAAGCGGAATGTTCCGCCGTTATGCCTGGCCATCCGCCAACTGGGGATCCATGCACATCGCGGGAGGAGCGAGTGCCGCATACCGGCGCGAGATCGAATCCGCACCGGACCCCGCGGCCAAACGCGCGGAAATCGAGGCGCGACTCAATGCCCTCGCCTCTCCCTTCCGCACGGCCGAGGCCACAGGTCAGGACATCATCGATCCGAGAGAAACACGAGGATATGCTTGTGAGTTCGCGCAAGATGCGCAACGCGTGTTACGCACCCAGCTCGGACCGCCGCGCATCCCCTATCTGCCATAACGCAGGTTACACGGGCTGGCCCGATACGTGACTGGAATTGATCGTAATGCGATGTCCGCCCGGTTCCACCACGCTGAATCCGTCGTGTATGCAACCGCGTTCGATCTCGCTGGGGTCGAGGCCCGCCTCGCTCATCTGCGCATGCGCCGCGTCGATGTCTTCCACCATCAGATCGAATGGCGCTTCTTCGGAATGCTCCGATTCACCCTCAGCGGGCAGTAATGTGAGGTGCGTTCCACCGCGCAGTTCGAGGATGGCGATATCACCATCGACAGGGATATCGCGCAACCCGATGGTCATGAAGAAGGTATGGCTCGCACTCACATCCGCAACGCGCAACACCGTGTGCCCAATCCACATGGATGGGCACGCTTGCTTGGGTTTGCGCATCCAGCGGCTACGGCTCGCCGTTTCCTGCACCTCCCCGTCGGCCTTGACCCAGCCGTTGAAGCCTACTTCGAGGTGTCCGACGTTCTGAAAGCCCATGTCCAGCAGCGCCCTGGCCGCAAACGCCGATCGCCCTCCACCGGCGCAGAACACCACAATGCGCTTTTCTTCGGTGAAATAGTCCCGGTAGTAGGGACTTGCCGGGTCGGCCCAGAACTCCAGCATGCCGCGCGAGGCGTGAATTGCACCGGGAATGGTGCCGAGATCCACATTTTCCTGTATCTCGCGGATGTCGATCAGCAGCAGGTCGTCGCCCTGCATCTCCTTTTTCAGCTGTTCGACCGACACGTTGTCGAGGGCTTGCTTCAATTCGTCCACGGTTTCGAAAATGGGTTTGATGCTCATGTCGTAAATCCAAATACAAATAGAGGTGCTGCGTTGTCCCAGAATATCTTACGACGCGCATCGTTCGAAATGGGTTGCGCCTCGAGATCCGCAATACCCTCCGAAAAGGTGCCGTCGGGATGCGGGTAATCCGTATTGAAAGCCTGTATCCGTTGCGCATGAGGACCTCCCCGCAGCTCCCCTTGTAGCCGAGATAGGGTAGGCTAATCCTCAGGAATCGGGACACGCAACGGCCGCACATGCGCAACCAGCCAAAAAATAGTGCGCTGATCGGCGCCCTCTGGCACGCCACCAGCGAGGTACCGCAGGATATCGACTTGCCGTTGAGCGCCGCGAACGGCCAGCGCCTCCAGCGTGAGCTATGCCAGCGCTGGCTCGACCGGGGCAAGCCGGTCGGTGGCTGGAAAGTGGGCATGACGTCAGGCGGGTCGCGTGACGCCATGGGCCCCGGTGTGCGGCCGTTCGGTTACGTGCTGCGCGAGAGGATCCTGCCCTCGGGATCAGATGTGGCGATCGACCTCATCCAGATTGGCGGTGTGGAAAACGAACTGTGCTTCCGCTTCGCTGCGACACCTCCGCGCGATTGCGACGCGAATTCGATCCGGGATTACCTGGACGGCGTGGCGCCGGGCTTCGAGGTCAACCAGAAGCGCCTGTCGGGCACACCTTCCGACGGCGTCCGGGTAGCCGACAATTTGTCCAACTGGGGTATCGTGCATGGGTCCTTCCAGGCACTGGACACGCTACCCGACAATCTCGACGACCTGACCGTCGCCCTCTCCCGGGACGGGGAGGAACTGGCCACCGTCGGGAGCCGCGGACACATCGACGACCACTTCGAAACCCTCGCTCTCCTCGCACGCAGCGTGCCGCGGTACCAACTCGACATCGAACCGGGTCACGTGGCCATCACCGGCGCCTATGCGCGCACGCCACTCGCACCCGGCCGCTACCGCGGCGATTTCGGTTCACTCGGCAGCGTGGAGGTGATACTCACGTGAAGATCGTCATCATCCCCGTTCTCACGCTGCCGGAAATCGGTGACCAGGACCTCGCCCGCATCCGCTACGCGGCGCCGCCGGGTGCGCAATCCCGGCAGCACCACCCGGCGTTACGCCCCGGCGGAGATCGAGCTGACGGGCGGGACCATGGGCATCATTGGTTTTGGCGGTACCGGCTGCGCCATGACGCGCCGGGCAGCCGCTTTCGGTATGAATGTGCGGGCTGTGGATCCAGACCAGCTACCCGCTAGTGCCGAAGTGGCCGAGGTAGAATCGTCGGACAGTCTTTTTCGTATGCTGGCTGACGCCGATGTCGTGAACGTATGCTGCCCGCTGACCGAACAAACACGGGGGCTCATCGACGCGGCAGCGCTCACCGTCATGAAACCGAGTGCTTTCCTCGTCAACGTGACGTGCGGCGAGGTAATAGTGGAAGCCGATCTCGTCCACGCGCTCGAAACTGGCATCATTCGAGGCGCGCAATCTGGAGCGTCTCGACAGTCGGCGGCTGGAGGGAGTGATCGACAAACGGCTCGGCTACTGGGTGCTCCACAGAAGGTCAACACACAGGAGACATGAGCATGACACGAGACCTTAGCAGGCGCGAGTTCCTGAGGCGCACCGGCGCACTTGGAGCCCTGCCGCTGACCGCCAGCGCCGTAGCGGAGCGTGATCTGCACGACGCCGGCAATCGCGTGCGCCGTTACAACAGGCTTGGCCGCACCCAACTTGAGGTCTCGGACATTTCGTTCGGTTCAAGTCGCTTGCGCACTGGTGAGGAGGATATCGTACGCCACGCGCTGGATCGTGGTATCAACTACTTCGATACCGCTGAGAGTTACACACGCAGAGCCTCGGAGCGAGTGCTCGGCAACGTGTTGGGCCCGGTTCGCGAGCGCGTATACATCGTCTCGAAGACCCACGTCGATGACAACACCTCCGCCGAGCGCATCATGGCAGCGCTCGAACGCAGTCTCAGGCGTTTGCAGACCGACTATCTGGACGTCTACTTCAACCATGCCGTCAACCGTGTATCCCGACTGCAGAACGATGCATGGTTCGAATTCGTGGAGCGCGCCAAGCGCCAGGGCAAGATACGCTACACTGGCATGTCGGGCCATGCCGGTCGTCTCACGGAGTGTCTCGACTATGCGCTCGACGAGGACATGGTCGACGTGATTCTCGTAGCCTACAACTACGGCCAGGATCCCGCTTTCTACGAATCCCTAACACGCTCTTTCGATCTGATCGCACGGCAGCCAGGTTTGCCCGCGGCTCTCGAAAAAGCCAAACTCAGAGACGTCGGCGTGGTGGCGATGAAGACCCTGGCAGGCGGCCGGTTGAACGATATGCGCCCCTACGAGAAGGACGGCGCGAGTTACGCCCAGGCCGCGTTTCGCTGGACTCTGTCTGATACCAACGTTGATACGCTGATCGTCTCGATGACCAGTCCGAAGCTCATCGACGAGTATCTCGGCGCTTCCGGCTGGCGGAAATTGGCAGCACAGGATGCGGCGTTGCTGAAAGCTTACGCACACCTGAACGGAACCAGCTACTGCCGTCAGGCCTGTAACGACTGCGCAGGCGCTTGCCCCTACGGCGTGCCTATTGCGGATGTCCTGCGTACCCGCATGTACGCCACCGACTACCAGGATCTGGAAATGGCGCAGCGTGAGTACCGTGCATTCCAGGTCAACGCGGCCGCCTGCCAGAACTGTTCGGGTAAAGCGTGCCGGGAGGCGTGCACTCACGGTGTTCGCATCGATGTACTGTGTGCGCCGACCCATCGTATGCTGGCCTAATAACCTACTTGCCAGCCAGTGCTAAACTCGGGTCATGAATCAACTGACCGACATTCTCAATGCCTTCAAGGCCGGCGACCTGTCGCTGGCAGACGCTATCGACGATGTGCGCGGCACCTTCTTCCGCGACGTGGGTCATTCCACCCTGGATCTGGACAGGCCGCACCGCACCGGAGCGGCGGAAGTCGTGTACGGTGCCGGCAAAACCCCCGAACAGATCAGCGATCTGGTCTGCGCCATGACCGAGCACGAGCAGAACGTTCTCGTCACGCGCACCGACATCCACGCCTGGGATGCGGTTAAGCGCGCCACACCCGATGCTAGGTTCCACGAGACCGCACGTGCCATCACCGTCGTGCGCAATACGCCCGATTTGGCGGCCACACCGGTAGCCATAGTCACCGCCGGCACATCCGATTTACCCGTGGCCGAAGAAGCGGCCGTGACCGCCGAGTTCTACGCATCTCCCGTGAACCGCGTAACCGATGTCGGCGTAGCCGGTATCCACAGGTTGATGGCCCGCATAGACGACATACGTGAGGCACGCGTCGTCATCGTCATCGCCGGCATGGAGGGTGCTTTGCCGAGTGTCGTGGGCGGACTGGTGGACAAGCCGGTCATCGCCGTGCCCACCAGCGTCGGCTACGGCGCGAGCTTCGGCGGCATCGCCGCTCTGCTCGGTATGCTGAACAGTTGCGCGTCGGGTTTGTCAGTGGTCAACATAGACAACGGCTTCGGGGCAGGTTACCTCGCCAACATGATCAATCGTCTCTGATGCAAGCGGATAAACGACCGGAAAAAGAACTGCATCTTCAACTGCGCGCCGCCATCGCGCCGTTAAAAGGCGCCGTTGTCGCATATTCCGGCGGTGTCGACAGTTCGCTGGTTGCCTACGTCGCAGCCGAAGTTCTGGGCGAACGTGCGCTCGCGGTCACGTCGGGGTCGGCCAGCCTGAAACGCAGCGACCTTGCTCTCGCACGCCGGCTGGCCGACGAGTGGGGCATGCGCCACCGCGTCATCGTCACCGACGAGCTGACCAAGGACGACTACCGCGCCAACCCGGTGGATCGTTGTTTCCACTGCAAAACCTCACTCTACGAAGCTCTGGAGGAAATCGCGCAAGCCGAAGGCATCGCCCATATCCTCAACGGCACCAATCGCGACGATCTCGGCGATTACCGGCCCGGTCTGGTCGCCGCAGACGATCGCGGCGTACGTTCGCCGCTGGTCGAGGCCGATTTCGACAAAGCCGATGTGCGTCGTCTTGCCCGGCACTTGGGTCTCGACAACGCCCAGAAACCGCAATCGGCGTGCCTGTCGAGCCGCTTTCCGTACGGCTCACACATCACGCGGGCACGCCTTGCTCAGGTCGAAGCTGCGGAAGCCGTACTCGCCGATCTGGGCTTCGAAAACTACCGTGTACGCCATCACGAGGACGTCGCGCGGCTCGAGATCGGCGAGGCGGAACTGTCGCGTGCCATGGATCTGCGGGAGACGCTCAATGAACGCATCAAGTCCTGCGGCTACCGCTTCATCGCGCTCGATCTGGCCGGATTCAGGTCCGGATCCCTGAACGAGGGCCTGATCGAGATCGTGAACGTGGGCTAGTGGGCTGGCGACCGGCAATCAGGACAATGACATGATCGAACGCATACCCTTTGGCAACACGGGACACGACAGCAGTCGCATCATCTTCGGTGCCGCCGCCCTCGGGGGGATGAAACAGGCACGTGCCGACGCCACCCTGGATCTGGTGCTGGAGCATGGCGTCAACCATATCGACACCGCGGCGAGCTACGGCGATTCCGAATTGCGCCTCGCGCCGTTTCTCTCAGGACATCGTGACGAGTTCTTTCTCGCTACCAAAACCGGCGAACGTACCGCCGCCGGAGCTCGCGACAGCCTGCATCGCTCCCTCGAGCGCATGGGAGTGGATCGCGTCGACATGATCCAGATGCACAACCTTGTGGATGAAGACGAACGCGCCGGTGCACTGGCGGCGGGTGGGGCGCTGGAAGCTCTCATCGAGGCAAAAGCGCAGGGCCTCACCCGCTTTATCGGCGTCACCGGGCACGGCACCTGGGTCGCCGCCGCGCACCTGATGAGCCTGGCGGCCTACTCGTTCGATGCAGTACTGGCGCCGTACAGCTTCGCGCTGAACGCCTCTGGCCCCTATAGCGTAGATTTCGAACGCTTGTATACGACCTGCCGGGAGAACAAAGTCGCCATTCAGACCATCAAGTCGGTTGCGCGGCGGCGGTGGTGCGAGGAGGATGACGAAACACGTTTCAGCTGGTACATGCCCCTGCGCGATGCAGACAGCATCCGGCGCGCGGTGCATTTCGTCCTTGCTAGAGAGGGACTGTTCCTAAACTCATCGAGCGATACCACCATACTGCCGCTGATTCTGTCCGCCGCCAGCGAACGGCCACAGATAGACGAGACGGGTCTTCGCTCGGACCTCGAAGACATGGAACCCATTTTCGTACGGGGAAAGACGGACGAGGTTCGTTGACCCGATTCGCAAGGCCAAACTCGAGTCGTACGCCGGACGTCGCTGCAGGGACGGGCCCGCACTGCCCCATTACCCGACAAATCTCCGATACACTCCGTCTCTGCACAGCGGCATCGAGCGAGCATGACCCAGGCGTTGGACGGGATACGCGTACTCAGCATATGCAACACCGTCGCGAGCGCCTACTGCGCGAAGCTGTTCGCCAGCCACGGCGCCCACGTGATCGACATCGAACCTGCGTCCGTCGGCGCCGTCACGCGCCAGCTGCCGCCCTTCAGGGACGGCCGTGATGATGCGGAAGCGAGCCTTTTGCACAGCTATCTGAGCACCAACAAATCAAGTGTTGCTCTCGATCTGGCCACACCACTCGCACGCGAGGCGGCGGCGGGCCTGGCGGCGAATTGCCAGATCGTCATCGATGCAAGCGCTCCCGGCTGCTGCCCGCTGTCAGACGAAACACTCAAAAAATCAAACCCCGAACTCATCGTGTTGCGCATTACCTGGTTCGGTCTCGAGGGTCCCCTAGCCAGTCAATCCGGCTCCGACGCCGTCATTCAGGCAGCGACAGGCATGGTCGCGCCCATCGGCTCACCGGATCAACCACCCTGTCTGCCCAGCGGCTACCAGGCGCAGATCATCGGTGGGCTGACAGCGTACAACGCGGTACTCGGCCAGGTGATCGCCCGCGAACTCGGCAACGCAAGTGGTTCGACCATAGTGGATGTGAGTATCCTGGAAGCCAACATGTGTTTCACCGACGTTGGAGCCGTTGTCGGATTCATGGACGTACCCCGCGGCTCTCGCATGGGAGTGAACCGTTTTCCTCCGACCTATCCCCTGAGTGTCTACCCCTGTCGCGACGGCTGGCTCGGTGTGACAGCGCTCACGCCGGGTCAGTGGAAGAGTTTCTGCGCCCTCCTCGACCTGGATCACCTCGCCGACATACCTGCCTATCAGACCGCTTTGGGCCGTCTCGCAGATGCGCAGACTCTCGAGCCCATCATCCAGCAGGCGGTCGCGAAACGCTCCGCAGATCAGCTTTTCCACACCGGACAGGCAGCAAGAATCCCCCTGGCTCCAGTACCGACAATGGAAGAACTTTTTCATACAGATCAATATGTTGAAAGAAACTCTTTTGAGCTTGTCGAGCACTCCGATCAGGGTACGTTCATGGCGCCCGTCACACCATTTCGCCTCCACCGTACGCCTGCGCAATCCGCTGGCAGGCTGCACGCTCTCGGCGAGGACACGCGCAGGGAACTGCGGTCTTGCGGAATGAGTGAAGAAACGATTGCACGGCTCACGACCATCCAGGGTGCACACGCGCCGGGAGCCGCTACATGAATAGCGCACCCCGCTTACTGGACGGTATCCGTGTGGTAGACCTCTCCATGGGGTGGGCGGGTCCACTCGCGGCCCGCAACTTCGCGGACATGGGGGCGGACGTCATCAAGGTGGAAAGCTGCACCAACTTCGACTGGTGGCGCGGGTGGGAGGCAACGCCCGAATGGATCGCGGAAAACAACGCCGAGAAGGCGCCCGCCTTCAACATGGTCAATCGCAACAAGCGCGCCATCGCCATCGACCTGCACACGGACACCGGCGCGGACCTGCTCAAACACCTGGTCACCATCAGCGATATCGTGGTCGAGAACTTCTCGGCGGGCGTCCTACCACAACTCGGCCTCGACTATCCCGTGTTGAAATCGGTAAATCCGGAACTCGTCATGCTGTCGATGCCTGCCTTTGGCAGCAGCGGTCCCTGGCAATACTATCGCGCCTACGGGTCCACCATCGAACAAGCCTCGGGCCTGCCGCATTTGAACGGCCATCCCGACTGGTTGCCGACCATGATCCACGTCGCGCTGGGGGATTCCGTCGCCGGCCTCAATGGTGCTGCAGCGCTACTCACAGCACTGCGCCACAGAAAACGTACGGGCGAAGGCCAGTACCTGGATCTGTCCCAGTCCGAATGTCTGTTCCCCCTGGGTGTACATGGCATTGTCGAGCAGTCGGGCAATGGCCGCGCCCCATTGCGTCTCGGCAACAAGCACGCGGCTCATGCACCCCACGGAGTGTACCCGTGCGCGGGAGACGACCAGTGGATCGTCATCCAGGTGTTCGATGAGCAACATTGGTCCGCGCTACGCGCGCTCACAGGCAAACGTCTGGAAGACTTCGGCGCACAATCGAACCGCAAGGCACGCGAAGCGGAACTGGACGACACGCTGGGCGCCTGGACCAGTTCGTTCGACGCCGGTGAACTGGAAACCCGGCTTATGGCCGCGGGTGTCCCTGCCGCCCAGGTGCGCAGCGCCCTCGATGCGAAAGCCCACCCTCAACTCATGGCGCGCAAATATTTTCAGATGATGGATCGGGCGCACGTCGGCACCATCGCCAATCCCTCTGCCCCCTACCGCGAGAGCCGCGACAACGGCGACCCCTATCCGCTGCAAACGTCCGCGCCGACGCTCGGAGAGCACAACGAAGAGGTGCTTGGGCAACTGCTGGGATTGACACCCGAGGCGATCGCTAGGTTGGCCGAGCAGAACATCATCGGCACACTTCCGCGCATGCACTAGGCGCCGTTCACGGCATTTACCTCGGGTGGTCAATCTTGCTAGATTGCAGATGCATCAATGAGGGGAGGTGTGCGTTTTGAGACTGTGCATGTTGGCGATCGTGACTGTTTTCTCACCACTCGCCCCGGCCGCCATCGACTACCAGCACGGCTATGCCTTCCTCTCCGAGCCCGACCAACCGGCCAACTTTGCCCATTTTGCCTACGTCAACCCGGATGCGCCCAAGGGTGGCATGTTGCGCATCACCGACATGGGCAACTGGGACAATTTCAACAATGTCACCATTCGCGGGCGTTTACCGCTGGGGGTGTGGTTCTGGGATTCGCAGCGCAACTACGTGCAGGACTCACTGATGTACGGTGCGCTGGATGAGCCCGCCACGCAGTATGGGCTGATCGCCGAGGGGATCGCGGTCGGCGATAACTACACCTGGGTGGCCTTCAAGCTGCGCGAAGAAGCACGCTGGCACGACGGCACGCCCATCACCGTGGACGATGTGGTGTTCAGCTTCGACGTCTACAAGAACCAGGCCACGCCCACAATCAGCACGCCGATGCAGGTCATCGACTTCGTCGAAATAATCGGACCACGCGAGGTGAAATTCCACATCGCCCCCGCAGCACATGGTAACCCCGTGGTTCCGCGGCGCTTGGGTGTGGCTCCCATCATCCCGAAACACTACTGGGCGAAACGCGACATCACCAAGACCACGGTGGACGCCCCTCTCACATCGGGCCCGTACCGCGTCAAGAATTTCGTGGTCGGACGCTGGATCGAGTTCGAACGGGTACCCGACTACTGGGCTCAGGATCTACCCGTGCGCAGGGGTATGTGGAACTACGACATCATCAAGCTCGACTATTTCCGCGACGACCTGGTACAAACCGAGGCAGTGAAAGGGCATGTCATCGACGTCCATGTCGAGAGCGTCGCCCGGCGGTGGGTTACCGCCTACGACTTTCCGGCGGCGGAAGCCGGACTCTTCAAGAAGGACATCTTCAACTTCATCCGCCCGGCCGGAATCTGGTGGCCGATCTTCTGGAACCTCGACCAGCCACGTTTCCAGGACATTCGAGTCAGAGAAGCGCTGGATCTCGCCCGTCCGGGCTCCGAGTGGGGCATGATGCGCTCATACGGTTTCTGGGGTCAGGGCACCAGTTTTTTCAATGACTCAAGCTATGCCGCCAGCGGCCTTCCCAACGAAGGCGAATTGGAGTTGCTCGAACCGTTGCGTGATCTGGTGCCACCGCGCGTGTTCACGCACGAGTTCAAGCGCCCGCCCAACCAACACAAAGGCTGGGACCGCGGCAACCTGCTGCGTGCGGCGCAACTGCTGCGTGAGGCGGGTTGGGTGATGCGGGACGGAAAGCTGGTGCATGGGGAGACGGGCGAGCACTTCCACATCCGCATGGTGGCCGTATCTCCGGCGCTCGGCCGATCCTGGATCTCTTACTCACGGCTGCTGGAACGGCTCGGCATCACCACTTCCATCAAATCACCAGAGGTCTCCAACTGGCTCTACCGCATGCGTTCCGGCGACTTTGACGCGGGAGCCGTGCCGTTCATCACCGACAACACACCGACGATGAACATCACCAATACCTTTCACAGCAGCACCGCAGCCCAGGCCTACAGCCAGAACTGGAGCAATCTGCGCGATCCCGCGGTGGACAGGCTGATTGGTCACGTCTACGAAGCACAAACTTACGAGCAGTTCACCAACGCACTGCGCGCGCTCGACCGCGTGCTGATCTGGAACTTCTACTGGCAGCCCAGCACGTCGCGCATCGACTACAACCTGGTGTACTGGGACAAATTCGGTCGTCCCGAGGTCGATGGACGACTACTGCGCCTCGCATACATCGACACCTGGTGGTGGGATGCCGAGAAAGCGGCCCGCGTCGCCGAGTTCACCCAGCTCAAATGAATACCCACCGATCCTCTACCGAGACGGGAGTCGAATATGGGTAGATACATCGCAAGGCGGTTGTTGCTCATCGTGCCGACGCTGTTCGGCATCATGGTCATCAACTTCACCATCGTTCAGTTCGCCCCTGGCGGGCCCGTGGAACAGGTATTGGCACAGGCTTCCGGTTTCAGCATGTCGGCCACGGCGGCCGTGTCCTCGAGTTCACTCGGCCCGAGTGGCGATACTGGCTATACGGGCAGTTCGGGGCTCGATCCCGAACTGGTGGCTCGACTCGAGAAGCAGTTTGGCTTTGACAAACCAGCCCACGAACGTTTTTTTCTGATGATGGGCAACTATCTGCGCCTGGATTTCGGTAGCAGCTATTTTCAGGACCGCGCCGTCATCGACCTGGTGGTGGAACGCCTACCCGTATCTATCTCGCTGGGGTTGTGGTCGTTGCTGCTGATCTACTCAATTTCCATCCCGCTCGGTATCGCCAAGGCGGTACGCGATGGGCAGCGCTTCGATCTCTGGACAAGCGGAGTGGTATTCACAGCCTATGCCGTTCCCGGCTTTCTGTTCGCCATTCTGTTGATTGTCGTCTTTGCCGGCGGCTCCTATTTCGACTGGTTTCCGTTGCGCGGCCTCACTTCCGAGAACTTTGACGACCTCACCTGGTTCGCCAAGGTTCGCGACTACTTCTGGCACCTTGCCTTGCCTCTCACCGCTCTTACGATCGGCGGTTTCGCCACCCTTACAATGCTCACAAAAAACAGCTTTCTCGAGGAGTTGAACAAACAGTTCGTACTCACCGCACGCGCTAAGGGGGTAACCGAGCGGCGTGTGCTTTACGGCCACGTGTTCCGCAATGCCATGCTCATTGTGGTGGCCGGTTTTCCGGCCGCGTTCGTCGGCATTCTCTTCACGGGCGCGCTGCTGATCGAAGTGATCTTTTCGCTGGATGGCATTGGCCTGCTCGGCTACGAGGCAGTGGTGAAACGCGACTATCCGATACTGTTCGGGACCCTGTTCAGCTTCACGCTCATTGGGCTGATCATGCAGTTGATCGGCGATCTCACCTACGTGCTGGTGGACCCGCGCATCGACTTCGAGGCGCGAGACGTATGAGCCCTCTGAACGAACGTCGCCTCACCAACTTCCGCGCAAACAAGCGTGGTTACTGGTCGATGTGGATCTTCGCCGCTCTGTTCCTACTCTCGCTCTCCGCCGAATTCATCGCCAATGACAAGCCCATCGCATTCTCCATGGCGGGCGATCTGTATTTTCCGGTACTCATCGCTTACAGCGAAAAACAACTGGGTGGTCAATTCGAGAGCGAGGCCCATTACCGGGATCCGTACGTGGTGGAACTGATCGAACGCGACGGATGGATTCTATGGCCGCCGGTGCGTTACTCCTACACCACCATCGACTGGGAGTTGGCACCACCCTATCCCGCGCCGCCAAGTACCGAACACTGGCTGGGCACTGATGGTCTCGGCTCGGACACCTTCGCCAAGCTCCTCTATGGCTTCCGCATGTCGGTACTGTTCGGCCTCACACTTACTCTCATCAGTTCGCTGATCGGGGTGGCGGTGGGTGCACTGCAGGGTTACTTCGGCGGTTACACGGACCTCATCGGTCAGCGCGTCGTCGAGATATGGGCCGGGCTGCCCATACTGTTCGTGCTGATCATTCTGGCAAGCATGGTGGAACCCAACATCTTCTGGCTGCTGGGGATTCTCGCGCTGTTCAGCTGGATGGCGCTCGTGGGGGTCGTGCGCGCCGAATTCCTGCGTGCACGAAATTTCGAGTTCGTCCGCGCCGCACGTGCGCTGGGCGTGTCCGATCTCACCATCATGCACAGGCACGTACTGCCCAATGCCATGGTCGCAACTCTCACCTACCTACCCTTTGTTCTCAACGGATCCATCACAACACTCACTGCGCTCGATTTCCTGGGATTTGGATTGCCGCTCGACTCGCCCTCCCTCGGCCGTCTGCTGTCGCTCGCCAAGATGAACCTGCACGCGCCGTGGCTGGGGTTGTTCGCCTTCTTTACGCTCGCCATCATGCTGACCCTGCTGATCTTCATCGGTGAAGCGGTACGCGATGCCTTCGATCCCCGCCGAAGCGCAGAGGCCTCCCATGTCTGAGCCCGTGCTGTGCGTGAAGAATCTGCAGGTCGACTTCGGTACCAACACCGCCGTGCGGGGCGTGACGTTCGAGGTGGGTGATGGCGAAACCGTCGCACTCGTCGGCGAATCGGGCAGCGGAAAATCGGCCACCGCACTCTCTGTGCTCCAGCTTCTGCCTTATCCGATGGCATCACACCCGCATGGCTCCATAAGCGTACTGGGGGAGGAAATGATCGGCGCCGGCAATGCAAGGCTGCGAGGCATCCGCGGCAGTGTCGTCAGCATGATCTTTCAGGAACCCATGACATCCCTCAACCCGTTGCACACGGTCGCCAAGCAGATCGGTGAAACTCTCACGCTGCACAAGGGCATGAACCGTGCCAACGCCCGCACACGGGCACTCGAACTCCTGCGCCTGGTACGCCTGCCCGATGCGCAGGCCATGCTCGGCGCCTATCCGCACCAGCTTTCCGGTGGTCAACGCCAACGCGTGATGATCGCGATGGCACTGGCTAACGAACCGCGGCTGCTGATCGCCGACGAGCCCACTACCGCACTGGATGTCACCATCCAGGCCAGCATTCTCCAGTTACTTCGCGATCTCAAGAAGCAACTCGGCATGTCCTTGCTGCTCATCTCCCACGATCTCGGCATCGTGCGTGAAATGGCCGACCGGGTGTGCGTGATGACGCATGGTGAGATCGTCGAGGCTGGCCGCACCCAACGTATTTTCGACTCCCCGCACCACGAATACACCCACCACCTGCTGGCCGCCGAACCACGGGGCAATCCAGTAGCGGAAGATCCCGGCGTGGCTAATTTGCTGTCCGTGCAGAGTTTCAACGTGCACTACCAGATCGACAAAGGCTGGCTGGGAAAGCAATCGACATTTCACGCCGTGAAAGACGTGAATCTCGAACTCGGGCGCGGTCAGACCATCGGCGTCGTTGGCGAGTCGGGATCGGGCAAGACCACGCTCGGGCTCGGCATTCTGCGTCTTTTGAGAGCAGAAGGCGACGTATGCTTCGCCGGGACCGCAATCATGCAGCTGTCCGCACGTGCGATGAATGTCCAGCGCCAGTACATGCAGATGGTTTTTCAGGACCCGTACGGCAGCCTGTCACCACGCCTATCAGTGCGTCAGATCATCGAGGAGGGCCTGCTCGTACATCGAAAAGACCTCAACCCACAGCAACGGCGTGACCGCGTGGCCCGGGCATTGACCAACGTCGGGCTCGAGCCCGACGATATGGAACGCTATCCTCACGAATTCTCGGGCGGTCAACGTCAGCGTATCTCCATCGCTCGAGCGGTGGCGCTTGAACCGCGCTTCGTCGTGCTCGACGAGCCGACC
>DCWG01000022.1 GCA_002327525.1 Gammaproteobacteria bacterium UBA2168 | reverse complement strand
AAGGCGCCGTTGCGAGTCGGGATCCAGCGCCTCGCGATGCGGTGTGAGGTAATCCACCAGTGCCCTGCGGTACGCGGTGCGTACGCTGCCCGAGCCGATGGTATTGAGCTCGAGACGCACGTCGTTTTCAACACCAAGCCGTTGCCAGCACGACCAACCCATCTGGATCAGCTCCGCATCCGGTTCCGCACCCGCCAGGCCGAAGGCCTCGGCACCGATCTGATAGAACTGTCTGTAGCGACCCCTTTGCGGCCTTTCATAACGGAACATGTGGCCGCTGTAGAAGACACGCTGCGTTTGATTGTACAGCAGCCCGTTTTGCATCAGCGCACGCGCACACCCCGCGGTCCCCTCCGGGCGTAGCGCGATGCTCTCACCGTCACGATCGTGAAAGCTGTACATCTCCTTTTCGACCGCATCCGTCGCCTCACCGACACCGCGGGCAAACAGCTCCGTGTGTTCGATCAACGGCAGCTCGATCTCCTCATAGGCGTAGCCGAGCAGAGTGGAGGTTACGACCTTTTCCACTTCGCGCCAGCGTCTGGCATCCGCCGGCAGAATGTCGCGCATACCGCGTACGGATTGAAACACCTTATTGCCCCAGAACCAGGCGGGTGAGGTTATTGCGCGTGTGCGGACTGAGCGGAATGCTCTCTCCGTTGTAGGCCAACTTCACGCCGGGGGCGTAACCGAGTAGCACTCTGAACGGCGCGTTCCCGACGAGGCGCAGTTGATCACCCGCACGACTGAGGTCGCTGTAGATATTGCGACCCTGCGTATCGCTGACTTCCACCCAACAGTCTTCACTGAATTCCATGGTGAGAACATCATCGCCATCAGCCGTGATGCGTCTACTGCCCTCGGGCAACGCATCGGCCGCGCGACCCCTGAATTCGGGGCTCTCCTGCGCAATTGCCGCGGGCGGCGTCTGTTCCTGAACCAGTCCGGCTTCCTGCCCGGCCCGTTGCTCAATTTCGCGCCTGCTTTCGGTACTTTCGGGGACGACGATTCGTGGCCGCGGCAGGGCCGGGGCCGGCGCTGCTACCGTTCGTGGAGCGAGGCTCTCCTGATCCACGGCCGGAGAGCCTTCCACCGCCGATGCCTCGCTCGCCTCGTCTGCGATCAGCATCACCACCCACACGAGCAGTGCGATGACCAGCAGCAATATGAGGATGCCTGCGGCGATGACCAGAATCCGCTGATGACGGTACACCGATACTGCGGCATCGCGAACGGGTTCGGGTGCCACAGCACCGAGCTCGAATCCCGCAACTAACGTCTCCGCATCCATCTCCATCAATCGCGCGTAGGCACGGATGTAGCCGCGGGCGAACACGGGCGCTGGCATGCGCGCCGCATCGTTGGCTTCGATGGCGTCCACCACACGAATGGGTAAATTGAGCACGTCGGCTACTTCCCGCGCTGAAACGCCCAGGCGCTCCCGGGCCACACGCAGCGCGCCCCCCGGGCCAATACTTGGACTCTCGTCGAGTTTGCCGTCGTCACTCACCCTGAAGGTACCCCGCATTCCCGGGCCGTCTCCGGATAGAGGTTTTCCAGGGCCATTGCATAGCTCGCGCGCTTGTCGTTGTCTCCTTCGGCACCGGCCAAATGTACACCCACACAGAGGCTGCGTGAGGTCTGGGATGCCTGATTCAGATAGGTATCGTAAAACTCACGCGCCATCCGTAAATCGCCACGCTGAAAGTGCAGATCCGCCAGCTCCAGCGTGCTCCGTACCTGGCGGTAGTCCAGTTGCAGTGCGCGTACGAATGCTGACTCCGCAGCACTCGGATCTCCCGCCGCAAGCTCAGCCAGACCGAGATTCTCGTATGCCTGAGCCCGCATTCGGTATTGCGTGTTGCCAACGAGCCGGCGTAGCAATGTCAGGGCTTCCTCGAAGCGCGCCTGCCGATACAGGTAGGCACCGAAGTTGTTGAGCGCCTGGGAATTGCCCGGATCCTCTTCCAGCGCTCGCCTGTAGTGCTCTTCCGCGAGCCCCGGATCGCCCTGACTTTCGTACAGCACACCGAAAAGCACCAGCGTTTCCACTGACCGGGGGTCTATGCCCAGTGCCCGGTCGAGCGGTGCCCTCGCCCTGATCCAGTCGCGTTTACCCAGATACCCGCGCGCGAGATCGAGATTTGCCTTGATGCGGTCTTCCGCCGGAAGCGGTGGCGGCAGGCCGCCCGTGATTTCAGTGACACAGCCACCGAGGAACACAATGGAGATCAACAGGCAGCCACGCAGATTCATGATACCCGCGCCTCCTCCACGTCGCTCTTCTCGACGCACTCGATCCTGGTGCGATGACGCTCCTGGCGCCTGGTGCGATCCTGCACCTGTCCCACGAGTTGTCCGCAGGCCGCGTTGATGTCCTCGCCACGGGTCGTGCGCAGCATGGTGGCGTAGCCGGCATTCAGCAGATAGGTCTGAAAGGCGCGGATCGATGGCTCATCCGGCCGTTCGAATCCCGAATCCGGGAAAGGATTGAATGGTATGAGATTAATCTTGCAGCGTACGTCGCGCAGCAGATTGGCAAGCTCGCGCGCATGCGCGATGCGATCGTTCACGCCCCGAATCAGTGTGTATTCCATAGTGAGATTACGCCGCTCCCCGAGCCCTTCCACATAGTGGTTGCAGGCATCGAGCAGTTCGGCGAGCGGATACTTTTTGTTGAGCGGCACCAGCTGGTCACGCAACTCGTCGTTCGGCGCGTGCAGAGAAACCGCGAGTGACACATCGGTCACTTTCGCCATCTCGTAGATGGCCGGCGCCACACCGGCGGTGCTGATCGTGACACGTCGCTTCGATATTCCGAACGCCAGATCGTCCATCATGATGTTGGTGGCGGGTATCGCGGCAGCGAAATTGAGGAGCGGTTCGCCCATACCCATGAGCACCACGTTGGAGACGCTTTCGCCACGCACCTGGAGGAATGCATCCGCCAGCAACACCTGACCCACAATCTCGCCGGTGGAGAGATTGCCATTGAAGCCCTGCTTCCCGGTGGAGCAGAACGTGCAGTCGAGTATACAGCCGACCTGGGAGGAAACACACAACGTGTTGCGACCCCGATCCGGGATGAGCACCGTTTCGACACAGTTGCCATTGGCGGCTCGCACCACCCACTTGGTGGTGCCGTCCCGGGATTCGAGTCGTGTGACGACTTCGGGGATACGAACCTCGGCTGTCTCGTTCAGCCACGCGCGCTGGAACTTCGACAGATCGGTCATCGCGCCGAAATCTACGATTCCCTGGTGATAGATCCATTTCAGCATCTGACGTGCGCGGAACGGTTTGTGCCCGGCCCGTTCGAAGTATTGCTCCAAACTGGCGCGGTCGAGGTCCAGCAGGTTTGTCCGTGCCGGTGCTTTCATCGCACTCAGTCCCGTGGCCAGATCTCGGCATCGGCGAAGAAATACGCGATCTCGCGCGCTGCCGATTCCGAGGCGTCGGATCCGTGCACTGCGTTGGCGTCAATGGATTGTGCAAAATCGGCGCGGATGGAGCCGGCTTCGGCTTCCGCTGGATTGGTCGCACCCATCAGTTTTCGGTTTTGCGCGATGGCGTCCTCACCCTCGAGCACCTGCACCACTACGGGCCCGGAGGTCATGTATTCCACCAGCGTATCGTAAAACGGTTTGCCGTGGTGTTCGGCATAGAATCCGGCTGCCTGCTCCTCGGACAGGCGCAGCATCTTCGAGGCGACGATGCGCAAGCCCCCGGCCTCGAAGCGTGCATAGATCTCGCCGATGTGATTGCCTGCCACCGCGTCGGGTTTGACGATGGAAAACGTCCGTTCTACTGCCATTGATGTCTCCGGATTAAGGCACCGTAGGTGATTGAAAACTTGGAAATTGGTGCCCGACTGCGGGCGCGTATTATACGCATTTGGTCTCGAGTGTCCCGCCTGGAAACCGGTATCTGTCTACACTAACTCTGGCGGCGCAATCCACTCACTACTTCGACCACCCGTTTGGCGGCGTAGTCCACTTCTTCCGGAGTCGTAAATCGACCCACCGTCAAGCGCAGGCTCGCGTGCGCGAGCTCATCGGGCACACCAATGGCGTTCAGCACGTATGACGGTTCGACGCTCGCGGACG
>DCWG01000021.1 GCA_002327525.1 Gammaproteobacteria bacterium UBA2168 | reverse complement strand
TGATCCTCTCGTCTTCGGCGCCGTGACCGAACGCATGGCGTCGAAACCGCGCATTCTATGCCTTCGCCGCCATATCTGCTCGGCCGAAATCCATCATTTGTCCGGGATCAAACCTCAGGAGCGTCCCGTACCCTAGCCTTGCGGTATGGCAAAACTCGACACGCACTGGGACGTCATCGTCGTCGGTTCCGGATTAGGGGGACTGTCGGCCGCCGCAACGCTCGCCAAAGCCGGTAGAAAAGTGCTCGTTCTGGAGAAGCACGTCTACGCGGGCGGCTATGCGCACCACTTTCCGAGGCGCGTGAAAGGTACTCGCATCGTCTACGACTTCGACGTCGCCCTCCACCAGACCGGCAATCTGATTCCCGGCAGGCCAACCTGGCGAGCACTGAAGAAGCTCGGTGTGCTGGACAGGATCAGGCTGCGCGAGTTTTCCGTCGCCTACCGAACCATCGGCCCCGCGCACGACTTCGAGGTGCCGGCACGCGCGGACGAGTTCCGCGACCGGCTCATCGCGACATACCCCCATGAGAAGCAGGCCATCGCCGAGCTGTTCGACACGATGGCGAAAATCGACAACGAGGACCAGGATCTGAGCGCCCAGGCGCTGGAGTCTATTAACCTGTCGTTAAAAGAGCTGATCGATGCGCATGGCGTACAGGATGAACGCGTCAACAGCATATTCTGCACTCTCTGGGGCTATATCGGGTCGATCCCCTCGCTCGTCTCCGCATTTCTGTTCGCGCATATGTGGTGCAGCTTTCATCACGGCGGCTGTTTCTATATCGAGGGTGGAGGACAGTCGTTGTCCGATGCATTCGTGGACATCATCGAGACTCACGGCGGAACGGTACGACGCCGCAACGAAGTGGTGGCCATCAACACCAACAACAACGGCGCAGTCACAGGTGTGGAGACGAAGCGCGGCAAGCAGTTCTTTGCACCGCAAGTGCTCAGCAACGCCTCCGCCCCGTTGACCTTCAATCACCTGCTGGACCGCCCGCAGATCGCCACCCAGGATGCGCAGACCGCCAGCAATCTACCGATCTCCATGTCCGTCAGCCAGGCCTACGTGGGCATTCGCGGGGATGCCTCGAAGCTGGGGCTTGCCGACCGCGGCCGCTTCGTAGAGTTTGACTACGACCATGAGGCGCAGTGGCGGGCGATACTTGAGGGCGATTACGCCAACCAGTCGCACATCATCGCCAACCATAACCTTGCCGAGCCGGGTCACGCACCCTCAGGGCGCTCCATTCTGCATTCGACCCTGCTGACCAATGGCGAACCCTGGATGGACCTCGACCGGAAGACGTACAGGGAGAAGAAACGGGAGCTCGAGGCGTACCTCGTCGACCGTCTCGAAGACGCGATTCCGGATGTACGCGAACGCATCGAAATTCTCGAAACTGGAACTCCGCACACCATGCGCCGCTACACGCAGAATCCCATGGGCGCCATCTACGGATATTCCTCACACGTGGACAGCCACAGCATCCACCGACCGCCCCCCCAGACTTCCGTGCCGGGTTTGTATCTCTCTAGCGCCTGGACATTCCCGGCACCGGGCTTCGGCGGCACGATGGCGGCCGGGTTCAACACGGCGAAGCTCGCACTGGAGGATGCGGGATAGCGGCAAGCCTGCCAGCGCTTGCCTCACCCCTTCAGAGGCGATCTCCTGCGCCCACTGTCATCGACACGTCGAGTGAGCATTCGCATCCAGATAACTCCCACCCTATGCTGTGTCCCGGGGGACAGACAATGGGGAGACGATGTCCACGGCCGACCGAACTGAAGACCCGTCTGCGACCGACACCGGATCCGAACGCAGCACTACCGAACAAAACAGCAGCAACTGGTACGCGCACTACGTGCTGGGCGTTCTGATGCTGGTGTACATATTCAATTTCATCGACCGCAACATCCTCTCGATTCTCGCCGAGGACATCAAAGCCGACCTCGCCATCACCGACGCACAGATGGGTTTTCTCTACGGAACCGTGTTCGCCGTCTTCTACGCGGTGTTCGGCATTCCGCTGGCGCGTTTTGCCGATGTATGGACACGGCGCAGCCTGATCGCCCTCGGGCTGTCATTCTGGAGCGCGATGACGGCGGCATCCGGGCTGGCGCGGTCGTTTCCGGTGCTCGCTGTCTGCCGGGTCGGCGTGGGAATTGGCGAGGCGAGCGCGTCGCCCGCCGCCTACTCGATGCTGTCCGACTACTATCCCCCCGGCAAACGAGCCACCGTGATCGCGATCTATGCTGCCGGGGTGTACATCGGCGCCGGTATCGGCATCTTCCTCGGCGGCTTCATTCTCGACACATGGCAGGCTACCTACCCAACCGACGCACCCTGGAATTTGCGGGGCTGGCAGGTGGCATTCATGGCGGTGGGTGTGCCCGGACTGCTGATGGCGCTCTGGGTGCGCACGCTGCGAGAACCGGTGCGCGGTATCAGCGAGGGCCTGGTCGCCGCACAGCACCCGGCGCCATTCAAAGTGCTGGGTCGCGAGATGGCCGCCGTCATTCCGCCGTTGAACCTTCTCGGGCTGAAGGCCCACCCAAAGGCGCTTCGCACCAATTTTCTCGCCGCCGTGGGCATTGCGCTTGCCGCGTGGGCGCTGGTCTGGTTGACCGGCAGCGTAGCTCAGTGGATCGCCTCCGGGGTTGGCGTGTATGTCACCGTTTCCTGGGCGCAGTCGCTGCAATTGCGCGACCCCGCCACCTATGCGCTGATGTTTCGCTCTCGGGCATTCGTCTACACGATGCTCGCCTTTCCCACCACCGCCTTCGTGGGGTACGGCGCCGGTTTCTGGATACCGCCGTTGATGTTGCGTCTGCACGATGTCAGCGCTACCGAGGTGGGCATGTATCTTGGCCTCGGATCGGCAATGGGCGGCTTCGTCGGTATCACTCTCGGCGGCGTGCTGGCGGATCATCTGAAGCGGCGCTTTCCGGGCGGGCGGCTGATTCTCGGCTATATCACCATTCTCGGCACCATCCCGTTTCTGCTGTGGCTGGTCTACACGGACAGCCTCGCTACCGCCTACATTCTCAACTTCTTTCTCACCGCGTTCGCGGCGAGCGCCGGAGGCGTACCGCCGAGCACTGCGGCAGACCTCGTACTGCCGCGCATGCGCGCCGTAGCGGGCGCCTATTTCATTCTGGTAAACACTTTTTTAGGGCTGGCGCTGGGGCCATACACGATAGGACTCATCTCCGACTACCTGTACGCTCAGGGCATGAGCGATGCCGAATCGCTGCGCATGGCCCTGGCTCTGGCTCTGCTGACATTCATCCCCGCACTCATCTTCGTGTGGCTGGGGAAGCGGCATCTTCCTGCGGACGAAGCCGCCCGGCTGGAACGGGCAAAGGCACTCGGAGAGTCCGCGGACGATTGAGCTCTGCAGTTTGCCCGAGCGTTTTGTTATTTCGATGCCACCAGCAATCACACTGCGCGTGCATAATACCAGCCAACCAACGGGAGGATGAGAGCATGTCAACCAGGGTCGATGAGAGCCGCCTCGCCGCCGTGCAAGCCGCCATTTCCGCCGATATCGAGGCCAAACGCTATGACGGCGCCGCACTCAGCGTACACGTCGACGGCGAAAGTGTGTTGCGCTCCGTGCAGGGCTACCGCCATCGCGCGAGCGGCACCGCGCTGGAACCAGATTCCATATTCGTCACCTTCTCGTCGGGCAAGCAGATGACCGTCGTCTCGGTGCTGCAGGCCGTGGAACGCGGCCTGTTGCATCTGCACACGCCGGTAGCCGACGTCATTCCCGAATTCGGGGTCAACGGCAAGGACAAGATGAACCTCGGCCACCTGCTCACACACACCAGCGGGGTGGCTTCCATGCCGCCGCCCACGGCGGCGGCGGCAATGTTCGGTAATCTGCAGATGTTCGTCGACGCAATCTGCCAGACCCCGCCCGAATCCAGACCGGGCGAACGCGTGCGTTATTCCATCACGCCGGCCCACGCCGTGATGGCGGAAATGGTGCGGCGTGTCGACGGTGGAACGCGGACTTTTCGTCAGATCATGCAGGAGGACGTCTTCCAACCGCTCGGCATGCACGACAGCGCGCTCGGGCTGCCCGACGAATTGCGACCCCGTCTCTGCCCGGTGGTGGTCGCAGACCGCTCTCCCGGTCTGCTCGATCCGGCGATGCTGGAAGCATTCAACGATGTGCTCTCACCAGAAATGGAGATGCCCGCCGGCGGCTATGTCACCACAATCGACGACTTCGCGAAGTTCGCCGAAATGCTGCGTAATGGAGGTGCTTTGAACGGCGCCCATATCCTCTCGCCCGCCACGATCGAACTGGTCTCGCGCAACTACACCGGCGATAAACCGAACGACATCTGGGACTATGCCGTGGAAGCACGCGGCTGGCCGGTGTTTCCAGCATATCTCGGACTCGGCTTCTTCCTTCGCGGGGAAGGTGTGCATCCCACACCTTTCGGTTCGCTCGCCTCCCCCAGAACGTTCGGAGGTGTCGGCGCCGGATCCACGACGTTCTTCATCGATCCTGAAAAGCGGCTGAGCTACGCATTCTTGTCCACCGGTTTGCTGGAGGAAACCCGCTCCACCGAGCGCCACCAGCGCCTGGCCGACCTGGTGCACGCCGCGATCGTCGAATAGCGCCCCCCAAAAAAAGGGGGCGGGGATCAGCCAGCGGCATGACCGCCTTTCGCGGTTGATTCCCCGCACAAAATGCCAGTACTCATCACCCTCAGGGAGGGTGAGTGATCATGGCGACGGGTGAACACGAGGGCGGTGCACCGACGCAGCCCCGGACTGAAGCATGCGCGCCTTCGTTATCGTCGCGTTTCTCGGTTTTCCCGTCACCGTGGCGATGGCGTGGATCTTCGAAGTAACCCAGCAGGGAGTAGTACGCGACCCCGCCGACGCCGGACCTGCGCCGCTTGCGCAGGGCAACGAAGCACAAACCATGATTATGCCCGCCAGCGGCGGACCCGTCAGCGTATCCTGGGACCTCGGCGGGCGCCCCCGGTACTACAGATTCAACACCGGTTTCCTGCTCGGGCGCGACGCGAACTGCGAGGTGTATGTCGAGAATCCCGCCGCGCACGTGTCTCGTGCAGCGCCGGCATGTGGAGCATCGAGGATCTCGGCAGCGCCAACAGCACATTCATCGAAGGCCACGGTATCGCTACGCAAGCCTTGGGGAGCGCGACCAGGGTGCGGCTTGCCGAGAGCGGACTGGAGGCCTTCACCGAGATCGCGGCCCAGGACACGCCCACCACCATGATCCTACAGCCGGGAGCCGTCGTCTCGCAGCCGGGTGACCGAACCTAGCCGGTATCCGTCCATGTGCAGTACCGCCTCCGGTGCCCGTTAACGGTGCGAGTCTGCACTCTCGATATAAGTTACCATCCGCTTACGAACAAGGGGGAAGTCACGGCACTCATGAAACATAAGATAAGGTGCAGCTGGGTGCTCTGCGCATGCACGTTGCTGCTGGCGGCCTGCTCCACACCGGAAAAACCGGTGGCCGAAACGGCGCAGGCACCCACACCCTCCTCGGCGGAAGAAGAACAGGCGCAAACCGCCGGCCGGCGCTTTGGCGGTGCACAACTCAAGATGCCGGCTGACGTCATCACCGGCGATGCCTCGGCAAACGCGAAACGCAACGCCTACTTCGGCGATCTGCACGTGCACACCGACTACTCCTTTGACGCCTATGCGTTCGGTACGGTGGCAACGCCCTACGATGCCTACAAATACGCGAAGGGACAGCCCATCCGCCATCCAGCTGGCTTCGAGGTCAAACTGCGTAAGCCCCTGGACTTCTACGCGGTGACCGACCACGCAATGTTTCTGGGAGGTGTGAAAGCAGCGGCCGATACCAGTACCGCCTTTTCACGGCTTCCTCACGTGCAAGCGCTACACAACCTCAACGCCCCGGAAAACCAGAACCTGGAAAGCCTGCCCCAGCGCGGCACTGCATTCGGCACCTTTCTACCTGAGACTCTGCGCGGAGTCATCGACGGCAGTATCGACGCCGAGATGGTCAACCAGATCGCGCAGGACGCCTGGGCAGATATCGTCACGGCAGCCCAGACTCACTACCAGCCTGGCACTTTCACGACCTTCGTCGCCTACGAGTACACCTCATCCACCGACGATCGCGGCAACCTGCACCGCAACGTCGTATTCCGTGACGACGACAAGTTGCCGGCCATGCCCTTCTCACGTTTTCACAGCCAGGACCCGGAGGGACTCTGGGACTGGATGGACGGTCTGCGCGCACAGGGCATAGAAGCACTGGCCATCCCGCACAACTCCAACGGCTCGAACGGACAGATGTTCAAGTTGGTCGACTGGGCGGGAGATCCTCTCAACGATACATACACCAAAAAACGTATTCGCAACGAGCCACTCGTCGAGATCACGCAGGTGAAGGGCACCTCGGAGACGCATCCAGCGCTATCTGATACGGACGAGTGGGCAGACTTCGAGATCATGCCTTACCGCATCGCCACCACCCTGCACAGCGAACCGCAGGGTTCTTACGCGAGAGACGCTCTTTTGAAGGGTCTTTCATTGCGCGACAAGGGTATCACCAATCCCTACCAGTTCGGTTTCGTCGGCGCATCCGACACGCATACGGCAGCCGCTTCGCTGGACGAAGGCAACTACTTCTCCAAGGTCGGGCTGCTCGATGCCGACAGTCAGCGCCGGGGTTCGGTTCCACTGTCCGCCGCCGCCGCCGAGATCATCGAATCGGCAGGTCGAGTAAACCTTAAGGAAGTAGACGGCAAGACGTATGCTTCCGGAGCTTTCGAGACCTGGGGAGCATCAGGAATTACCGGCGTGTGGGCGGAAGAGAACACACGCGCCGCAATCTACGATGCCTTCCGCCGTAAGGAGACATTCGCCACTTCAGGACCGCGCATGAAGGTACGTTTCTTCGGCGGCTACGGCTTCGATGCAGCTCTGCTTGCCAACGAAGATCACCTGACCCAGGCCTACCACTCAGGCGTGAGCATGGGTTCGGAACTGCTCGCAAACGGCGGTAAGGCACCCGATTTCGTCGCCTGGGCCACTCGCGATGCGAACTCTGCAGCCCTGCAGCGCCTGCAGATCGTCAAGGGCTGGAGCGTGAACGGCGAGCACCACGAACACGTGTACGACGTCGCCTGCTCAGACGGCGGTGCGGTGGACGCCGATACGCACCGCTGCCCGGACAATGGCGCGGGTGTGGATCTAACCGACTGCTCTATCACCGAGGGTGTTGGCGCGGGCGAACTCGCAACGGTGTGGAGCGATCCCGACTTCGATCCGGCACACCGCGCGTTTTACTACGTACGGGCTCTCGAAAACCCGACCTGCCGCTGGTCTACCTGGGACGCCATCAAAGCCGGCGTGCCACCACGCGCTGATCTCAAGTCGACCATCCAGGAGCGAGTGTGGTCATCCCCGATCTGGTACATACCGGATGCCGGATGACCCAGGCAAGCGCAGCACTGACCCCGTGGCGGTTCGCCGCGGGGACGGGCAGAATTGGCAGCTCTTCACGGACAGCTGATCCGGGACACGGCGCGCAATGGCGGGAAGTTTACAGGACCAATTGATCAAGGCAGGGCTTGCGAGCGCAAGTCAGGCAAAGAAGGCCGCGCGCGAAAAACGTGCCGAGACGCATGCGCGACGCAAAGGCAAGAAGACGGCTAGCGCATCGTCCGCGCAGAGCACGGATTCCGGTTCGCAGGCGAACGCGCATACCCGTGCACGGGCAAAGCTCGCCGAAAAAACCCAACGAGACAAGGAGCGAGCTCGTGCGCAAAACGAGAAGACCGCCGCCAGGGGAATTCGCGCCGAGATCACGCAGATCATCCTGCAGAACGATCTTCGCTCGAAGCAGCCAGCCGACGACGACGTCCCTTACAACTTCGTGCACGGCAAGAAGATAAAGCGTATCCACATCCCACGGACCCAACGCGAGGCGTTGACGAAAGGTTCGATGGTCATAGTGAACAACGACGGTATCTACCACATCGTTACGCGTGCCGTTGCAGATCAGATTGAGAGCCGCGACCCGAAAAGAATCATCGTCTCGCACGGCAACGAACAGGTATCGTCTCCCGATGACGACTTCTATGCGAACTTCGAGGTGCCGGACGATCTCGACTGGTAGCAAATGGCCGTACGAATACGCTGTATTCAGAGGTCGTTTACCTCCCCGCGGCCCCTGGCAGGGCACTTGTTAGAAACCCGAGTCGTCTCACGACAAGCAACAGGTGATACCACGCTCGCTCTCGCAGACCTTGGCGCCATCACCCTGGGGCTGGACATCTCGGCACCAATGCTGCAGCGCGCTGAAAGCAGGGCCGAACTGGGTGAGGATACGCGTGAGAGCGCGGACATGCTGAAGGTGATTGCGGAAGAGGTGCGCGAAGCATATGCGCGGATTCAGGAACGTCTGGACTGACCTTCGCCCGGTCGGCGCTGCGACCGGCATGTTGATTACGTGGTCAACAAGTGTATCAGTCCCTATTTCGCGAACCGTACCCTGACCAGCGTACCTATAAGTCCTCTACTTGCGCGGGATGAATGAGAATTGAGTCTGCCACGATGACCAACCCCGCGCGCGGCGGTCCCCTCGAAGATCTGACCGTCATCGACTGCACACGGGCCCTTGCTGGCCTGACGCTCGCGAGTTGCTCGTACCTGACCAGCACCGCGCGTATGGAGGACTGGCGGTCGTAGAGCGCGTCGTACAGTTGCCCCATGTTGCCGCCGGCGATGCCGAATACCATGTCGATCCCGGCCTCCTCCAGCACCCGCAGTATCGCCTGGGTGACGGACACCTCCTCACTCAGTAGTTTTTGAGTGGCCACGAGAGGATCTCCGGTGTTTCGGTACGCTCACCCTACCGGACAGTGGCCCTCGGAAGAAAGCACATGACCCGAGGAGATTCCCTCTCATCACCCATCAGGGAGAGGTGGCGAACACCTGGGTATCCGTGACGGACTCAAATGGGGTGCCGAACGGATTGATGTAGCTTCGTGATCTGTCCGACCCGGTGTCTGTGACCGTCAGTTCGTACTCGACGTTGGTGGTGGCTGCGTAGAACACCCAAAACAGTATGAAACTGTACCCGTCCCCATTTCGCGGTTCCCATTTCGAATCGGTCGATGAATTGTCCACCGCTCAGGGCGAATACCATACCGGGGAGGTCCAGGCACGCTCGTGGATTACCGGGCGATGGCTCGCGTCGCAGCAGGCTTCCAATCCCGCAGACACTGTCTCTGGTTGCGAGCAATCCACACGCCGCGCGATGCACATGCGCTGGCTCCATCGACAGCTGGGGCCCTCCAGTACTCTCGCGTAGTAATAGGCGGCCTGTTCAGGATCGAATTGCGGATCTCTCCACACCCGGCACAGCGTGCTCGCTCCCGCACCGGATTGGAGACAGGTCCCCGGATCCACCCGACCGGGCTCATTCGCCCTGGCCACATCATAGATGGCCTCGTGGTGGTTACCGACGAGGTCGACCCAGCCCTTGATGATCTGCACCTTGAGCAGAGGAGTTCCGGGCTGGTGCTCGGTGCCTGTGTCCTGTTGCGCAAAAACCGCGAACACAGGCGGACCGGTCCCTTCGTCGACCGGCAGGGTGCCGCCCATGGGGACGCCGTCTCGATAGCCGGCCGCGACGAACTCAGGATCCGAACACATCCCGGCGTCTAGCTCCCAACCACCATAGAAGCGGGCGACAATGCGCGGGCCGCTGGTGGCATAGGCTTCCCGGCGCAGCATCGCCTCAAACAGAGCCTCCCGGGTATTCTCTTCTGCCCAGAGTACGGCCAGACCGCCCGGGTTGTAGTATGCAAAGTCTGGCAATCCGTGCGGGACTGCTTCACCCGCAGGCTTGCCGGCGCCGCCATGGCCCAGAAAAGCACCTTCTTCCACGGCACCGGCTGCGCCCAGGTGGGTGTCGCTGCTGCCCACGAAGCCGAGCTTGAACGGGTTGGCGCCTACGCCTTGCTCCAGAGCCAGTCCGTCGCGCAATACCTCGCGCAGAAAACCGTCGCCAGCCCGTGGCGCAGACCCGTCCGTAAAACTCCTGATGGGCAGTTGTTCGAAAGCACACAGTTCGTCTCGTGTGTTCAGCGGATCAAAAAAACACTCCGACGCACCCTTGTGCTGCATGATCTCGACAAGCGGCTCCAGCCGCTGCCGTGTTTCTGCCTGGTTTCTGGTGAGGTTGTCATCGAACATCAGGCCCGCGCTCAGATTTGAATTGTGCGGGATCACGAGCGCCTGGCAACCGGTTTGCGCATTGTTACACTGTTCGTCCAGCGCCGCGTACAAACCGTCTTCAGTTGGCTCTTCGATGAATGAAATGGGCGCTTCGGGAACCGTTGCGTTGCGAAACACGACATTGCGGTGCAGATTGCCCGAACCACCGCTGGATGACCCGCCGGTCCACTCGTAACCGACGAAACTGGAAAACTCGCACAGCGGACCGGTTACGTTGGCGTTCTCCGCAGCCAGAATCGTATCTCGCCACGGCCCGATCGCTGCTTCCAGGCAAACCTCACCCTCCTTGCCACAAAAGCCGACGCGTTTGGCGTGTTGCGACGACCAGTAGTTGAACCAGTAGTAGGCAGCGCGCGGCCAACGGCGGTACATACGGCACTGCCAGGCCGAATAGCCGGACATGCCCGGCGTCGTGCAGGATACGATTTCGCCGAAGAGTTCAGCGTGATCAGACACCATGGCGAAGTCCAGCGGGCGGGAGAGCTGCAGTGAGCGCAGTGGGCTTCCCGATTCGTCCCATGGTTGAATCCCGAGCCGGGCCCCTCTGGCAAACTCATAGGCCTGTGCCGGTGTTGTCAGCGTCCCCTGTGTCCCCGCATCGAGCGTGTCCCCGCATCGAGCGAATAGCGCGTGTGCACGTGGAGATCGCCGAAATAGGGTTGTCGAAGCGGTGCATGGTTCATGCAGCGGCTCTGGGCCTGTACGGCCTGACAGGACAGACCAAACACAATCGCGCAGCCGATGAAGTACTTCAGTTTCATCCGCTGTCAGTTCGCGGCGGTCATTCTACGTCCGCCGCGACTGCTTAGTGCGGAGTGCATCTCGTCGAGCCATGCATTCTTACCGCCGATGAGTGCCACGTCGTCGTTGGTAAGCTCATCGAACCAGCGTACGTAGCGTTCGCCGCTCATTGGCAACCCCTGCCTCTTCACTCTCCCGGATTCTGACGCATTTGCATCCGGCGGCAATACGGATTTTCCCTCCACCACACTACTATGCCTCGACGCAGGCCCGCCGGGTTTGCTAAAACAGACTCCATATTGTGGGGGAAACACCATGACTGACCTGCTACCGCGGTCTGTGAACATATTCGACGACACCATGCGCGAGGGCCTGCAGATAGAGAGCGCGGACATCGAAGTGTCGGAAAAGCTGCGTCTTCTAGATGCCGTGAGCGAGATGGGTGCGAAGACCGTCACCATCGGTTCGTTCGCACACCCCGAGTGGACACCGTCCATGGCCTGCATTGACGAGATTGCAACAGCGTTCGAACCCAAACCGGGAGTGACTTACACGGCTGCCGTGTTCAACAAACGCGGCTACGACCGCGCCGACGGCTACTACCCGAAGCTCAACGTCCGCCAACGCCGTTTCGGCACCCACGTGGAGTTGTGCGATACATTTGCACGGCGTAACTACAACCGTACCCAATCCGAAATGATGGCGGCGGCGGACGCATCTGTTGCGGGCGCCAAAGCCCAGGGCGCCGAGTCCGGGACGGTCGCGCTCGGTAATCCATTCGGTTCCAATTTTGAAGGTGAGTTCACGCTCGCCCGGCGCATGGAGCTGCTCGATCTCATGGTCGGTAAATGGCACAGCGCCGGCATCGAGGTTAGGCGTGTATCCTTCCTCGATGCAATGGGCTGGAACATGCCGCACAGGGTGCGGGAAACCATTCTCGCCATTCGCGAGAAATACCCCGAGATCGAGACCTACCACATGCACCTGCACAACACCCGCGGGGTGACCATCGCAAGCTACTACGAGGCACTCACCCTGGGGGCGACGGATTTCGATACCTCGCTTGGCGGCATGGGCGGCTGCCCTTATTGCGGAAACGGCCGCGCCGCCGGCCACGTCCCGACGGAGGATTTCGTGACCATGTGTCACGAGATGGAGATCGAGACAGGCTACGACCTGGATAAAGTGATCCAGGCGGCACGTATCGCCGAAGAAGTAGTGGGCCACTCGTTGTGGGGACACGTCTCCAAGGCTGGTCCCTTACCGCGCGGTGAGGCGCTCTACCCGGCCGACATGCCGTTTGTGGAGACACTGGAGCAGGCCGCGCACTTCTGTGACGGGCCCGCGGTTTACGAGGGGCAGATCTCACCGTGGCGCGAAGGGGACGCGCTCACGAGAGAGAGCAAGGCTTGACACCTTACGCTTTTATTCCGCACAAATTCAAAGTACGCCTTTCAGCTCGTGCAAGCGCCGATTCTTTCAGGCCCTGATTCGACGCACCCACCCTTCCTCGTACACCACTACCGGTTCGAATCCCACACCCCGATGGCAGGCCAGAGCTGGTGCATTGTCCTTTCGTACATTGAGCGCGATCAGGTGTGTTTCGGTAAGCGCGCGGCACAGGCCGCGGGTGATCACGCCTGCATAGCCGCGGCCGCGATATTCGGGAGCCGTCGCGATGTTGCCGATAGCCACAACACCATGGCGCTTCGACACCACGTGCACGCCGCCCGCTGCCACCAGTTCACGCTGCTCACAAATACCAACACAGGGGCCCAAGCTCCATCATGTAGGGAGCAAAAAAAACCGTCTCCTCCGGGCGCGTAAGCGTGGCCGCGCCCATCCGCCCGTCTTTCAATGCGGCAAACGCGCGCACCGAATTTCACAACGGCTGGTCCAGATCTGCCAGAGCGTAGACGTGCGCCACCTTGTATCTGCAAAAGTAGTCGACAAGTGCAGCGTTATCGCGTGTCTCCAGGAATTGCATCCAATCAGGATGCCTGAATTGGTCACCGCAGGGTATTCGCGGGTCAACGCCATTGCACCCGGGCTCACAAACCGTCACATTCGACTGTTCGCACAATAAAGATGGAGGATGCATGAGCGACGTGCTCTCGCGGCGCACTATCTATGCCCACGGTACCCTGGGACTACCGCTCGCCGTAATCGGTTATCCGCTCTCCATCTGGATTCCCGCTCACTACTCGGGCGGTCTCGGCATCAGCCTTGCCGCCGTCGGCACCATTCTGATGCTGGCCCGCCTCACCGATGTCGTTACCGACCCTCTGATGGGAGAACTCTCCGACCGCTGGCGTACCCGCTTCGGCCGCCGCAAGCCCTGGCTGGTGGTAGGCGCGCCCCTGATGATGTTGGGTGTGTACAACCTGTTCATGCCAAGCGAGGGCGCGGGCATGGTCTACTTCCTCACCTGGCTCGCCATCTTCTTTCTCGGCAGCACCATGATCGCGCTACCGCACCGGGCCTGGGGCGCGGAACTCTCGCCCGACTACCACCAGCGCAGCCGCGTGACTGCCGCACGCGAGATCTACGTTTTGGTCGGCCTCATGGTGGCGGCGGCGGTGCCCATGATCGTCGAGATTCGTGCCGATGGCGGCTCGGGAGTTGCCGAGGTATTCACCACCTTGTGGAATGACGCTATCGGTGCGCTCAGCGGGGATTTCGAAGACAAGCAGGTGGTCGACCGTGCAACGCTGACAGGCCCGGTGCTCACCGGACTCGCCTGGACCGTAATCACGGTACTGCCCATCTGCGCACTAATCGTACTGACCAACGTCGCGGAGCCCGCAGTAGCGACTACCGAGAAGCGTCCCACTTTCAGAGAAGGCCTCAAGCTGGTCGCTAAAAACGGCCCCATGGTACGCGTGCTGATAATCGCTGTACTCGTCTACTTCGGCGAATCGTTCAGAAATGCCGTCTCGCTCTTCTTCATACGCGACATCATCGGTGTACCCACCATCGGCGCTGTCTACTTCTTCTATTTCATCGCAGGTCTCGGGGCAATTCCGTTCTGGCTGTGGCTCGGACGCAAGGTAGGCAAGCACATAGCCTTCCTGTTCACGCTAATCACAGTAGCCGGCGTGAGCGCGGCCAACCTGTTGCTCGATTACGGCGACTACCTCGTCTTCTTCCTGCTCTTTGTAGTGAAAGGTTTTTGCTTCGGAGGGCTGCAGTTTCTGCCCGTGGCCATGCTCGCTGATGTGGTGGACGTGGATTCCGCCCGGAGCGGCGGCAAACGCGCCGGCACCTATTTTGCCTTTCTCGGTTTCAGCGAGAAGATCGCCATCGCATTCGGCACCGGGGTATCGCTCAATATCGTGGGATTGCTTGGGTTTGATCCGTCCGGAGGCGTCTCCGCAAGCACCGAAATCGGCGTTACGTCACTGCGCCTGGTGTACTGCCTCGGACCCGTAGTGTTCTACGGGATGGCGTTGCGGCTGATCTGGAACTATCCGTTGACACCCGCACGGCACGCACGGCTACGGGAGCGGTTGGAGCGCAGGGCGGAGTGGCTGGCAAAAAGCAAGACACCCTGAACTGGAGTGTCACGAGTCCATCGACGGCCCGTCTATGCATACAAGCCCGAGACCGCAGCGCGCCTTCAGCCCGCGTCTCTGGAACTATGAGGAGAAGCCACTCGCACAATGTAACAACGATGGCGCCCGTCCAGACGGGCCACGGTCATTCTTCGAGTATGCCCTTCGACACGCTTTTGCCTATGTGCTGTGTTCACTCAAGCGACTCTCCGGTAGCCAGCGCCATCTCTCTAGAACAGTCGCGGAGCAACTCCCTCCACTCAGGCAGCTCGACTCCGAACGTCCGCTTGATCTTGCCTGTGTCGAGGACTGAATTCGGCGGCCGATAGGCCGATGCCGGATAGTCGGATGTTGCTATTGGTTTCAATTCGCATGTCATTCGGAACTCATCACGAATGGCCTCAGCAAATCCGTACCAGCTAGTCGTTCCGGTGGGGGCCAGATTGTACACGCCCCCTTCCTCGTCCGAAGCTTCGATCACACGAGCCGTAATCCCAGCAATCATTCGGCACCAGCTGGGTGCACCCAACTGATCGGCCACAATGCGCAGCGTATGGTGTTCCGTCATCAGGTCGCGCATCTTCAACAGAAAATTTGAACCACGTGCGCCATACACCCATCCCACTCGCAGAATGGTGGCGGCGCAGCCACTCGCAAGAATTGCCTCGTCACCCGCCAGTTTGCTACGCCCGTATGCGCTCCTCGGGGCTGGATCATCGTTCTCGAGATAGGGTTCCGACTTGGTGCCGTCGAAGACATAGTCGGTTGAATAGTGCACGAGCCGAGCCTGGTTGGATGCTGCCCATCCGGCCGCCGTACGGGGTGTGTCGGCATTGATACGCATGGCGAGTTCTGGTTCGTTTTCCGCTCGCTCCACCGCTGTGTATGCGGCCGCGTTGACAACAACATCGGGGTTCACAGTTTCCAGCGTGCGCTCGAGCTGTTCGAGATCGCAGACATCCAGCACGATGTCTGCGCCTTCGTTGCGCGCCGTACTCACCACCTCCCCCAGACGCGGCAGAGCGCGCACCAACTCCCAACCCACCTGTCCGCTGGCGCCAATTACCAGGATACGCATGGCTCAGTACCGGATCAGGCGAGATTCGGGCACGTCGGCAAGCAACGGCGCCACGCGGTCCCTGTCCGACAGAGTCGGTTCACTCACCAGGGGCCAGTCAATGCCTATATCGGGATCATTCCAACGCACGCTGAGTTCGCTTTCCGGGCTATAGATGTCGGTGGTTTTGTACCCAAAAAGGGCTTCGTCGCTCAGCACGCAATAACCGTGCGCAAAACCGGGTGGCACGTAGTACTGCGCGCCGATGTCCCCATCCAGTTCGACGCTTTCCCAGCGTCCAAACGTAGGTGAGCCCACGCGTAGATCCACTGCCACATCGAATACCCGCCCCGAGAACACCTGCACCAGCTTACCCTGTGCGTGCGGTTGTTGTGCATGCAGGCCTCTCAACACTCCTTTCACGGACCGGGCCAGGTTGTCCTGTACGAAATCCTCCTTGATGCCAGCTTCATGGTAACGCGTCGCCTGCCAGACCTCTGAAAACCAACCCCGCGCATCACCGAAGCGCTGCGGTTCGATGAGTAGTAGATCCGGAATGTCGAAACGCGTGACGTTCACGCGGGTGATCCCTGCTCCAGAATCTCCCTCAAGTAGCGCCCGTAGCCACTGTTGCCGAGAGGTGCGGCAAGTGCACGCACGCCCTCGTCGTCAATCCAGCCACTGCGCCACGCGATCTCCTCCGGGCAACACACCTTCAACCCCTGACGCTTTTCGATGGTTTCAACGAAGAGGGCTGCCTCCATCATCGCATCGTGCGTGCCCGTGTCGAGCCAGGCCATGCCGCGTTCGAACTTCAGGAGTTCCAGTGTCCCCTGCTCGAGATACAGCTTGTTGAGATCCGTGATTTCGAGCTCTCCTCTTGCCGACGGCGAGAGCGTGGCCGCCATCTCGCAGACCCGCTCGTCGTAGAAGTAGAGTCCGGTTACCGCGTAGTTAGAGCGTGGCTGCGTGGGTTTTTCCTCGAGACCTATCACTTTGCCGCAGGCATCGAACTCGGCTACACCATAGCGTTCCGGTTCGCGTACCCAGTACCCGAAAACCTTGGCGCCGCGCCGTGTTTGCGTGGCTTCACGCAGCAGCCCGGTAAGTCCCCGGCCGAAAAAGATATTGTCGCCAAGTACCAGGCAGCATGGTTCTCCGCCAATGAAATCACGCCCGATGAGAAATGCCTGCGCAAGTCCTCCCGGATAATGCTGAACGGCGTAGTCGAGCGACATGCCCCACTGGCTGCCATCACCGAGCAGATCGCGGAAGAGTTGGTTGTCATGCGGCGTGGTGATGATGAGGACATCCCGGATGCCTGCCGTCATGAGGGTGGACAGCGGGTAGTAGATCATCGGTTTGTCGTAAACCGGTAACAGCTGCTTGCTCACCGCGAGCGTCACCGGGTGCAGGCGTGTACCTGCCCCGCCTGCAAGGATAATGCCCTTCATGACTCGACGTCTTTGAGCCCGAGACGCTCGCCGCCGTAACTGCCAGACTTCACGACATCGCACCAGGCAGTGTTCTCGAGATACCACTGCACGGTGGCGCGCAGACCAGACTCGAACGTTTCCTCCGGCTGCCACCCGAGCTCAGTTCTGATTTTCGCTGCATCGATTGCGTAGCGCCAATCGTGTGCCGGGCGATCGTCCACGAACGTCAGCAACTGTCTGTGAGGTCGGGAGGGTGCATCCGGCAACAGCTCGTCCAGTAGCATGCAAAGCGTGTCCGTCACTTCGAGATTGGTTCTTTCGCTGTTGCCGCCCACGTTGTACGTTTCGCCCGGTGTGCCTGCGCCCAGCACCCGCCAGATGGCGTGGCAGTGATCCTCGACGTACAACCAGTCGCGGACATTCCCACCCGTGCCATAGATCGGCAGCGGCTTGCCTGAGAGCGCATTCAGAATCATTAACGGAATGAGCTTTTCCGGATATTGATACGGACCGTAGTTGTTCGAGCAGTTGGTGATGAGCGTGGGCAGGCCGTAGGTGTGCCACCAGGCCTGTACCAGGTGGTCGGACGCGGCCTTTGATGCGGAATAGGGGGAGCGTGGTGCATATGGCGTGGTTTCGGTGAATGCGCCGGTATCACCTAGAGAGCCATACACCTCATCGGTCGAAACGTGCAGAAAGCGAAACCTCTCCCGCGCGCTTTCATCCAGCTCCCGCCAGTACGCGGCCACCGCACCGAGCAGGCAGTAGGTGCCGTTGACATTGGTACGCACGAACGCGGCCGGTCCATCGATGGAGCGGTCGACATGACTCTCCGCCGCAATGTTAACGATGCAGCTCGGCCGAAAATCACGGATAAGGCAGTTCACCGTCCTGGCATCGGCGATGTCACCATGCACGAAGCGGTAGTTCGGCTCATCCTCGACTCCGGCAAGGGTTTCCAGATTGCCCGCATAGGTGAGTAGATCAATGTTTGCGATTTGCATGCCTGATTCGCGCATCAGGTAACGAACGAAGTTGCCACCGACGAAGCCGGCGCCACCGGTGACGAGGATCCGGCCCAGGTCGCTCGAGATGTCGTTTGCTGTGTTCATGGCCGCGCAGAGTCCACTACCTTCGCACTAATCCAGGTCGCAGACGGCAACCGATGTGTCGAGAAGACGCTCTCCCCTTGAGGATTTCAACCAAGCAATATGTCTGCATAAATACGATTATCACCCCAGGGGATAGCTGATTCCGCGTGCCATCAACAACAGCGCCTCGGTCTCCACACCCCCCTTGAACCGCTCGAGCTCCCCCGAATCCAGCCACACACCCTTACACTCCGGACACAGGTCGATCACCATCATATGGGCGATCTCCTTGGTCATCTGCGCTCCATCCACCGGACACTGGCGCGGCACCTCACCTTGCGCCTTGACCATCAGCGCCATCTCGTTGGCGCAAACCTCGCAAATGGGTTTGTCTTCTTCCTTGTGGCGCGTGCGTTTACCACAACGATCGCATTTTTCGCCGAATATCGCCATATCTCTCACCCCTCCAGCAAGCCCCTGAGCTTACCGTTCAGTCGCCCCCATGGAAACCGTCGCTGTACCGGACAGGCCTCAGCCTTCGGTTACACTCACCTGCGCCCAGGTCGCATCGTGGGCGGTAGAGATGCGCGGTGCCCGCCAGCGTGGATCACGGACGGTCAACTCGTGTTTCACGCTCCCCAGTCCCTCGAACACAAACCTGCCCTCGGCGCCCGTAACCGTGGTGCGTAGTGATCTCGCCGGAGCGGCCTCACCGCTACCAGCCACCGTACGCAGGCGCAACCTCAGGCCCGCAACCGGATAACCGGCCGCATTCAGCACCTGACCTTCGAGCCACGTGCAGCCGATGTCGATTACCCCTTCGAGGTGATGCTCGCTAACGGCCTCCAACTCGACATTAGCCACTCGCAGGATGGGCTCGGCGCGCGTCGAGAACGTGAGAGAACCAGCGGCAATGTCATCGAGCCAAAAACGCCCCCGCGCGTCGGTACGCAATTCATACGCCTGGCCTGAGGCGGCGTTGTTCTTCAGCAGCAGACGCAGAAAAGCGTCACACCTTCTGTAACACCCGTGAAGGAGACGGTAGTGCGTACGACAAATCTATCTCTACTGGTGATGGTGTCGTTTTTTAGTGGATGGCTTCTTCGGCGAGCGCAGTGAGATGCTCTGCGACGACGACTGGGAGAACGACCGGGCGCAGGGGTATGTGCTGTACAGCAAATGGGTGGTGACCGGATCGGACGGCCGCTGGCCGGACCCGCCACCCGTGTTCGTCGATTCGGTGTGCGCCCTGGTGACGGAACTGAAACCGGATGGCGATCTGCACTGGCTGCACACCTTTACCGGCAACTATCCGGATCAGCCACAAATCAGCGAGGCGCTGCTGAACAATCAGCTCTGGGTGAAAGCCGAATCAGAAATCGGTGCGCTCGACTGGCCCGCCTAGGACAGCATCTACACCTTCCGGCGCTTTTTTCTGTTGAGCCGTTTGTGAGGCGACCTGCTCAGTGCGCCCGGACTCAACCAACCCAGGCCGCGTAACGATCCAGTCGTTTGAGCGTCGCCGCCTCATCCCCCGGCGGCACCATCAGAATGACCCGCTCCGCACGGGTATCCCGGAATTTCTGCACCACCTCGTCGGTTGGGGGTGGCGCGAAAATCGATACCGACACGGAAGCGGGATCGCGCCCCGCATCTCGCGCAAATGCATCGAGCCTCGTCATGCACTGGAGGATGGCGTCCGGGTTCACCGAACGTGGCAACCAGCCGTCGGCGAGGCGCACGATGCGTCTGAGCGTGTAATCCGTTTCGCCGCCGAGGATCAGCGGCGGATGCGGTTTCTGTACCGGCTTTGGCCACGACCAGACGGCGTCGAAGCGTTCGAACTCGCCCTGAAAGCTCGCCTCCTCTTCGCTCCAGATTACGCGTAGCGCCTGCAACTGCTCCTCGAGTTTCTTGAAGCGCGCCGCGTACGCGGTGCCGTGGTTTTCCATCTCCTCGCGGTTCCAGCCCGCACCGAGACCCAGCAGCACCCGACCGTTGGATACGTGATCGAGGGTGGCAACGGTTTTGGCCAGGGTGAGTGCCTGATGCTCTGTGGCGAGGCAGACACCCGTCGCGAGCTTCAGTTTGCTCGTCACACCGGCCGCGATGCCGAGTGCGACGAACGGATCCAGAGTGTGGCTGTACGCCTTCGGCAGTTCGCCGCCACCTGGATACGCCGTGTCGCGGCTGACCGGGATGTGCGTGTGCTCCGGCAGCCAGATGGAGTCGAAACCGCGCTCCTCGGCGGCCACCGCCAGCGCATCGATTGGCATGGAGTAGTCCGTGCTGAATGCAAACAGCCCAATCTGCATGGCCTACCCCACCGTATCGCGAATGGTGCGCCTTCCGAGTTGCGACATGTGCACCTCATCCGGACCGTCGGCGATGCGGCAGTAGCGGCTGGTTAGGTAGATGCGTGCCAGCGGGGTGTCCTGTGTGACGCCCATACCGCCGTGCGCCTGGATGGCCCGGTCGGCGACCGCCTGACACATGGCGGGTGCGGCGACCTTGATCATGGAGATGTAGTCGCGAGCGCCCTTCGGCCCGAACTTGTCCATCTTGTCAGCCGCTGCGAGCACCAGCAGGCGACACTGCTCGATCTCGTAGCGTGAGCGCGCCACATCATGCTGGATGCTGGTTTTGTCCGCCAGCTTTTCACCAAAGGCGACGCGCGAGTCCACGCGCTTACACATGAGGTCGAGACAGCGCTGGGCCATGCCGACAAACATCATGGCGTACTGAAATCGGCCCGGGCCAAGACGGCCCTGAGCAATCTCGAAACCGCGGCCCTCGCCGAGAATCAAGTTTTCCACCGGCACGCGCACATTGTCATACAGCACCTGCGCATGGCCACCGGGTGAGTGCACGCCGCCGAAGGCACGCAGCGGACGTTCCAGATTGACACCGGGGGTGTCAAGAGGCACCAGAATCATGGAGAACTGGCGGTGCCGTGCGGCGTCCGGGTTGGTCTTGCCCATCACCACCAGAATCCTGCACAGCGGATTGAACGCGTTGGAGGTGAACCACTTACGACCGTTGATGACGTACTCATCCCCGTCGCGCACGATGGTGGTTTCGAGGTTCGACGCGTCCGAGGATGCCACCGCCGGTTCGGTCATGGAGAAGGCGGAGCGGATTTCGCCATTCAGCAAGGGCTTGAGCCATTTCTCCTGCTGCGCCTCATTGCCGAAGCGTGCCAGCACCTCCATGTTGCCACGGTCCGGCGCACTGCAGTTAAACACCTCCTGGGCCCACGGAACCATGCACACGCGCTCCATGAGCGGCGCGAACTCCAGGTTGGACAGACCCGGTGAGAAGTCTTCGTAGTCTTTCGGCAGAAACCAGTTCCAGATTCCGGCTTCCTTGGCTTTGTCTTTCAAGCCTTCGAACCAGGGCGGATAGGTCCACTCGTTGGCAGGGTCTTCCGTCCAGTGACCATGCTCGAGTTCGAGCGGATAGATGTGCTCCTCCATGAACGTGTCCACGCGCGCCCTTAGTTCCAGTACCTTCTCGCTAGGTTCGAAATCCATGCTGTGTCTCCCTTTTCATTCTTATCCCCCCCCGACTGTACGCTGAACGGAGGTATTTTTCCGCATGGTTAGCCCCGTGGGTCAGCGAGGACGTCCGTTGGCGTAGACGTTGATGCCCCTGTTAAATGGCGCCTCGCATGCCTCGTCATAGCCCGAACGTAGTTCGAGACGTTCATCCCAGAGTATGTCCGCTTCCGGGTATGGCAAAACCGAGATGCTTTCGGGACACACAGGAAAGCTTTCGAAGCTTTCGGGACACACACGACCATTCGTAGGATATCGCCTACAGACACACAGTCATTCGTAGGCGATCTCGCACATTGGAGACGACGGGGTAGTGTGTGTCCCGAGCGTGTCAACCAGCACCTGCATCACGCGCGGTTCTACGTGGCGTGGCTCTCCTGCGGCTACGATCTGTTCCCAGCGCGGCCACACCCAGCAATCGCCGAGCATGAAGCCATCGCGAAGCTGGGCCCTGTCCATCGGCGCATGTTACGGACGTTGACGTCCGTGAAACAACGCATCACTTTGCACCTATTCGCCGAGACTCCCAGACATACTGGCCAATGCCCTCCGCTGTGTATACTGTGCCCCGGAAATCAGGGGAGATGTGGTTATCAAAAACTTCGCAGTGTTCGTGTATGCGTTGCTTTGCTACGCAATTGGCCTCGGCGGCCTTGTCGCCTTCATCCTGTACCAGGGTGACTTGCTACTTCCGCGCACCATCAACACACCGGCCGACGCAGCTTTCGTGATGGCGCTCGCGATCAACGCAGGGTTGATTCTTCTGTGGAGCATACAGCACTCGTTGATGGCGCGGCCGGCATTCAAGCAAGGTCTGGCACGGATGTTGCCGGAGTCGGCGGAGCGCTCGACCTATGTGCTGGCCTCGGGGGTGTGTTTGCTTCTGATCGTACACTTCTGGCAGGGCAGCACGGCCACCGTGTGGCACGTAGCAGACCTGGAAACGCCACTGCGCATTGTCTCCTTACTCGGCTGGGGGATCACCGTGTGGGCTACTTTCGAGATCGACCACTTCGACCTCTTCGGCGTGAAGCAGCCATTCTGCAATCTGTTCGGGCGCGAGTATCGCGAGCGCGATTTCGTCACCCCCTTTCTCTACTCACGCATCCGTCACCCCATTCAGACCGGAGTGCTCATCGGCATGTGGCCACAAGCACTGATGACCGAAGGGCAACTCATTCTCACCCTGCTCATGACCGTATACATTTTTCTCGGCCTCTACTTCGAGGAGAAGGACCTCGTCAGACGGTTCGGTGAGCGCTATCTGAGCTACATGCAACAGGTACCGCGACTGTTCCCGAGCCCAGGTAAGCGAGCGGAGCGCGATACACAGTCCTGACCTGCCGCCAGATGCCGCTGGCGGTGTTAGGATATCGCGCGGGAGGAGCAACCATGTTCGCATCAGGACTTATACGCATCTCGTTCATCGCCGCGGTACTGGTCACTGCCGGCTGTGATTCCAATGTCCCCGTCGCCGAAAACGACACTGAACTCGACATGTACGGGCAACCCAACCTCAATGGAATCTGGCAGGCGCTTGGATCGGCGCACTGGAACCTCGAAGCACACGCCGCGAGCGCCGGTCCCATAGTCGAGCTTGGGGCGCTCGGCGGCATCCCTGCCGGGCAAAGCGTGGTGGTAGGAGGAGAGATTCCCTACCAGCCGTGGGCACGTGAGAAGCAGCAGCAACACCTGGCCAACTGGCTGGAGCACGACCCGGCAATCAAATGCTTCATGGCGGGTGTGCCTCGCAGCACCTACATGCCGTATCCGTTTCAGATCGCTCAGGGCTCCGAGACCATTCTCATCACCTACGAGTTCGCCGGCGCCACGCGCATCGTTTACCTGAACCGACCCGACTTCGAGCATCCGTTCGAGGCCTGGATGGGCCATTCCCGGGGGCGTTGGGAGGGTGAGACGCTGGTCATCGACGTCACCAGCCATATTCCAGACACCTGGTTCGACAGTTCGGGCAACTTCCACAGTGAAGAATTGCGTGTCGAGGAGCGCTTCAGGAAAGTGTCGGAAAACGTGTTGAATTACGAGGCGACCATCACCGACCCGAAGGTCTTCACTCGCCCCTGGAGCATCCGCATGCCGTTGTACCGGCGGCTTGAGGAAAACGCCCAGCTGCTGGAGTACAAGTGCGTGGAGTTCGCCGAGGAACTGATGTACGGCCACCTGGTGAAGAAACCGGATAGCGAAGCGGCTGCCAAACCAGAGAAGTAGTTAGCGCCGGGGAGCCAGAGATTCCCCAGCTATCGAACGTTCGGATCAGCGCCGTCGTCCGGCGCGCCCGTGCCGGATGAACCCATGAACAGCTTGCGGCCATCGGCAAACGTCATGTCGCGCCCATTGGCCTTGCACATGGGCGCACACTGGCGGTCTTTGCTCTGATAGCCCTGCACCACGATCTGGGCACCCACGGGGAGCGACTTCCTGGTGATGCCCGTACGCATCAACGCATTGGGCGTACCCCCTTCCACCTTCCAGTCCACCGACGTGCCGTCCTGTTGCGGTACGGTGATGTGGATCCAGGCATGGGGATTGATCCACTGCACCTTCGTTACCGTACCGTGCAGCTCAACCGGCGCTTCTCCGTCGAACTCGGCGGAAAAAGCATGATGCGCGTGGATCTCGTCACCCGCGAGAACCAGTGCGCCGAACGCCAGTGAGCACAACCAAATCCTCATTCGCTTCCTCCTCCTGCATTCGCCATGTCAGCCTGCTTTGCCTGGCGTTCTTTTTCCCGGGCGCCGGCCAGAATGCCCTCCATCGCATAGTTACCTTCATGACAGGCGTACTCGAAGATGTCTTCGTTGGTCTTCTTGAGATAGACCACCGCCGTCCACGGTACGCTCCAGGTCGTGTCATCACTTACGGTCACACGCCACTCGAGCGTACCAGGACCGATGAGCGTGTAGCGTTCGCTGAGCTCCAGGTTGCCACGCGCGTCCAGAAACATGCTCTTGGGCGAGAAATTGCGCGTGTTCACCACCAAGGAATCACCTTCCCAATAGCCGCCAGGACTACCGGTCCACTGGCGGATGTCCTCGGTCAATGGCGGACGCTCGTCTACCGGTATCACGCGTGTCTCGTGGATCATCTCCTGCGCGATCAACACGTGCTCGGCCGTCTGCACAATCTGAAAGTAACCGTTATAGCCCGCGTACACGAATGGCACGCCGTAGGTGATGCAGCGGTCTGAGTTGATGCGGTCTGTATATGAGTCCGCCGGGTGCTCTGCCACGCGGGCCTCGTACGCGGCCTTACGCGCGGCCCCTTCTTCCGTAAGAGGCGGCAATTTGCCGTTGGCTGGATCGACGATGAGGGACGTGCGGTTTTCGAACGTGCGGCGCACCACCCAGAAATCGTCGTAATTGCCCGTTTCGGGATCGTACGATTCCGGATCGTCCTCACCAACGAGGGCCGCCTCGAACACATCGTCGCCGAAAGCGGCATCCTTCTCGCCGCTGAAGATGCGATCTGCGTTTTCCTGCAGCTCGGCAACCTCGGCTTGCGTCAGCTCTACCTTGTCGGCCAACGCATCCGGGCGTTCGAGCGGCGTGGCGGCATTGTTGGCCCATACACCATTGAAATCGGGCCGGCCATCGGGCGTACGCGGCATGGTCCAGTCTGAATCCGCGGTATACAACATGCCACAGGACAACAACAGCGTCGTCAACATGAGTGTCTTCATCGGGCTCTCTCCTCGCCGCTACGGCATTCCTCCCGCTGAATCGCGCATTATAGCGTCTTGCAGAATTCGCGCACGCGACAAGCACATCCCCCTATTTGCAACGCCGTGTTACGGAGAGAAGTGGTCCCCATCCTTTGAACAGCCAGACAGCCTTTTTAGGTGTAGTCGGATGTTAGATCATGCTGTCTGCTTCAGTTTGGCCGCATAGCCCTCGCTCGGAGTCTGATCTCCGAACGTGGAGTGCAGCCGCTCATCCAGAGCACCAGCAAGCCACTCACTACAACCGTGATCAGTTTCTTCATGCATCCCCCGCAGTCACTCATCGGTGTTGCGCGCACCGTTCGATGCGCAAGTTTGAAGCCGCCTTCCCATCCCTGAAAGCAAGATGGCGACCTTAGTAAGATGACTCTAGCAAGATTCCAGGTGGCTTGTTCCAAGGTTCCCTCCCCTTGTACTCTCTAGAACCTGATCACTAACGAGACGTGTACATCATGCGGAGATTCCCAGAGGACCATGCAAACATCTGCGCGAGGCGCGTCCATGGAATCGACAGACGATGACCGTGTCAGGGGCCGGCAAACGACTGCCTGGTACGCCGCATCCGCACCGCTATTTCGAAGCTACCAGCGGGGTTAGCATCGCGGCCGACGAATGGGGACCCGCCGACGGGCCTCTGGTGCTGCTGCAACACGGCGGCGGGCAGACGCGCCACGCCTGGAAGAGCGCCGGGATGACGCTCGGACAAGCGGGATATCACGCGCTGGCGCTGGATGCACGCGGTCACGGAGATTCATCTTGGGCACCCGATGGTTTCTACGGCCAGGACACCATGGTGGCCGACCTCTGTACAGTGGTGGAGCAACTCGGCAATCGTCGCCCGGTACTCATGGGTGCCTCCATGGGCGGCAGTGTGAGCCTGGTGGCCATAGGCGAGAACCATATCGACGCCACCGCCCTCGTGTTGGTGGACATCGCCCATCGCATCGAGAAAGAGGGCTTTCAAAAAATCCAGGCCTTCATGGATCAGAAACCGGAGGGATTCGCTTCGCTGGACGAGGTGGCCGACGCCATAGCGAGTTATCAGCCGCACAGGAAGCGCCCGGACAATCTCGACGGGCTCGCGAAAAACGTGCGCCTCGCCGGGGACGGCAGATACCGTTGGCACTGGGATCCACGTTTTCGCAGCGGGGGGAGCTTCGACACGGACAAGCGCGAGCAGCGGCTCGAAGCTTGCGCACGCAATCTGGCCCTGCCGACACTGCTGGTGCGCGGCGGGCTGTCCGATGTACTGAGCGAGGAGGGCGCGCGGTCGTTTCTCGATGTCTGCCCGCACAGCGAGTACGTCAATGTAGCCAGCGCTGGCCACATGGTAGCGGGCGATCGCAACGACGTTTTCGCCTCATCTTGTATCGATTTCCTCACCCGCGTAGTTCCCGTCGACGGCCAGCCGCAGCATGCGTCACAGGCGTTACATCCACATCATGAGGGGCCGCCCGAAGATGTCGACGACGTCCCGTGAGCGAACAGATTCAGCTCATTGGAGTCGGTACAGATCGAACTACCCGGTGCGTAACGCGTCCGTCACGGGCAGACGTGCGGCACGCAGGGCGGGCAGCAATCCACCCAGCAGGCCGAGGGCGAGCGCCCACGACAGGCCCGTGACGATCAGGTCCGGGGTCACGCGAAACGCGAAGGCGACCTGGGTGCTGGTGCCGGTGGCGGACGTGGCATAGCCGTCGAGCGCGAGGTAGACGCACACCGCGCCGATCAGCCCGCCGACGATCGCCAGCAACATGGCCTCGATCATCACCGACACCACGATCGCGCTGCCGCCGAAGCCGATGGCGCGCAGGGTGGCAATCTCGATGGTACGGCGG
>DCWG01000073.1 GCA_002327525.1 Gammaproteobacteria bacterium UBA2168 | reverse complement strand
GGTATCCTCGGTAGCTCGGCATACCGTTACTGTGCCAGGTCAGCCCTCAAGTTGACAGAACCCATCGGGGGACGAGCTCGCGCTGTGTCCGCCAACTTGACAGTGCCATCAACCGGGTCCACTGTATTCTTCGAGCCACGGCGTCAGTAGGAATGACCGGGGCGCGGGAACGGGAGAATACGCATGTATCCACTGCTCAGACGTGGTGACAAGCTCCCCACGGTTGCGGTTGTCCAGATCATGATCAACCGCAAGATGAAGGAAGGCACCTACATCAAGGTCGATGGCATGTACGGTCCCGAGACCAAGCAGGCGGTGTACGATTTCCAGAAAGCGTCAAAGAAGCTCCGCGCCGACGGTGTAGTCGGCAAGCACACATGGAATGCGCTGGTGTCGGGTCAGTCGCTGGAAGTGATCGACTCGGTTGACGTCACCAATCCGAAGGACATGGGCTATGAGGATGCGGCGATCAGACGGGCGGGCGGGACACCGATCCTGAACTTCGGCATGTGTCGCGGTGTGAGGGTCGTGAAGCACGAGATACATGCGCGGGCCAAGGCAGGCGGTACGGTCCTGCTACGGTTCCACGGTCACGGCAGCCCCGGTGAAATGGGGATCAGCGTAGGCACGGGCGCGCACGCGAGTTCTGAGTTCGGCGTGACGTATCTTGATAGCCTGGCCCAGTTCATCGCTTCGCTGGCCTGGATTTTCCCCGCACTCGGGAGCGCCGAGCTTCACGGCTGCCGAGTCGGTGCGGGCCAGAACGGGAGGCGACTGTGCAGGGGACTCGCACAGGCCTGGGGCGTGCCCGTAACCGCCGGAATCCGGTCCCAGTACGGCGGTGGCCCATCGACATTCCGTTTTGAAGGTCCCGTCTATACGGCATTCCCGTATGGAGGTGACCTGAAGAGCTGGGCGAAGTCGCTGCCGGTGCCGGAAGTGCACGGTAAGAGCGTCAACAGGAAGTGAGACACACGAAGAGGCCTGCAGCGGGCATTGTCAAGTTGAGGGGCAGGTGGCAGTGTAAACCGATGAACAGCCACGTGCCCAGCTATCACGGATACCGCTTTCCGCCCGAGATCATTAGTCACGCGGTGTGGCTCTACCATCGATTCGGCGTGAGCTTCCGAGATGTTGAAGATCTGCTTGCCCAACGCGGCGTCCCACTCGCGAGCAACGGACCATCGATCAAGGTCGCTCGTTGCAGGCATGATGACCCCAGACCAAGTCGCCGAAGCTCAACGCCTCGCCCGCGAATGGGACGAGGCGCATCCGCGTGAGCCGTAGTGAACCGCCTACCAGCCAGCAGAACAACCAAACGCATGAGATTCCTTCTAAAATGATCGTTTTACAATGATTAGTTGCTGTTATACAGTAAATTTGTTCTTGAGTAAAAGCGAAACAGAAAGGAGAAAGCAGTGATCCTCTTCGCTTGTCGCATAGTCGCTTGGGGCTCGCTGGTATGCTTGGCAGCCATTGTCGGAGCCGCCATTTATTTCGCAGCAGATATTCAGGCGTTTGGTAGATTGGCGCAACAAGGTGCGGCCCTGCCAATTCAATGGGCGACCGTTGAACCTGCACAATTGTATGCGCTATGGCTTTCGACACTGATCTATCTCACTCCCGGTGCGATTGCTCTGTGGTTCCTGTCGGTCGCGTTTCGTCGTTTCGTATCTGGAGCTTGGTTCGATCCCGCCTCAAGCATCGCATTCCGGCGGTTCGCGCTACTCCTTCTACTGCAAACCGGCTTGCAACCCATTCATAGTGCCATGTCGAGCGTTGTCCTTTCGATGAACCATCCTCCGGGCCAGAAAATTCTATCCATTACACTGGGCACCAATGAGCTCAAATCTATCGGCCTCGCCTTGATTATCTGGGTCATCGCTGAGCTCATTCGCCGGGGCCGGTCGCTCGAAGAAGAAAACGAGGCGTTCGTGTAGCCATGCCCATTCGAGTACAACTCGATGTCCTACTCGCTGAGCGGGACGTGAAGGGTAAAGAACTCGCCGCCGTCGTCGGCATCACCGAACAGAACCTCTCGCTATTGCGTACCGGCAAGGTTAAAGGCATCCGTTTCAGCACACTCGAGCGCATCTGTGCCACACTCGAATGCCAGCCTGGGGACCTCTTGCGCTACGAGGACTAACTGCAGCCGTTCCTTCAGACTTTGGCATCTTGAAGGCTTCTAGCGCCGCGCACACGCGTGACTCACCCCCGTCCCCGTTGAACCGTCTGCCGCGCCGCCGTTGAACCCCCCGCCAGCCAGCGGTAAGATGGGCGTCTACACCCTGTTCCCCTGAGGAGCGCCGCATGACGCCGCTCGTCGCCGCCGTTCCTACGGCGGAGGTGATTGCCCTGGCTGCCCGTGCCGGTCGCTCACGCCCGGCGAGAGCACCGAGACGACCCTGACAGGCATCGGCACAAGCGTGGCCCCCGCATGACCAGCGTCATGCATGCGGCGAAGGACGCGCTGTAGGGTGTCGCGTAAGGGTTAAGATTGGCGCGGCCACGCTGGACATCTGGGGTGCGGTGGCCCCAATCCGGCTGGCAACATGGAGACTCGGGTGTCAGCCGGGACAGGCAAGACGGACATCCCGGTCACGATGCCGAATCGCGGACGTACATAACGGTGTATGGGGTCGTGCACACGAAACAACAGAGGGGGGTCAGATGAAACGCACGTTGGTTGCAGCGTGGGTCGTTGGGATCTGCATCATGGGCTGGGGTGTTGAAGGGCACTGTCAAGTTAACGAAGACTGGGCTGACCGACCCCCAGGATGATGGGCTTGCGTCCTGTTGTGAACCCGGTATGTTGGGGATGGGTCAGCCCGATTTTGCTTAAGTTGACAATACCGTTCCAGGTGCTCATCATGAGCGAGGAGTCGCGCTTGGGGCGGGAAGCGATCGAGACGGCCTATGCGCTCAAGCAATTGGTGACGGCCGGTGTGCGCGTGTTCTTCTACCTCGAAGATCGGGAGCGGACGCTCGACAGCCCCACCGACAAGATCATGCTCTCCTTGACGGCCTACGCCGATGAGTTGGAGCGGGAGAAGGCGCGGCAGCGGACCTACGATGCGATGGTCCGCAAGGCGAAGGCGGGGCACGTCACCGGGGGGCGGGTGTTCGGGTATGACAACGCGGAGATCCTCGGTCCTTCCGGTGAGCGAGCCCACGTCGAGCGGCGAATCAACGAGGCGGAAACCGCGGTGGTGCGGCAGATCTTCGAGCTCTGTGCGGTCGGTGAGGGCCTGAAGGGGATC
>DCWG01000095.1 GCA_002327525.1 Gammaproteobacteria bacterium UBA2168 | reverse complement strand
GCCCGCCGCCCTCACCCTGGCCGTTGGTGCGCACGATCATGCCGAGATCATCACCAAAATTGCCGGTGATCCAGCGGTAGGAGGGAGTAGCCTGCCAGAAACGTGGGCCCCACGAGTGGTCGCGCAGACCGTGCCCGGAGAACTCGAGAGCCGGTTCGTCACCCAGGCGGACGGTCCCTTCCACACGCATGTGCTGCTCGGTGTGCGCCCGCGCGAACTGATTGCCATCGTCGGGATCACCGACGTGGCCGTACAGCGGGCCGACAGCGATGTGTGTCAGATCTATCTCGAGACGCCGTTTCTCGTTTTCGCGAAAGGCCTTGCCCGGATCCTGCATGGCACGTGGATCCGCCAGGTACAGGGCATCTCCCAGGTAGGTGGTACGAATGCGCTCTGTGGCTTGCACCACCTCGACCTTCAATCCACCCGCATCCCACCCATCGTTGTGCGCAATGGCGGGTTTGGCGTAATTGAACAGCGCCGAACCATCCGGATTCCAGACGATTACCGTCATCTCGGCGTAACCCTCATTGGCACGATTACCCATCCGCACGAACCCACCGCGGTTGTGCGCGCGATCGAAAAAGTTGAAATAGACCGACTCGTTGAAGTTTTTCTCTTCACCAAGCGGGTGTGTATAGTCGTCTTCAGGCGTGAGGTTACCGACTATTCTGGCCATGGTTGCTCCTAGCGTATTCTGGCGGTTGAGAGAGACCCATCTGCGCGCCTCTGTCGAAGTGGCCACAGGATCTGTCGAGATGAACGCTCAGACGGTATCTCCCTTTGCATACGTTGCATGAATCATACCCAAAACACACGCTGCTCTGCCCTAGACCACCAAACGGAGGCTAGTCTCGCCCGTTACCACCCCCCCTGGCAGACGGCAACAACCTTGTTGCCATCGAGATCGCGCACATAGCATGCGTAAGATCCATCGTGCACTTTGGCACTGATGCCAGGCGAACCCTCATCGATCGCACCCAGAATGAGGCTGACTCGATAGAACTCATCCACTGCCTCCACCGAAGGTGCCACGAAGCACACCTCGTCCCGTTGCCGGCTGTCCTATGGCGGCCAGTACATTGTCCTAAAGGCGCATTGTGCCGGCTATGTTGTTAGAACCCGGGATGACGTGGTTAAACAACCTATGGCTGCACACGAATGTGAATTCTGGTTTCCGACACATCCAGTTCCAGCCGACGTCGGCTCGCCCATCTTCAGCCGCGGTGTCGACAAGCCTCATCCCGCCAGCCGTGCCGATACCTGGTTGTAGTACAACATCAGAAAAGTGCTGATCGTAAAACTCTTACCGACAGCCGACATCGGGCAGCCCTGCAAGCCCCTGAAAAAAAGCACCGATATCGGTGCGGGTCCAGGACGCCGCACCCCGCGGCCTAACTTGGTATGGATCGATATCAGTCAACATTCATAGGATCAGCAGATACGAGCATTCATAAAGCTACGTGAAGGGCTCCATGCCGCATCCACCGGTAGCGGAACGAGGTTCTGCCCAATCAAACAAAACCTAGCCGATTCCGAGATCGGTTTCGACCAGGTTGCACACCACCACGCTAAATGATTGACTTTCAAACCATGGCACCCTACTCCCGAATCGTGTTGGCCGTATTCGTCTGCATGTTGGTCAGCGGGGTCGTGCAAGCGGAGGAGCGCCATGAGTACTTCTCGATAGCTAAAACAATGGATTCGGCGCTGGCACAGTCTGCTATCGGCGAAGACATCCGCCTCATATTCGATCAACGGCAACCGTTCACACCAGTTCGCTCGTTCGGTACCTTCAGTGCGAACAGTGAAATCGGGTATGCCGACAAGACAGCCGATAGTTCCTGCACACAGGCCTTCATCTCTGCGCTCGTTTCACTGCAGCAGAGAGCACGACTTGAGGGTGCCAATGCCGTCTTATACCCCTCAACGGAGCCTTCGAGCGAAAGCACATCAGCGTCTCTGTCATTCAGATGCGACATCGGCGTACTCAACACATCGGTTTCACTACACGGCGAAGTAGTGATTCTCGAGCAAGCTCTCACACCTGCTGCGCTCTAAAGAATCCAACTGAAGTAGAATGGCGCGCTCTGCGCGCGACGTCCGTGTCCTCAATTCCGCAATCCGCCGGCCGTTTCATGGGTTGGCGAATGGTAGCCGTAGCCTTCTTCGTCGACTTCGTCGCGGTGGCTTTCTTCTTCTACTCCTACGGGATCTTCTTCAAAGACATTGCGGCGCGGAGTTCGGTGGTTCGCACCTCGGCGTGTCATTGGGGCTGACAATCACCGCCGCCATGGGCGCAGTCGCGATTCCCCTCATCGGTCAGCGCGCAAATCGTGCCAGACGCGCATCGAACAAGGGTGAAGCAATGCGCGTCCGTGCACGATGCCGTGCCACGGCGTCCAGCATCTCCTCCATCCGTTCAGGATGACGGGCGGCGACGTCATGACGTTCGCCGGGATCCTCACGCAGATCGTACAATCTCGGTGTCTCCAACACCTGCCTCTCCGGAGGCAATCCGTACGCACCCTCGGCAACCAACTGCACCTTGAAATCACCCCGCCGCAACGCCTGCAGCTCTCCCGCGCGGTAGTAGGCGATTTCCGAGCGCGGACTCTCGCCCGTGCCTTTCAGGACCGACGTCAGATCCAGGCCGTCGATGCCGGAAACGGGCTGCGCGCCAGCGAGACTCAGGCTGGTTGCGAACAGATCCATGGTGCTGCCGATGCCGCTCACCACTTCCGGTGTGATGGTGCCCGGCCACCAGAACACGGCGGGCACGCGCATTCCGCCTTCGAATGTCGTGCCTTTGCCATTGTTGAGTAGCCCGGCGCTGCCGCCATGGTGGCGCATGGACAGCCAGGGGCCGTTGTCGCTGGTGAAAATCACCAGCGTATGCTCTGCCACTCCGGCACGTTCGAGCGCAGCACGCACCTGTCCCACGCTCCAATCGATCTCCTCGATGACATCGCCATAGCGTTTACCGAGTGAACGGCCCTGAAAGTCAGAGCTGGCGAAGATCGGTGTATGCGGCATGGTGTATGGCATGTACAACAGAAACGGCCTATCGGCATTGCGCTGCACGAACGCCACCGCCTGCTCGGTGTAGCGCCGTGTGAGCGTCGGCTGGTGCGCCGGTCGCTCCACCACGCGCTCACCTGAGCCCGAGCTCTCAAGCAGCGGTACGTTCCAGTATTCGACCTTCGGTTCTGCATACCTGCCACTGCGAGCCGCCATCACCCCCGCAATCGCCTCCGCTCCGCCCCTGGCGCGCATCGCCAGCAGCTCATCGAACGAGGTGCTATCGGCCCAATCCATGTCGTTGGAATAAGGCAGCCCGTACCAGTAATCGAACCCATGACGTGTGGGGTAGGCGCCAGGTGCATCACCAAGGTGCCATTTACCGATGATGGCGCTACGGTATCCCTCGGCGCCGAGCGCCTCTGCGAGGGTGGTTTCAGGTTCGGGAATACCCAGCTCCTCTCCCGGGAACATCACCCGTATCCGCTGACCGTAAAGGCCGGTTCGAACCGGCAGTTTTCCCGTAAGCAACGCACCACGGCTCGGAGAACAAACGGGCGCCGCCACGTAGAAATCGGTCCAGCGCTGTCCCTCTCGTGCCAGCTGGTCGATGTTGGGCGTGCGAATGTTGGGATGTCCGTAGCTGCCGAGGTCGCCGTAGCCGAGATCATCGGCAAACAGGATCACTATGTTGGGCTGCCTCTGGCCGGTTGTCCCGAGTGCGGCCGATTGCTGCAACTGGCAAGACGTGAGTAAGGTGGCGGCGGCAAACAAAGCCAATGCGCGCATGGGGCCTCCCTGGGTAACGAGATAAGGATCAGGAACCAGCGTCCGGCGCCGGTTGCGCCTCGGAGAGAGAATGGTCGCTCGCGAAATCGTCCGCAACCTCTTTACCCAGCGCGATGCGGTAGAAAACCGGTACCGCTACCAGGGTCAGAAGTGTTGCGAACGCGAGCCCCGACATGATGCACACCGCCATTTCCTTGAAGAACGCATCCGCCAACAGCGGTGACATGCCCGCGATGGTTGTACCGGTTGCCAAAAAAACCGGCCGCAGGCGGCTGACACTCGCCCTCACCATGGTAGAGAGTGTGTGTCCCTCTTCCACCAGACGCTTGTCGATCTCATCCACCAGCACTATGCAGTTCTTGATCAACATGCCGGACAAGCTCAGGAATCCGAGAAGTGCGGAAAAGGTCAAAGGCAGATCCGTTGCCAGCAATCCGATGACCACACCGCAGACAATCATCGGTACCGTCAGCCAGATCACAATCGGCTGTCGAAGCCGTCCGAACATCAGGATGGTGAGTAGCAGCATCACGCCGAACGCAACCGGAATCCGATCTATGAGCGACTCGTTCGCCTCGAGATTGGCCTCGTGCTCACCTCCCCACTCCAACCGGTAACCGGGCGGCAGTTCGATGGCCTCCACATCCCCCTGAATCCGGTCGAACGTGCGCGTGGAATTATGTCCGATCGGGGGATTCGCCATCACGTCGATACTACGCACGCGTTCGCGCCGGTGAATCATGGTGTCCTCGGCGATCAGCTCCATCGAAGAAACCACCCGAGACATTGGGATGTGTTTCTGCTGGGCCAGGCTCCAGACCAGCCGGCCAGTCAGCCCGCCGATATCTCTTCGTTCGTCCACCGGTGCCCGGGCGATGATGGGGATCAACTTATCACTATCGCGAAACAACCCCACCGGCACCCCTAATGTGGCGAACGCCAGACTCTGAGCAACATCTCTGCGTGCCACACCCGCTAGCCGCGCTCCGGCCTCGTCGAACTTGGGCACCAACTGCAGCGCGGGCGCCCGCCAATTGGTCTTGCGATCGATCAGCTCGTGCCCGAGATAGACATCCAGCGCCTGCTCCGCCAGATCGCGCAACACCCGAGCATCGGGGCCCGAGAAGCGTGCCTCGATCTTCGACGTGCCGCTGCTCGGTGTGAACTCCGCACGCGTCACCTGAATCTCGGCGTCCGGCCTGAGCCCGCGCAGTTCATCAGCCACCGCCACCATGTCGTCGTTCATCCTGGTGACGTCCGCCACACGCGCCACGAGCTGCGAATACGCGGAGTTGGGCTGCTCCGGATGCATGATGGTGGTGAAGCGCGTAGCGCCCCGCCCGATGAAACTGGTCACCGCCACCACGTTTTCGCGTTCGGCGATCACACTCTCGAGCTCCTGCACGTCCGCCGCCGTCGTGTTGATATCCGTGCCTTCGGCCAGCCGGTAATCGACGTAGAAAAGCGGCGTGTTGGTGATCGGAAAGAACCCTTGCTTGACGAACTGAAAGCCCCAGACACATGCCGCCGTGATGGCAACGATGATGAGGCTGGTAAACCAGGTGCGGCGCAGGCCGAACCGAATCAACAGCCTGTAAGGTGCATAGGCCCAGCTCGAGTACAGCGCATCTTCCGATTCCGCAGCCCCTGCTCTCAACAGGTAGGTGCCGAACAACGGGACCACGGTAACGGCAAGCACCCAGCTCAGGAGCAGCGAGATCGCCACCACCTGAAACAACGAGAACAGGAAGTGCCCACTGCCGTCGTCCGACAGGCTAATGGGGCCGAACGCGGCAATACCGATCACCGTGGCGCCGAGCAGCGCGTACTGGGTGCGCTGCACCGCACGCGCACCCGCCTCAGCCGGCGTGAGTCCCTGTCGCACCCCGATCACCATCGCCTCGGCGACGACGATGCCATTGTCCACCAGCATGCCCATCGAGATCATGAGCGCTCCGAGGGAGATGCGCTGCAGTTCGATACCCATTACCGACATGACGTAAAAAGTGCCGAGCACCGTGAGCAGCAGCACGGTGCCGACCACGGCACCCGCCCGCCAGCCCATGAACAGACACAGCGCAGCGACCACCGTGGCGACCGAGAGTACGAGGTTCTGCATGAACTGCCGCATGGACGCATCCACCACCT
>DCWG01000050.1 GCA_002327525.1 Gammaproteobacteria bacterium UBA2168 | reverse complement strand
CACCGGAGGAGCTGTTGCGAACCATGGGGCATGCATATCTGCGATTCGCCACCGAACGGCCACGTCGGTTCGAATTGCTGATCCACGCGCAGGTTCCGGGTAGCGGCGCGCTACCGGGCTACGTACAGCAGAATGTGGACCAGCTAAAACGGCTGATCGCCAGTCAGCTTCTGCGCATTCAACTGGACCCGGCCGGCGTGGAGGAGAATGCGGGTGCTGTGCTGGCTGCCATGCATGGCGTGTGCGTACTCGCGCTGCCGGGGCAGCTGCTCACGGCTACGTGGTGCGCGCAGGATGCCACCATGGATTTCGTGGTGACTGGCTGCATTGAGCGTGCCAGGGAGGGCTAGGCGCTCGTACGACTGAGCGAGGTGCGCTGCACTCGGCAACCAGGTGCTACCACGAGCCGGTTGGCCTTGGACGCGTGCTGATCATTGTGCCCGCGAACCCTCGGTATCCACGTTGGTTTCGGCAGCCGGGGCGTAGCGTTCGAACCAGGCGAGTATGTGCGCCACTTTCGAAATCAGGTGGCTAGGGCGGGACGCGATGCTGTGCGATGCGCCTGGAATCCTCACGAGTGCCGTATCCACTCTGGCGAGTTTCAGCGCCTGGTAGAACTGTTCGGATTCCGAGATGGGTGTCCGGTAGTCGACCTCGCCGGTCAGAAGCATGGTCGGTGTGGAGACGTTACCGACGAAGCTGATGGGCGAGCGTATCCGGTAGCTCTCGGGATCGTTCCAGGGCAGCTCGGCGAACCAGTAGCGGGAGAAGAAACCGTACATATCGGCGGTGAGGACAAAGCTCGTCCAGTTGATGACGGGCTTGGCCGACACGGCAGCACGGAAACGATCGGTGCGCGTGACGATCCACGCTGTGAGGATGCCGCCGCCGCTGCCGCCTGTGACGTACAACCGTTCGGGGTCGGCCCAACCCCGATCGATCACGTGATCCACGGCCGACATTAAGTCGTGGTAGTCGTCACCCGGATAGTTGTGATGGATGAGGTTGGCGAACTCGTATCCATAGCTCGTACTGCCGCGCGGATTGGCGTAGACCACCACGTACCCGGCGGCTGCGTAGAGCTGCACTTCCGCGGCGAAGTGGGGGCCGTAGGCGGTGAACGGTCCGCCGTGGATTTCCAGGATCGCGGGATAGCGTTTCTCGGTGTCGAAGTCAGGTGGAAAGGCCACCCACGCCTCTATTTCACGCCCGTCCGCCATGGATGCGAAACGGATGGTTTCGATGCGTGCGAGGTTCGTGTGTCCGAGAATGTCCTCGTTGAGATCCGTGATTCTGCGCAGCGCACCACGTCGCAGCACTGCGAGTTCCGCTGGTGCCGAAGTGCTGGCCAGGCTGTAAGCGAGTGTAGTCCCCTCGGCGTCGAGCGTGCCCCCGGAGTAGGGACGCGACAGTGAGAGACCACCGAAGTCGTCGACCAGGCGCCTGCGTTTGCCGGTGAGTGTCAGCGTGTCGATGCGCCCGATGCCGGAATCGTCATAGGCGATGTAGAGGCTTTTGGTATCGCGCCAGCGCACAGCGTTCACGCTGCGATCGAGATCACCAGCGAGTGTGCGTCGGCCGCCGTCCTCGAGATCGATGATCGAGATGCGGTTCTGGTTGTAACTCATGAGATCGTCATCGAATCCGCGCAGGGCGAGATAACGGCCGTCCGGTGACAGGCGTGGGTCGAAGTCGGGTCCATAACGTTTCGTGAGTTGCGTGATGTGATCGCCCGCAAGCGAGACCTCGAAGATATCCGTGTCCCTGGTTTCGTACTGGGCGTCCTCGCGGCGGTTGGCTGAGACATAGAGTCCCGAGCCGTCGCTTTTCCACGCGAAGCCGCCTGCATGGTGGTAGTTCCCGCTGGTGATTTGGCGGGGTGTGCCGCCATCGGCGGGCAGCACAAAGAGATGCGAATAGCCGGGCTTGAGATAGCCACGCCCGTCCGCACGATAGGTGAGTTGGTCTATCACCTGGGCGGGTTTCGCCCAGGTGGCACCTTCGGGTGGCTTTGGCAGTTTGGCGAAGGGCTCCTGCTGCGAGGGCACGATCATGGTAAATGCGAGCCACTTACCGTCGGGTGACCAGCTGAGACCCGCGGGCGCCTGTGTGAGTTGGGTCAGTACGGAGGTCCGGTTTGCTTCCAGCCAGTGCATGTAGACCTGTACGCCGGCCTCACCTCCGGCCATGAACGCGATGCGTTTCCCGTCCGGTGAGAATGTGGGAGAGAATCCGCTCTTGCCAGTCAGTGGTCGCGGGTTGGCGCCGTTCACATCGGACAACCAGATGTGCGCGGTTCCGTTGTCGCGTTTGAGATCGAATCCGGCACGTGTGTAGGCGAGGGTCTCACCGTCGGGGGAGAGGTCGATCTGTGATACCCACTCGAGCGCGAAAACGTCCATCGGTTCGAACGTCGGGTCATCGGCGTGTGCAATCGAAAACGGCAGTGCGAAAGCGCAAAAAAACGTGGCGACCCGTGCTGCCCTGAGTGAGTTCAGCATGTTGTCACCCCACCTGTCGTGCAAACAACCGGGTGTCCGGCTCGGGTTGATCACTCCCAGCTCAGTGCACCGCCGGTCTGATATTCGGTCACGCGTGTTTCGAAGAAGTTCTTCTCCTTGTTCAGATCCATGATTTCGGACATCCATGGAAACGGATTCTTGGATCCGGCGAAGGCCTCGCCGAGGCCGATTTGCGCAAGACGCCGGTTGGCGATGAACTGCAGATACTCTTCCATCATGTTGGCGTTCATGCCGAGCACGCCACGCGGCATGGTGTCGCGTGCGTACTCGATCTCAAGCTGCGTGCCCTGGAGAATCATGCTGCGCGCCTGTTCCTGCATGGAATCGTCCCACACGTGCGGGTTTTCGAGCTTGATCTGGTTGATTACATCGATGCCGAAGTTAACGTGCATGGACTCATCCCTGAGGATGTACTGAAACTGTTCCGATGTACCCGTCATCTTGTTGCGGCGGCCCATCGACAGAATCTGAGTGAAGCCACAGTAGAAGAATATACCTTCCAGCACGCAGTAGTAGGCGATCAGGTTCTTCATCAGCTCTCGATCCGTTTCCAGCGTCCCGGTATTGAAGGTCGGATCGCAAATCTGCTGCGTGTACTGATGAGCCCACGACGCTTTGCGGGCGACGGATGGCACCTCGTGGTACATGTTGAAGATCTCGCCCTCGTCCATCCCGAGTGCCTCGATGCAGTACTGGTATGCGTGTGTGTGGATGGCCTCCTCGAATGCCTGACGCAGCAGATACTGGCGGCACTCGGGATTGGTGATGAGCCGATAGATGGCAAGTGCCAGGTTGTTGGCGACCAGTGAATCCGCTGTCGAGAAAAAACCGAGTGAGCGCTTGACGATGACACGCTCGTCTTCGGTGAGACCCGCCTCACCCTTCCAGAGCGCGATGTCGGTGGCCATGTTCACTTCCTGGGGCATCCAATGGTTGGCGCAGCCATCCAGATACTTCTGCCATGCCCAGTCGTACTTG
>DCWG01000064.1 GCA_002327525.1 Gammaproteobacteria bacterium UBA2168 | reverse complement strand
TCGAGGGGCATATTTGTCTCGTGAAGTAGTGCACCAGTTGCACACAATACGTGCGCAGGGAAACGAACTGTAGTCCATCGAACTGCCCGGGCGCCACATCAGGGTCAACTCAAACGAGCCGGTCCCAGGTCCGGGATGCTTCCTCGAGGAGGCGCTCGACTTCCCGCGGTCGGATCACACCAGCACCGGCAGACGCGCTGGCCGCCGCGTCGAATCGCGCGAGGTATGATTCCTTGTCGCCGTAAAGCGCCACGATCTTCTCAGCCGAAAAAGGATTCGTGGAACCACCCAGGACACCGAAGATGTCCTCGTGTGCCGATGATTTCCGCAAGTTCAGCGACCGACGCACCGTCTCCCACTCTTACCCCGAGTACTTCAACGTTGTCGCCGATGGCCCTCAGATCATCCGCGGTATCCGGATCGCGGCAGCACCCGAGCACTTGATCGCCGCGCGCGGCATAGCGTCGACAAAATTCGAGGCCAACGCCCTTGTTGGTGCCCGTGACGAGTACTGCGGCCATATGTCCTCCCTGTTGAATTGATACTACTGGTTGTGTTTCGCGTTCACCAATCAGGCGCGCCCCTCGGCAAGGTCGTCGCCGTACAGGGCGCGTGCAAAGGGTTCGACGTTGGGTCCGCGCCGCAGATGGTGGCCGCCGTCGACGGGCAGGTTGACACCGGTGATCCAGCTGGCCTGCGCGCTGCAGAGAAAACCGACGGCGTTGGCGATGTCGTCGACGACGCCCGTACGCCGGATGGGCATGCAGTCGAGGTAGTCGTCGTGAACGGTGGGCTCATCAAACAGCGCTTCCGCGAGTTCAGTGGCCACCAAACCAGGGCAGACGGAATTCACACGTACCCCAGCGATGCCGAGTTCATCCGCGGTATTGCGCACCAGCATATCGATGGCCGCCTTGCTGGTGCAGTAGGGGCCCATGAAGCGGTGTGTGCGCAATCCGGCAATGCTCGAGATGGCGCACATCGCGCCCCCACCGGCGCGTGCGATGGCCGCGCCCGCGTGCTTGAAGGTGAAGAACGTGCCATTCAGATTGGTGCGCATGACGCGATCGAATTCGTCCGCCGGGGTGGCGATGAGCGGTCCCAGACCACCACTGCCGGCGTTGGCGAGCGCAACGCCCAGGGGTGCGAGCGCCTGCGCGGTGGATACGGCCTGCTCCATGGTGGCTTCTTCGCCGACGTCACCGGCTACATACCGGTGCCTCGGGGGATCAACCAGTGCCCCGATGGCGTCTGTCAGGCGTTCCTCAGAACGCCCTACCAGAACGACGGCGGCACCATCGGAGGCCAGGCGCTGGGCGCAGGCGCGCCCGATCCCGGAACCACCACCGGTGACGATGGCCGAACGACCTTCCAGTGAGTAGTCTGTCATGCTCGGTCAACCCTCCAGTGGCATTTCAGCGAACGCCGCGCACAGGTCGGTGACGAAGACCTCCGGTACCTCGAATGCGGCGAAGTGGCCGCCGTTTTCGTGGGCAGCGAAGAAACGCAGGTCCTGATAGCGCTTCTCGGCCCAGCGCTTGGAGGTGCGAAAGATCTCGTGGGGAAAGACGCTGATGCCGCTCGGCATGGTCACCGCGTCCATGCCCGTGTTGCCGAAACTCTCCCAATAGATGCGTGCGGATGAGGCTCCCGCCGCGGGCAGCCAGTAGAGCATGACGTTGTCGAGCATCTCGTCCCTGGTCAGCGCGTTTTCCGGGTGGCCATCGCAGTCGGTCCAGGCCCAGAATTTCTCGACGATCCATGCCATCTGCCCAACCGGAGAATCCACCAGGGCGTAGCCGAGCGTCTGTGGCCGGGTGGACTGTTGTTTGGAATACCCAGAATCCCAATCCTGGTAGTGCTTCATGCCGGCCAGTGCCTGCTGTTCCTGGTCCGTCAGATCTCCCATCGTGTCGGGATCGGGCGCGGTGATCGCCATGTTGACGTGTATGCCCTTGCACCGCCCAAGATTCTGCACACCGATGGTGGTGGTGACGAGCGCGCCCCAGTCACCGCCCTGCGCGTAGTACGCCTCGTAGCCGAGACGCTGCATGAGCGTGTCCCATTCGGTGGCGATCTTTTCGATCCCCCAACCGGGCTGGTCCGGTTTGCCCGAGTAGGCAAATCCAGGCAGGGAGGGACAAACGAGATGGAAGGCGTCTTCCGCCTTGCCGCCGTGTGTCACAGGATCCGTCAGGGGACCGATCACTTTCATGAACTCGATGATCGATCCCGGCCAGCCGTGCGTGAGCAGCAGGGGCCGGGCGTTCTCTTCGGGCGAGCGGATGTGCAGAAAATGGATGTCGAGCCCATCGAGCGGAGTGGTGAATTGCGGCAGGGCATTCAACCGCCGTTCGCTCGCCCGCCAGTCGTAGTCGTTCGCCCAGTATTCGGCTAGCTCGCGGGTGTAGGCGAGCGGGATGCCCTGCGTCCAGTCGTCGGGCGTTTCGCGCTCTGGCCAGCGCGTGTCCAGAATGCGCGCCTTGAGTGCCGCCAGCTGCTCGTCGCTGGTCTGAATCGTATAGGGTGTGATTGTGTCGTTCATAGCGATGTTCCTTTGTTGTTCCTAGAGTTTCACCATGCCGCCGTCCACCATCAGCGACTGTCCGGTAATGTTCATGGCGTGGTTCGAGACGAGAAATACCACTGCGTTGCCGATGTCCTCGATGGTCTGCTCCCGGCGCATGGGCGTGGGATGGAAGTACTCGGGATAGGCGTTGGTGAATATGCCCTCGAACCACTCCCTGGCATCCATACCCTGAAAATCGGGGATCGTGCGCACCGCGCGTTCGGCATTGCCTGCCCAGGCATCCGTGTAGACGATGCCCGGGCACACTGCATTGACGTTGATGTTGTGCGGACCCAGTGTCTCGGCCATCGTCTGCGTGTAGTGGGCAAGCGCAGCCTTCATCGCTCCGTATGCGGGCGGGACGAAGTGGGTGAGCATCCTGTCCGAGAGCGATGCCCGTCCCGCGATAGACGAGATGTTGATGACCTTACCGCCACCCTGTTCTCTGAAATGCGGCACGACCGCCTCCGTCATCAGCACCGCGGGCTTCAGATTCTGAGCATAGAGCGCATCCCAGAGCATCGCTACCGGGCCCAGCGGGCCCGCTTCCGGCTGCATGCCGGTCTTAGGCCCAGCGCCGACGTTGTTGACCAGAATGTCGATGCGACCGAAACGTTCGAGCGTTTCTTGCACCATGGCGAGAATCACGTCTGGTTGCGTGATATCGTCGGGAAAGGCCAGCGCCTCGGTGCCCTGTTCCTCAACCGCCGACGCAGTGCCGGCAGTGGTGTCCTCGCTGTATGAGTTCACCGCCACCTTTGCTCCGGCGCGGGCGAGTTCCAGAGCGATACCGCGTCCGATGCCGCGGCCGGCGGCACTGACGAGTGCGACCTTGTCTCTCAGAAGCGGATCCGACATTGGTATGGCCTCCTGCTGGTTTGTGGGTTCTGCGTGGTTGGCTGTTACACGGCCCGATCGAGAAACTCCTGCACCACCGCGTTGAAACCCTTGGGACGGTCGAGGTTGGCAGCGTGTCCCGCGCCTTCGAGGATCACCCTGGCGGCGCCGGGGATCTTGCGCGCCATGTAATCGGTCGCGGCGAGAAATGGCTCATCGAGTTCCCCGGCCAGCACCAGTGTGGGCATGGCGAGTTCTGCAAGCCCCTCTATGATGTGAGCGTCAGTCTGAGTGAGCATGCCGCGCGCTGCGCGGGCCAGACCCTCGGCAGAGTCGTGCTGTGCGGATGCCACCTCGGCGCTGGAACTGGTCAGGCCGTCAAAGCCCTTTTTCTCCAGCGCTTTCGCGGTTTGTACGGCACTGCGGTTCCAGCCGTCGCGCGGTGCGTCCCTGCGGTAGCCGGGACCTGTGTCGAATACCATGAGCGCGCGCGTGCGCTCGGGGTAGGTCATTGCAAAGGCGAGACTCATGTAACCGCCGAGCGACAATCCGCCGATGACCGCACTTTGCACATCGATGGCGTCCAGCAATGCGGCCATGTCTCTAACGGTCAGCGCCTCGTTGTAGCAAGATAGATCAGCCGGACTGTCCGACTTTCCATGGCCGCGCATATCCCAGATAACCAGTTGATACTGTTCCGTGAGAGCCTTCAACTGTGGCGTCCACATACGACTGGTGGCCGAAAAGCCATGGGTCAGCAAGACCGTCGCGCGTGCTTCGTCAGCTTTCGGGCCATGTACTTCGTAGTAGATCTGCACGCCGTCGCGGTCCAGGGTTCTGGCACGCTCACTCAAGATTGTTCCTCCCTCCAAACGGCTGAGTCTACCCGAATCAGAGTTGCCACTGGCCCGCCTCTGCCATGCTGGTGCGATACGCCGCCAGGCAGTACGCAAACAGCGCCACAGCGGCAGGGTAGAACAGGGCGTTGGCAGTGGCGATGGAAAGGTGCAGCGAGGCGTCGTCCTGGTAGAGGAAATCGGTGAATGCGGCCAGCACACTGGTGCCCACCGCCATACCGAGTATGTTGGTGACGAAGATGTACATCGCCGTGGTCTGACCGCGCATCTGGTTGGGCGTGATGGGTTGGAACGAGGCTGCCATCACACCGAGGTAGACGGCGCCGAGCATCACACCCGGCCACAGCACGATGAGAGTCAGTTCCGCCGAACCCATCAGGGGCGCTGCCACAGCGGGGATGATGGCGAGCAACGAGGCGTACATGATGGCCCTGACGTAGGCGTCCGAGTGTCCGCGTGCGGCCAGGCGGTCGGCAATCCAGGGGCCCACCATCACGCCGATGATGCCCGCACTCAGCAGGATGGAACCGAAGCTGGTTCCGGCCTGGGCCTTGCTCATGCCGTAGTTGCGCACCAGAAACTCCGGATACCAGGCAGCACTGCCGTAGCCTGCCATGGCGAGCATGGAGGAGCCGAGAAAGAGAGACAGGTACACGCGTTTGCGGCGCCAGAGAAACCTGGCGACGGTACTCACGGGCAGCTGGCTTGAGCCGTCTTCCAAGACCGCGACCCCTTTACGCCGGGGTTCGGTGATGGTGAACAACAACAGTGTCAGCAACAGTCCGGGCAATCCCACGCTGATCAATGTGGCCTGCCAGGGTTGAACCACGCCGATGATCGGTACGTGAATGGGCCCGAGGTGTGTGAAGTACTCGATCAGAAAACCGCCGATCACCAGCGCAAGCCCGCCTCCGACCTGCACGGCCACCTTGTAGAAAGCCATGGCGTAGCCGAAGTGGCGAGGCTCGAAGCTGTCGGTGATGATCGAATACGCCGGTGGTGACAGGCCTGCCTCTCCCGCGCCGACCGCCATGCGGGCGATGAACAGCTGCGTAAAACTTCTGGCCATGCCGCATGCGCAGGTGGCCAGGCTCCAAAAGCACACGCTCACGGCAATGACCCACTTGCGCGAATGGCGATCCGCCATGCGGCCGAGCGGTAGCCCGGCGAACGTGTAGAGTAGGGCGAAAGCGGCACCCTGCACAAGGCTGTACTGAAAGTCGGTGATGCCGAACTGATCGCGGATGGGACCCACCAGCAGCGCAAGTATCTGTCGATCGACGAAGGACAGGACATAGGCGAAAAAAAGCAGGGTCAGCGAGTAGGTCGCCGCTCCGAGGGGCGGATACTCAGGAGCGGTTTCTCGTGGGGTGACTGACATGAGCCTTGCGCAACGTTTCAGTATTCAGGGGTGGACGATGCAGCCTAGTCAACACGGTCACGATTGACCAGAACCCGGCTCGAAGCACCGAGCGTTACACGCTGCCCACGCGGATCGGATCGTCTCCCCGCCAGACGATGGCGGTGGCCTTGACATCCTCCATGAAGCGCCTGATCTCACCGCTAGTGCAGCATTCGCCAGAAGATTGTTACTTAACCGTCCGGACGGTATAGTTAACATCCAATCTTACCTATGGCGGCAGCGTGATGGGCAGGCACAATCAGAAGGGTGTCATCATGGACGCGGCGGTGAATGTGGTTCAGCGCGCCGGTGCCGCACATCTGACGATCGATGCGGTTGCGCAGGAATCAGGGTTGTCCAAGGGCGGCGTTCTCTACCATTTTCCGAACAAGCGTGCGCTCCTCGAAGGGATGCTGCAGTCGTTGCTCAGCGACGTAAGTTTGCGCACAGAGCGTTTTCGGCAAAAGCTCGGCGACACCCCGGGAGCGATGTTGCGCGCGTTCATTCACAGCGAGCTCGATCAGAGTGACCGGGAACGAGCCATGTCCAGGGCCATTCTGGCAGCGGCGGCCGAGAATCCTCAGCTGCTCGCGCCGGCCAGAGAGTACCTCGGGGACAGGGTGAAGGAGTTGCGGAGCACATCGGATGGCGGTGATCAGCGGCTCGTCGTCTTTCTCGCCCTGCAGGGGCTGATGTTGATGGAGATGCTGGGTCTTACGCCTTTGTCTCAGTCGGAGAGTCGACAGGTGCGAGGTGTGATGGATGCGATGATCGCAGAGGCGGGATCATGAGAATCTTGCTGCTCGCCGTTGTCTTGGTGCTTGCCGGTTGCGAAGGTCGAGGTGCGCCGGAACCCGCAGATCAGGCGGTGCGCCCTGCGCGCATCCTGATCGTGAGTACGGCGGGTGAAACCGTCAGTCATGAATTTGTCGCGCGTGTGGAAGCCGCGCAATCCATCGATGTCTCCTTCGAAGTATCCGGTCCGCTGAACGAGTTACCCATTCTGGAGGGACAGACGGTTGCCCGCGGAGAGCTTGTGGCGGCACTCGATCCCACCAAGTTCGAGCTTGCCGTGCGCGAGGCGGAGGTACAGGTGCAGCTTGCCCGCCAGGATCTTGAGCGTAAACATCGGATGCTGCGTCAGCGCTCCATCGCGCAGTCCATCGTCGATGACGCTAAGTCGATATACGAGCTGCAGCGTGTACGTCTCGAAAGAGCCAGGGAATCGCTGGCGGACAGCCGCATAACCGCCCCCTTCGATGCCTATGTCGCTCAGCGCTACGTGGACAATTTTGTCAACGTGCAGATTGGCATGCGCATCGCGCGCTTGAACGATCTTCATCAACTGCTGGTGGTCGCCAACATCCCGGAGCAGCTGCTCGCGACGGTAACGATCGAAGAAGTGGTGAGCCTCGAGGCGGAGTTCCCGTTCATCCCCGGAGAGCGTTTCACGCTCACGCCGTTCGAGAATCGAGGAGAGGCAGATGCGCTGGCGCAGACCTACGAGGTGTCGTTCGCCATGCAAACCCCGCAGCGATTCACGGTATTGCCCGGTATGACGGCAACTGTTCACTCGACGCTGCGCAAGGGGGCGAACGAAGTTATCGTGCACCTGCCGGCCAGCGCACTGGTGAGCGCCAGCGACAAGACCTTCTATGTTTGGTTGTACGACTCGGTTTCACAGGGTGTGACCCGACGGAGGGTAGAAGTGGCGGCACCGACCGAGAATGGCATACCCGTTCTGTCGGGGCTCGAGGATGGCGAGATGGTGGTGGCGACCGGCGCCAGCCGGCTCCAGGAAGGTATGCGCGTACGTACGCTGGGTGAGCCGGTCAGAGCGTTCTGGTGAATCCGGCGTCTGGCATTGCCCGTTTTTCTATCGAGCGGCCACTGTATACCTGGATTCTGGTGTTGGCCTGCATCAGCGGCGGCATCGTCGGCATCGATTCTGTCGGCCGCCTGGAAGATCCGGTTTTTCCGATCAAGACCGCCATGATCATCACGGCATATGACGGTGCGTCCGCGACAGAGGTGGAACAGGAGGTGACGGACGTCATCGAGGCGGCACTTCAGGAACTGCCTTACGTCGAAGATCTGACGTCCAAGTCGGTGGCTGGCCGCTCCGAGGTCAGCGTGCGGTTGCAGGAGCAGTTCGACACGGAAGAAACGCCGCAGATATTCGACGAACTTCGCCGCCGGGTGGCGGAAGCGGCGGGGCGCCTGCCGCCTGGTACGGGAGTGCCCCTCGTGGAGGACGACTTCGGCGATGTGTACGGCATGATGTATGCGTTCAGCGCGCCGGGTTACAGCGCCGCCGAGATTTTCGATATGTCCCGTCACATCGCCACGACGCTGAAGAACGTGACGGACGTTGCCAAGGTACAGACCGCGGGGGAACCACAGGAGGCGATTTACATCGAGATCGATCATACGCGTTTCGGCCGTCTGGGATTGCCGGTAGACGCGCTGTTTTCGAGCATCGCCGTGGAGAACCAAATCACTCCGGCGGGA
>DCWG01000054.1 GCA_002327525.1 Gammaproteobacteria bacterium UBA2168 | reverse complement strand
GGTTGCCGGAATGCCTCGGCATGCGGATCAGCCTGTCACCGGGGCCGTCCTCCGCATCCACGTAGGTGTAGCTCAGCGAGGCGTCGAGCCAGTCTGTCAACCCATAGCGGCCGTGAAGCTCGACACCCTCGGACCTTACTTCTGCGATGTTCTCGTAGCCGCCGAGTGTAAAGGAGAAGTCGATCATATCGACTGTGTCCTGATCGAAGTAAGTCAAATCCAATTCGCCGCGCGCATCGACCGTTCGAACCGTGATGCCGGCATCCCAGGCTTTAGAGGTCTCCGGCTTCAGATTCGGATTCGGTGCCGCGGCGCCGCAACAAAAAAAAGTGGTCTGGAATACGGTAGGTGCCTTGAACCCCTCACCCCAGCTGGCGTGCAGCATGACCCGTTCGTGCGGATTGTAGGCCGCGGCGAACCGGCCGGTGGTTTCACGATCGTAGTGCTCGTGATCGTCACGGCGCAAACCGGCGGTCAGGGTGAGCGATTCTAGCGGTTGCCATTCGTAGAGGGCGAACCGTCCGTCCAATGACGTCTCTCCTCCTCTCGTCTCGATCTCCTCCCGCTCTAATCCAAATGCCAGCCGGTGGCCATGACTGACCGCCAGCGTCCCCCGATATCTGTACACGACGCGATCGCCCTCACTTGAGAAACCGAAGCGTCCATCGGTGTAGTTGGTTCGCTCGATGTCGGAGTATCCAGCCAGGAGCAGATTGTCGAGTTTGCCGTCCAGCAGCGGCACACGCAGCGTCACGGTACCGGTAAGCTCTTCCATCTCGGTCAGTTCGTTACCGTCGCCGACGTTACCCTGGGCACCGAATACGAAGCTGTCGAATTCCGACTCCGCCTCGGTCCAAACCACCCGCGCCTGCAGATGGGCCTTTCCGGGCAGTCTCACACTACCGCTGGCACTCACGATGGTGGATTCGAAGCCATCTTCTTCTTTGTTGCCGTTTTCCTCGTCCGCCCTGGAAATGCCATCGCTGTCGTGATGGCTGACACCGAGACGAAAGTCGTACCCATCGTACGCACCGGTGATGGCGGCTCCGCCGCGCATCGACCCGAAAGAGCCTCCCTCCAGGAACAGATTACCCTTGAGCGCTTCGGCCGGCCGCCGCGTGATGATATTGACCACACCGCCAATCGCATCGGAGCCCCACAGTGTGGACTGCGGCCCTTTCAGGATTTCGATGCGCTCGATGCTCTGGGTATCGAACCGCGCGAAGTCGAAACCGCCACCTGGGGACGTCGGATCGTTGACCACGGCGCCATCCACGACGACCAGCGTCTGCGCACTTGAAGCACCGCGAATGCGAACGGATGCAAGACCGCCAAACGAACCACTCTGATTGACGGTCACACCGGGCGCGGTCGCGATGGCGTCCAGGGCGAAATCCACCCCCATCGCATCCATGTCCTCGGACGTGATGACCGTCACGCTGGAGCCGACCTCCGCCATCGGTTGCTCGAGCCGCACACTGTAGACGACGAGTGTCTCGTCGGCTGTCTCGGAGTCGGCGCGCGGCTCGGCCAGGCAAATACTAGCGGCACTCGCGAAACAGAAAGTCAGGAGCCTTCCCTTGATACTGTTCATGATGCTGTTCCCATCTGTCGCCCGCATGTCGGCATGGGGCGACTCTATGACGACTGAACATGGCATCACCGACTGAGCGTGCAGTACGGCGAGACCACAGGAATGTCGTTTCACGGGAAAGTGTGATTCCGGTCCTGGAGGTTGGCCCGACCCTGGACGAACGACGCGGCGGCAGGTTTCCTGGCTGGCTGATCAGCAATATCGGCCGCCTTCCCAGGAACCAACGTCCTGGTGGCCTCGTGGCCGGTATCTCCCAGCTTACAGTTGCGGGCACAGCTCCGGATTTTCACCGGATTCCCTCTTAGCTCCTTTGAAGCAGAGCACCGTCTGAGGGAAAACTAGATCAGAGATCGGGATGTGTCAATCGGCTCGTTCAAGTGTTCTCTCCTCCGGACTCGACGAACACTAGTCCCAGTTCAAGCCCCCCGCCTGATACTCGGTCACCCGTGTCTCGAAGAAGTTTTTCTCTTTGCGGATGTTGGCCTGTTCGTCCAGCCACGGCAGTGCGCACTGCGCGCCGGGAAAGGGCGCTTCGAATCCCAGCTGTTTGGCCCGGCGATTGGCGATGAACCGGAAGTGTTCTATATGCGACTCGGCCGAGTAGCCGAGCACGGGATCTCGCAGGATGTAACGCGCGTAGTCCGCTTCGGCGGCTTCGGCTTCGTCCCACATCTCCCGGATGGCGGACAGATCCAGTTTGATGTCGTTTTCCATGATGATCTGCGACACGGTGCGAATGCCGAATCCGCAGTGCAGCACTTCATCGCGCATGATGTATTGAAGCTGCTCCGCGGTCCCTTTCATAAGCCCCCGCCGCTGAAACGAAAATATCGGGCTGAAGCCATTGTAGAACCAGCATCCTTCGAACACCGCAGCAAAGAAGACATAGGCAACGATGAAGTTATTGAGTTCGTCCGGATCGTTCAGGTCGATATCCGTCCGCAGAATAGAGCTGATGCGGGTGTTGGCAATCTGTATCTTCTGGTTGATCGCCGGGACCATCCGGTAACGGTTGTAGATTTCGCCCTGATCGAGGCCCAGGGTTTCGATGCAATGTTGATACGTCCACGTGTGCAGCGCTTCCTCGTAGACCTGCCTCGCCTGATAGATCTGCAGCTCGGGTGCCGTCATCTTCTCCATGACCGCGAGGCCGATGTTTCGCATGGCGAGAATATCGGATGTCGTCAGATAGGCGAGCACGTTCTCGTACAGGTGTTTCTCCGTGTCCGTCAGCTTGTGTTTGTAGTCGTAGACGTCCTGCGACATGTTGATGTCCAGCGGTGTCCAGTGGTTCTTGTTGGCGTTTAGAAAGTACTTCCATGCCCACGGGTACTTGAACGGTGCGAGCTGATTGATGTCCGTCAGGCCGTTGATGACACGCTTATCTTCCGGGCGGATCGGCTGCGCTGTTTGCTCCTCTACCTGCCCAGTCTGCCTTTTCTGCCCCGTACGGCCTTCCTGCCCAGCCTCCTTCTTACGCCTCGGCTTAGGATCAGGGGAACTGTCCTCGGATGATTCAGCCGCGATCACATCGGCTGGCAACTGAACATCCGGTTCTGAGAATGCATCCCAGGTAAGCATATCGACTCCTCAAACAGCGAATCAGGCCAAATCTACATATTGATGCGCGAACGACCATTGAACACTATATGTAGTGGTTTCTCAAGAATTGAAGATGCACTCCGCTCGCAACTGGAGCATCATGCGCCGGCGCGTCCACAGGAGCGAGTATGATCCCGAGAAAACCCCAGGCGAGATTGCCGACGCACGAAGTAATCAATACACCACCCCACATTGGTGATCAGGATCTGTGGGGAAGTGATGCGGCATTGCGCGAGGGCATTACCCGTGAGGGCGGTGCGTGGACCGCGGAGAAACTGGCGGAATTTGGGGTATTGGCCGGCAGCGCGGAAGTGTTCGAGAAGGCCGATGCGGCCAATCGGCACCCACCGGAAAGCCAGCCGTTCGACCGCTACGGCATGCGTATCAATCAGGTGGAATATCACCCCGCCTATCACGAGCTGATGAAAACGGCGATCGAGAACGAAGTGCCGAGTTTCGCCTGGCGTCATCCCCGGCCGGGTGCGCAGGTCGCACATGCGGCGCTGACCTATATGTTCAATCAACCCGAGGGCGGAGTGCTCTGCCCCATGGCGATGACCTACGCAGCGGTGCCCTGCCTGCGGCGCTCTGTGACCGTGGGCGAACAGTGGATTCCCCGGCTGCTCGAACCCGCATACGATCCGCGCGACATACCTTCGACAGAGAAGAAAGCCGTCACCATGGGTATGTTCATGACCGAAAAACAGGGCGGGTCGGACGTGCGCAGCAACACCACGCACGCCGCCCCCACCGGGCCTGACATCGGAGAAGGTCGTGAATATCGGTTGAATGGACACAAATACTTCTGCTCGGCGCCCATGAGCGATGCTTTTCTCACCCTTGCCTACACGGAGGGCGGGCTGTCATGTTTCCTGGTTCCCCGCTGGACGCCGGACGGTGAGCGAAACGCCCTGCTCATCCAGCGGCTCAAGGACAAACTTGGCAACCGCTCGAACGCATCATCGGAAATGGAGCTGCACGACACCTGGGGAGTGATGATCGGGAAGGAGGGCCGGGGAGTGAGGACGATCATCGACATGGTGCAGGGAACGCGTTTCTATTGCTGCGCCAGTTCGTCCGCACTCATGCGTCAGGGACTCATCCAGGCACTGCACCACACGACCTATCGTACGGCATTTCAACGGCGGCTGATTCAGCAACCGCTGATGCGCAATGTACTGGCCGATCTCGCCATCGAAGCAGAGGCGGCGCTTGCACTCACATTGCGCATCGGCCGCGCGATGGACGAGGCGCCGGGTGACGAGGGTGCGGCAGCTCTCGCCCGCATCGTCACCGCAATCGGCAAGTACTGGATATGTAAACGAGCACCAGGGCACACGTTCGAAGCCATGGAGTGTCACGGTGGTCCGGGATACGTCGAAGACTCGATAATGCCGCGACTGTATCGCGAAGCGCCCGTGAACAGCATCTGGGAGGGATCGGGCAACGTCATGTGCCTCGATGTGCTGCGCGCGATGCACCGGGAGGAAGCGGCCATCCCGGCACTGTTCGCCGAGCTCGATGAGGCTCGCGGGGCGCACGGGATCCTGGACACGGAGATCAACGCACTGCAGCGCGAGCTTGCCGACCGTGAGCATCTGGAAGTCAGGTCGAGGCTCATCACGGAGAGAATGGCCATCGTCCTTCAGGCTGCATTGCTCGTACAACACGCACCGGCAGCAATTGCCGACGCATTCTGCGCTTCCCGGCTCGGCGAGCGCTGGACCGGAGCCTATGGGACACTCACCAGCGACACCGACTTCGGCGCCATTCTCGAGCGGGCTGGCGCCACTTGACCGGGCGGGTGCGCTCCGAATGAACAGGAGTAGGGCCCGAGCAAGGTCTATTCGACGTCCACCCCCACAGGACAGTGATCCGAACCCGTGATCTGCGCCCAGATGAAGGCATCCCGGACCCTGCGCGCCGCCGAAGGCGAGGCCAGCACATAATCTATTCGCCAGCCCACGTTGTTTTCCCGCGCTCCACCGAACTGCCGCCACCAGGAGTAGTGCCCTTCTTCCTCCGGATGCTGTCGGCGGAAGGTATCCACCCAACCGGCCTCCAACCAGCGCGTCATCACGGCACGCTCCTCCGGTAGAAAACCGCTGCTCTTGGCGTTGCCCTTCGGACGCGCGAGGTCGATCGCCTGGTGGGCCGTGTTGTAGTCACCACACACGTATACCGGCCCACGCTGACGCAAACGTTCGATGCGGGCGTACACGGCTGCGTAGAAATCCAGCTTGTAGGGCACACGGGAATTATCCCGGTCTCTGCCATTGCCTTTCGGGAAGTACACGCTCGCCACCACCAACCGTCCGAAATGCGCTTCGATGTAGCGCCCCTCGACATCGAAACGCTCAATACCGAGGCTGGTCTGAACACGCGTGGGTGCGTTCCGGCTGTAGATCGCTACACCGCTGTATCCGGGGCGCTCCGCGGGAGAGAAAGCCGCACCGTAGCCGGCCGGTTCACGCGTGATCGATTCGAGTTGATGTGGAAAAGCGCGCACTTCCTGCAATGCCAGCACGTCGATATCCGATGCCTGCAAAAATGCATCGAAACCTTTCTTCGCGCAGGCTCGCAAGCCGTTCACGTTCCAGCTTACGATGCGCATGCATACCTCTGCACCATCGTCCCGTGAGCCATCATGGACATAACCCGCCTCCACCTGTCGAGCCAGTTTACCGTGGCGCGCTGATCTGTGGCGGTTTTGTCGAATACTCCTGTCGGTGAACTCCTGCCCTTGTCGCTGGCCGCACCGACCTTCAAACTGCGCTCTCCCTGATAAGGATAGCCGAAGCCGATGTTCAAGAAGTTCCTCATTCTGCTACTCGCGGCCATCGTCGTCACCGGCGCATGGGTGGGCTGGTATATCTCCCGGTTTACATCCGACATTCCCCCGGCCCGCTCCAATGCTTCTACCGAGCGTATTCTCGACAGCGGCAGGGTGATGGGTTATCTGGACCGCGGTACGCTGGCCTGGTCCGGAATTCCCTTCGCCGCCCCGCCCCTCGGGGAGCTGCGCTGGAAAGCGCCACGCCCCGTCGAGCCATGGTCGGGAATCCGCCACGCACTCACGTTTGACTCGCCCTGCGTGCAGGCGGGCATGACCTCAGGCGGCGAAATGTCAGGGGATGAGGATTGCCTGTATCTGAACGTCTGGGCGCCGACTGAGGTCGGCGAGTCGCATCCCGTGATGTTTTTCATCCACGGTGGCGGCAACCACATAGGACAAGGCAGTACTTCCATTTATCACGGTGCCCGCTACGTGCGCGAACACGATGTGGTAGTGGTGACCATCAACTATCGGCTAGGTCCATTCGGCTGGTATGCACATCCAGCTCTCACCGCGGGGTCCGCCGGGAATTCTGCGAATGATCTCGACGCCATGACAGTTGCGGACAACTCGGGAAACTACGGTACGCTGGATGTGATCGCGGCGCTTCGCTGGGTGCAACGCAACGTCGCCCAGTTTGGCGGCGACCCGGCCAACGTGACGATATTCGGAGAATCCGCCGGTGGGTTCAACGTGCTGTCGATGATGGTTTCTCCACTCGCGGCTGGTCTCTATCACAAGGCCATCGTACAAAGCGGCGGAATGACCCTCCTGCCCATGTCCGAGGCACAGCACTACGTCGATGATGCCGAACCGGGACATCCCCTGAGTGCGCGCGAGTTGGTCAACAGGCTGCTGATCACCGAGGGGCAGGCGAGCGATCATGCCAGCGCACGCGCACACCAGGAGACCATGGACGATGCTTCACTGGCCCAATTGCTCAGAAGCCGCACGGCCGCGCAAATCATGGCCGCTCAGAACCAGCGTCTGATCATGCAACAGATCAACGAATCCGAAGATGCCGGATCGCAGGCCTTTGTCCTGAGTGGCAGCATGCCCAACCGAACACCGTACCTCTTCGGCGACGGGCACGTATTGCCGGCCGGCGTTCAGCTCGACTGGCTGTTTGCGGATACCTCACGCTACAACGTCACTCCGGTCATTCTGGGCAGCAACCGCAACGAAACTCGTCTGTTCATGGCTTTCGCACCTGGATACACGGATCGCATGTTTGGCGTGCCCTATCGGTTGAGCGATGTGGAACGCTATCGGCGTGACACACAATACGGTTCCGACCTCTGGAAGGCAGACGGCGTGGACGAACTCGCACGGAGCCTTCGCGAAACCCAGGGGCCTTCGGTGTATGCCTATCGGTTTGACTGGGACGAACTGCGCTCGCTCGGCTCGCTGGACCTCGCTGAACTGCTCGGCGCCGCTCATGCGTTCGAGTTGCCATTCGTGTTCGGTAACTTCGACGTCGTCGACAAAACCCTGCTCACCGCCGATGCCCCGGCTCGCGATGCACTCTCGAACGCCATGATGTCCTACTGGGCCGAATTCGCTTACTCGGGTAACCCCGGCAGGGGACGCGATGGCCGCCAGGTGCAATGGCAATCCTGGCAGAACGGCCTGCAGGATGAGCGGGTACTGTTGCTCGACACCCCTGCCGACGGCGGTATCCGCATGTCATCCGTGTTGGTCACACGTAAAGCCATCGCGACCAGTCTCTCACGGGACGAGCGCTTCACCGAGCAGGAACGTTGTGCCCTTGCGCGACGCGTTTTTCGCACGCCTTCTGAGCGTACACCGGCACTTGACAAGTGCTAGTGCTCCTCTGATTTCAAACGCGGGATCGCTGCATGAAGAAAATCCTCGGGGTATTCGTTTTCGTGCTTGCCATCGTGGCGGTCACGGCAGCGGCGGCGGCCGCGTGGCTGCTGATGCGAATCGAAACACCACTCGGTCTGGATCCACCCGTAGACGGAGTCGTGTATGTATCGGGTTATGAGGACGCCGCCATCGGGGCTACGCGTCGCATCCTGAGGATCCTCGATGAAACCCATCTCCCGTCCATGTCCGTTGCGACAGGTGTGGACGGCAAACTGGTATGGACGCTTGCCGCCGGATACGCAGACATCGACAGTCGAACAACCGCTTCCACGGCCACCCGATACCGCGTGGGCAGTGTCGCCAAATCCTTCACGGCAGTCGCCATGGGTACGCTGCTGGACGACGGTGCGCTGCGACTGGAGGACAGCTATCACCAATGGGTACCCGGGTTTCCGCAAAAAGCGCATCCTTTCACGCTGCGTCAACTCGCCAGCCATCAAGCAGGTGTGCGCCACTACCAGCCCGGCATCGGCGCTCTGTTCGAGACCTATCATCAAACCCAGTACCACACCGTGAGTGATGCCCTGCACATGGTGCGCGACGATGCGTTGATGTTCGAGCCCGGCACTGCATTTCTCTACAGTTCGTATGGCTACAACATGCTCTCACTCGCGCTGGAGCGCGCGGCCGAAACCGGGTTTCTCCAACTGATGGACCAGCGCGTTTACGAGCCTCTCGGGATGCGGTCCACTCAGGCCGACCACCAGGGTCGCGAAACGGCCGACGTAGCCACCCCCTACCTCCTGTGGGAGGACGTGATCCTGCGCCAGATCGATGTGAACAACAGCTACAAGTGGGCGGGCGGTGGCTTCCTGTCGACACCGGCAGATCTGGTGCGCTTCGCCAATGGCCTGTTGTTCGGTGACGTGATCTCCAAGAACACGCGTTCCCTGCTCTGGACGCCTCAGTTGCTCAGCGATGGATCCACGAACCCGCAGAATTACGCACTGGGCTTTCGAGTAATCGCAACCGATCGCGGCCCCCACATCAGCCACGGTGGCAGCAGTGTGGGCGGTTCCGCCTATATGGTGATGCGCCCGGCCGAGGGCATCGCCCTGGGATTTGCAACTAACGCCACGCCACTGACCATGACGCGCAATCTCCGCCAGGAGTTGGATGAACTCCTCGACCTGTTCCTCGCCGCCCGCCCGTGACGTGCGCCAAAGCCCAGCCCCTGAACAGAGGCAGTTGCCATCCCCTGGAGTCAACAGGCGAAACACCGGACACCTCTGGACAATGAAGCTGCACCCTCGCCATGACTCGTCGTCACGGGGCTAATGGTTAGTCCCGGTCACCAGAAACCCGCGCCGGGACGCTTTCCGGCGCTGGCATATCGCGATTTTCGTACCCTCTGGCTCGGTATGCTGTTCGCCAGCGGCACTATGGCGTTCCAGTACTACGCACAGATGTGGCTAGTGTACGAGTTGACCAATTCAGTCTGGATTCTCGGTGCGCTGGGCGCGATACGCGGGCTGGCGACTATTCTGTTCGGCCTGTACGGCGGCGCACTCGCCGACCGGCTCGACCGCCGTTTTCTGCTCATGGCGACTCAGGCTGTCTCATTCGTGGTCAGTCTGACTCTCGGATTGCTAGTCATCAGCAACTACGTCGGCCTGTGGTGGGTGTTGGCGCTCATCTTCATCGGCTCGGCTTCCGCCTCCCTGGACGCTCCCGTGCGCCAGGCGCTGATTCCGGAACTGATTCCCGCCGTTCACATACCAAACGCCGTGGCTCTCACCACGGCGGCACAGATGGGCAGCTTTGCGGTGACGCCGATAATCGCGGGTCTCGTGATCGACGCCATCGGCTCCGGCGGCGCTTATCTGCTCAGCACGACGGGAAACATGGGCGTGTTGCTGGCGCTGATTTTGCTGCGCTACCGCGGCCAGACCAGGGAGACACGTAACGAACCTATCGCAAAAACCGTACGCCAGGGCATCAGCTACGCACGGCACCACCGAGTGGTTGCCTGGATCATCGTGTTGAACTTCACCACTGCCGCCTTCGGATTTTCTCTCTACCAAGGTCTCATCGTCAGCTGGGCCGGAGATGTGCTCGGCATGACACCCGGTGGATACGGACTGCTGGCGGCAACCTGGGGCGTCGGCACGCTGGCGGCCTCGTTCACGCTTTCCTACATGGGAAAACCAAGGTACCCGGGGCGCATCCTGATCGTCGGCTCCCTCGTGTTCGGTGCATCCTTCCTACTGTTTGGGCTGATACGCTCACTGCCTGTCGCCGGTTTCACCTACCTCATCAACGGCGCTGCCTGGACGGCGGCCTCCATCGCGTCTACCTCCATCATTCAAAGCGTCATCCCCAACGAAATGCGGGGGCGCGTGATGTCCCTGTTCATGCTCAGCGGTGCCATCGCCCAGATGAACTCACTGGTTCTGGGTGGCATTGCCGACGTCATCGGCATGGAGCTGATGCTTCCGGCGACCACTTTCGTATGCACGCTGCTGGTGCTCGCGCTGGTGTTGGCCGTGCCGACGTTGAGAAACCTCGACCGCGCGCTGGCCACCGATCCGGCGCGCTGAGGAGCCTTGACGCCCGAAGCAAGTCGACCCGCAAGGAAAACAGAAAGCAGATAGAATCGACACTATCCTGTCTCCGCGCAAATAGAAAAAAGAGTACCTCACCCTGGACGACAAGCTGACTCGACAGATAATCGACGCGCGTCGACAGGCCCTGGATCGACACGATGCCGCAACGTCCGCGCACGACACCGGACGCCTGACGGCCCGCGAGCGTCTCGAACGTCTCCTGGACCCCGGCAGCCTCGTGGAATACGGGCTTCTCGCGGGAGCGACGAGCGACCCGAACGATTCGGCCGCAGCCGACGGACTCGTTGCCGGCGCTGGGCGAGTTGCCGGCGGGAGTGTGGTGGCGGCCTCCTACGACCGCAGTGTGCTCGACGGAACGCAAAGCGATCGGAACCAGCGAAAACTGGGTCGTCTGATTTACCTGGCCAACAAACACCGCTGGCCACTGATCACATTCGCCGACGGTGACGGCGCCAGGCCAGGAGACATACAACCAGGCCCGCCCATCGTCATCGCACCGAGGGGACGCTGGGACGTCTACGACGGGTTGGCCGAACTATCGGGCTGGGCACCCACGGTCGCCGTGGTGAGCGGACGAGCGCTCGATGCCCATGCCGGAATCGCCATGCTGTCGGACTTTGTCGTCGCGACACGCGGCTCGACTCTCGGATCCTGGGGCACATCGGAGCTGCGCGTTTCTCCGGTGGAACGCTCCGTGGATGACTTTGCACACACGGGTAACATCGACCTGGTGGTCGAAGACGAAGCTGCGGCGATTACCGCTGTACAAGAATACCTCTCCTACTACCAGCAGGATTTTCCCACCGGCGCCGTTGCACCCACGCACGACGAAATAGCATCCATCATCCCCGACAACCGGCGACGGCCCTACGACATGCGCCAGATCATCGCCGCGTTCGCCGATGCGGACAGCGTGCTGGAAATCGGTGCCACCTGGGGCAGATCGATGTTGACCGCGTTCGCCCGGCTGAACGGGCGTGCGGTGGGGATATTCGCCAATCAACCCAGCTCCCCGTTGGGTGGCGCCATCGATGCCGATGCAGCGGACAAGGCCGCTCGATTCATCGAATTGTGCGACGCCTACGAGTTTCCGCTGATCTCCTTCATCGACAATCCTGGTTATATGGTGGGACCGGCAGCGGAGCGCGGAGGCATCGCCCGCCACCATGCCCGACCCCTGTCAGCCCTGCATCATCGCACGGTACCGCTGTACTCCGTGCAGATAAGGAAAGCCTATGGCCTCGGACCGTTCGCGATGTCCGGTTGGGGAGCCGGCCGCTCGGTCCCCGAACTGCGCCTGGCGTGGCCGACGGTCGAATCCGGCGGCATGTCCCTCGAAGGTGCTGCCTATCTGGTCAAGAGGAAAGAGATCCTGGCGGCTAAGAGCAAGGAAGAAGCCCTCGCCATCAGAGATGGATATGCGGAGAAAATGCGGGACCAGGCTTCCGGTTTGCGTGCGGGTCGCAATTTCGTGTTCGATGACATCATCCACCCCCAGGAAACACGGGATCGCATTTTCAGCATGCTCGAGCGCGTGCCGAGAGTTCTGGGCTCGAGTAAAAAGCACCCAATCGATCCGCACTAGACGGAGTTTGCATGGATCAGAAGTCAATCGACGCCCTGCACGCGGCGCAGAAGATGCGAACCGACGCGGCAAGGCCGGACATCGTCAAACGCGTGCATACGAGCGGACGGCTGACCGCCCGCGAGCGGCTGCAACTCCTGCTCGATGAAGATTCGGCAACCGAGTACGGCACGATCGCAGGAAAGACCCCGGATGGTGAGTGGATCCCGGAAACGGGTGGTCTGGATTTTGTCGGTACCATCGAAGGTCAGGCGGTCATCGCCTCGGCGACGGACTATACCGATCGGGGCGGCGGTTACGGCGCCGGCCGACTGGGACGCCTGTTTACGCTGGCCCACGAGCAGCGTTGGCCACTGGCCTTGTTCGTTGACGGCGGTGGCAGCCGGGCCCGCCACCCGAGGGCAGGCCTCGGCCACGTCGAGTTCAGTGGTCCCATCGGCCGTTTCACCATATTTGATGGAAACGCGGAGCTGTCGGGTTGGGTACCGACTGTCGCCATCGTCTCCGGGCCCTCGTTCGCCGGACACGCCAGCCTCGCAGCGTTCTCTGATTTCGTGATCGCGACGAAGGGTTCCTCCATCGGGCTCGGGGGACCGCCCATGGTGGAAGCAGCTCTCGGCATTCGCCTGAGCGCATCTGAACTGGCGGGTGCCGAGATGCAGGAAGCAACCGGTGGCATCGACCTGCTCGTAGACGATGATCCGGCGGCCGTGACGGCGGCCCGGAAATACCTGGCCTACTACCAGGATCACGATTCCGGCCGGCCTGCGGAAACCGCTAGCCACCTGAATTCACTGGTACCGGATGAGGGTCGCTACGACATGTATCCGGTCATCGAGGCGCTGGTGGATGCGGATAGCCTCTTCGAGCTGCGTCCTCGATTTGCCGAGTCCGTGATCACCGCATTGGCACGCATCGAGGGCAGAACCGTCGGCGTCCTCGGCAATCAACCTCTCGTTGCCGATGGCGCCATCGACAACGATGGCGCGACCAAGATCACACGCTTCGTCGAGCTGTGCGATGCGTATGAATATCCCCTCATCTCCCTCATCGATACGCCGGGTTGTGTCGCCACCTGGCAACACAAGGGGGAAACAACGGCCATCGAGCCCGGTATCACGCGCTGGCATGCCCGCCCCATCATCGCTCACCAGAACCGCACCGTACCTATATTCAGCGTACAGGTGCGTCGGGGCTATGGTCTCGGTCCGAGCCTCATGAGAGGTTATTCCAGTGCTCGAGGCGTACCCGCTTTGTGTCTCGCATGGCCGACTGTGGAAGTCGGGCGTCACGATGGTTTTTCGAGTATTCAATACAGCACCGCCATCGACGATGTCGTCGCACCCGGCCAGACGCGGGACAGGATCGCGAAGGTACTGCGCCACCTGAAACGCAGAGTAGAGCGGGAGGAAAAAAAACACCCGCTTGATTCCTGGTAGCACCGCCGAGGGTCAATCCAGTCATGGCACGAACGAAGCCTTCTAGAAACTGATGGATCGGTCCAGTACGACCCAGCGCCCGTTGCGCACCTGACTCAACGCCGACTGTGTGGCACCGCTGTGTTTTTCGGGGCCGAAGGATACCTTGTAGCCGAAGATGTCCGTGTAGTCCGTGATGGACTCGATTGCCGCGAGCAGAGCATCGGTGGTGAGATCGCGGCCCGCGGCCTCGAGTGCAGTCACCACCAGATCCGCCCCGCGATAGCCTTCCATGGCCGCCAGTCCCGGTTCCACACCGTACCGGTCCACGTACCTGTCCCACCAGGCCTGTACTTCGGGCGTCTTCTCGTCATCAGCGTAGATCTTGGCCATGTGCACCAGCGCGTAATAACCCTCGCCACTCTCGTGATCTGCAATTACCTGTGCATAAGCCGCATTGTTGCCCACCCAGGCCACACCATCCGTCCAGCCCATCTTGCGGGCCGTATCCAAGATGAGGATGGTGTCGCGGTGCACACTGCCCATCGCCACCAGGTCGCATCCGGCCGTACGCAACTTGAGAATCGCGGCCGTGAACTCCGTCTCGGTCGACTTGTGTGCGGAGGTCTCGATCAGATCGAGCCCCATCGCGGCTGCCTGATCCCGCGCCCCCTGCAGAATCTCCTGGCCGTAGTCGTTGTCAACGTAAATCGCGCATATATTGCTTTTTCCCTGACTTTCGACGAAGTACTTCACCGCAGCGCGAAGTTCGTCATAGTAGATGCCGCGTTGCGTGAATTTCATCGGGTGCAGTGGATACACCATCTGCCGACCGCCGGAGATGGGAAACAGATTCGGCACGCCCTGTTCCAGCTGCTGCACCATGACCGCATTGTTCATCGGCGTGCCGACCGCCAGCAAGATGGCCAGGATCTCGTCGCGGTTGATGAGTTTGTTCGCCGCCTGCATGGCGCGGGGTACCTGATAGGAGGTGTCCTCCACCACGAAACGAATCTGACGCCCGTGCACACCGCCAGATTCGTTGACCTCATCAAAGTGCATGCGTGCGGCATTGATGGACCCAACCCCCCAGATCGCGACCGGGCCGGACAGATCCGTATGGGTACCCAGCACTATCTGCGTGTCCGTGACACCCCGGTTGGCAGTTGCCGTGCCTTCCGCCCGACCGCTATCGGACGTTGTCGCCTCGCCACATCCCGACAACACCACTATCCCGATGATCAAAACAAAGCATGCCTTCATGGTCTCTCCCTCTTACAGCCAATAGCATTCTACCAGCGCTCCGCGACCAGGCTCGGGTCCGGTCCGGCTCACAGAGCATCACCTGACAAAACCAGATCGATCCCGCGCTCGACCAGGGCGCCACCCAACCACGAACCAAGCGGTATCAGCAGATAGATGGCAAATCGTAGCAGGGTCGTGTTTTCGAATGGCCAGTTGCGTGTGTTTTCGATCACACTCCTGTAGGCAACGATCTCACCGAGGGGTCGTCTCGCTTCCTCTCCACTCTTCAGCTCATCCCTGGCCTGACGCAGGGTTGTAGTACACCACTGGAGTTCACCTACCTTGGCCAGCCCAGCGAGTCGGCGTATGCCTCGCAATGGCAGCATGAGTACGATCCATGAAAACACCATGCCGGTGATCCAGGCACCCGGCAACATGGGGCCATATCTCGACTCCACCACCAGCAGCGACTCCAGCGATAGCATACCAACAACCAGTAGTACGTTGATCAGCCCCTGCCTGACCAATGGTTGGTAGGACTCGAGATCGAAAAGCTCAACGGAAGCCGCTGAGGCGGTCAAGCGGTACAGGCGGGCAGACTCCACCACGATGACGTAGAACAGACAACCCGTCCACCAGTTGAACATGATGCTCATACCCCGGTGCCACCAGACATCGTATGACCAGCCTTGCCAGTCCCAGGGACTGATGATATCGCTCGTTGTGGCATTTGTGATGGGTACACCGAATGCCAGACAGTAGCCGACACCCACCGCGGGCAGTACCCAGCGCCGGTGAGAGCCCGCTCGATCGACCCAATGCGGAGACCGCCGACCAACCGGTGCCAGATCGTTGGTCGTCCCGCGCCCTGGCTCTGAGCACGACCGCTTCCGGCAGGTTAAACGCTCGCGACGACATGACCCGACGTGGACAGCTATTCCGACTGCAGCCTTCGGTAGGCCTCGTCGCCTTCTTTTCGGGCAGTCGCCGCGCCGAGTTCGTGCGCGGCGATTATGCCGTCGCGGACCACGGCCGGGGTTACCTCGAATGGCATGTTATGCATTAGCGGGAACTGCACGGACAGTTCTGCCACGAGTTCTATCTCGGATCCTCTCGAGTCCAGCGACAGCTGCCCGAGGTGCACGGGCAGGCCCACTCTCGTGAAAAAAGTGGCCGCCTTGAGTGCCTCGTCCTCACCGCCGTTCATCATCAACTGCGTGAGCAGACCCATCGCCACCATCTCACCATGCAGATAGTTGGCGTGCACGCGCTCGATAGCCGGATAGCTCTGGGCCACGCTATGCGCCGCTGCAATACCACCACTCTCGAAACCGATTCCGCTCAACAGCGTATTGGCTTCCACGACCTGTTCCAGCGCCTCGTCCACCGCACCGGCATGAACCGCCTTTACCGCCCGTTCACCTTGCTCATACAGCGTTTTTGCGCAGATCTCCCCCAATGCGCAGGAAGCGAGCGTCGGCCGGGCACCGAGCGGTGTTCTGCCCCGGGGGTTGTCCAGGCAAACGCGCGCCTCGTACCAGGTTGCCATGGCATCCCCCATCCCGGCCACCAGATAACGTTCGGAGGCATTCGCAACCACATCGGTGTCCACGACCACGAGTGCCGGGCTGTCGGGGTAGAACTCGATGCCATCGGTCATGCCCTGCGGCGTATACAGTACAGACAATGCTGAGCACGGTGCGTCGTTCGACGCTAGCGTCGGCACTATCACGACCGGTACGCCGAGCCGCCAGGCGATCGCCTTGCCTGCATCCACGCACTTACCGCCACCAACGGCGAGCAGGCAATCGACCTTCTCGCTCTGGAAGTCGGCGACACGGGCCGTAATCTCATCCGTCGAACATTCACCACCGAATACCGCCTGCACTGTCGCGATACCTTCTGAGGCCAGACTGCCGATCAACCGCCCCGCATCAGCACCAAATCCGCGAGTGGACGCCAGTACCCCGCCCCGTTTAACTCCCATTAGCGACAGATAGCGCCCAGATCTTTCCAGCACGCCCGCACCCTGAACGTAGCGCTGCGGACTGATGAACACCCCCGGCAGGTCCGCGTCGTTCATCCCCTGCGGCGCATACACAGCACCCGGATCGAACGGTGTGAGATCAACCATGCTCTTGCTCCCTTGGTCCTGAATACAATACAACTAAAAGCGATACCATGTCCTCAAAACGGATGGGATGGGCTATGAGTCCTGAAACAAGATGGGAGGGTTTCGTCGCCACTCGACCGGAGGCGGCAGCCATCGGCCGTCGCCTGCTCTATGCACAACCAAACATCGCTACCGCCTATCTGGCGACGACCGCCCCGGACGGTGTACCGTGCGTGCACGCGTCGTTGCTGCGACCGGCGCACGACAGGGTACACGCAAATTCGAGGCATCGTTTCGCTGCACAATCGCCAACGCCCTTCACACGCACTGGGAGGGCTGGGGAACCGATCAGACCTGGCCCGACTATGAAAAGTGGCGCACCTGATATGCCCGGCGCCGGGGCTGCCTGTCTTTTTCTTTCCCGCATGTCTACCATCGGCGATAGGCACAGGCGCGCCAGGCGGGGGCAGCAATGAACGAGAGGATCGAACTCCAGGTTTTCACGGACTACATCTGACCCTGGTGTTATCTCAGTACCGGGCGTATTGAAAAACTGAAGACAGAGCACGACGTCGAGATCAAGTGGGTGCATTTCCCTCTGCATCCTGAAACACCGGAGGATGGCGCGAGCCTCGAACAGTTATTCGCGGGAAGGGACATCGACCTTGAACAGATGTACAGCCAAATGAAAGCCCTCATGGACGAGGAAGGCCTACCATATGGACGCCGCACGCATACTTATAACAGCCGCCTGGCCCAGGAACTCGGTTCCTGGGCCGACACTCAGCCCGGTGGCGGGGCGTTGCACGATGTGCTTTACCGGGCCTACTTCGCGGAAGGGTTGAACATCGGCGAGTTGGATGTGCTCGTGTCGCTGGCCGAGTCCGCTGGACTCGACGGCGACGAAGCCCGCAAGGTATTGGAACAGCGAACGTACAGCGACCAGGTAGATTCCGACTGGGCTGTCTCGCGAGCCTATGGCATAACAGGTGTACCAACGTTCGTCGCCAGTGGCTACGGCGTTGTCGGTGCCCAGCCCTACGAGGTTCTGGAGCAGTTGGTGCTCAAGGCCCGGGATACGGACTAGTACATCTCCCCGATAAGATCCGCGTACTTCTCGTTGACCACCTTACGCTTCAGCTTCTGTGTGGGGGTGAGTTCGTCGTCCTCCGGATCCAGCATCTGATCGATCAGGCGAAACTTCTTGATCGTCTCGACGCGCGCAAACTTCGCGTTGACGCCCTCGATCTCCTCCCACACCAGATCCTGCACCGCCCGCGTATGACAGAGGCTGGTGTAGTTGGTGAAGGGCACGTCGTTGTCCTGGGCGAACTTGGTAACGTTCTCGTGATCGATCATCACCAGGCAGGTCAGAAAGGGGCGGCGATCGCCAACCACGACCGCGTCGGTGATGTAGGGCGAGAACTTGAGCTGGTTTTCGATCTCACTCGGTGTGATGTTCTTGCCACCCGCGGTGATGATGATGTCTTTCATGCGGTCCACCACGTAGATGAACCCTTCCTCGTCCACACGGCCGACGTCTCCCGTGTGCAGCCAACCCTGCCTGAACGTCTCCGCGCTCTTCTCCGGTTTGTTCCAGTATCCCTGAATGACACCCGGGCCACGGATCAGGATCTCGTTCTCCTCCGACAGAACCACCTCGCTCTCATCCGTCGCCTTGCCCACGCTCCCGATGCGGGTTTGCCCCGGCAGATTGGCCGTGGCCAGGCCGGTGCATTCGGTTTGCCCGTACACCTCATACATCGGCCGGCCAAGGGCCCAGTACCAGTCGATGAGATCGGGCGCGATAGGGGCGGCCGCAGTGGACAACCAGCGGCAACCGTCGATGCCGAGCAGCACGCGGATGTTCTTCAGTGCCACCAGCTCGAACACCCGGTAGGCCAGTTCCAGGCCCAGTGGCACGCGCTGGGCCGCCTTCCGATACACGGCGCGCCTCGCGCCTAGAGCAAGTGCCGTAGCGTAGGCCCAGCGCCCGGGTGCGGTGCCTTCCTTCAGCTTGATGGCGATCGTGGAAAACTGCTTCTCCCACACACGCGGCACCGCGAAGTGAATGGTGGGTGCTATTTCCTGCTGATCCTGAAAAGCGGTTTCAGGTTCTTCGACAAGATTGACGACACATTGCGACTCGAGCCCCGCGAAGGTGTAGAACATTCGACCGGCGACGTGCGCGAGCGGCAGAAAACCGACCTGTTCATCGTCTTCGTATATACCGTAGATCTGCTGAATGTTCCGCATCATGTACATCATGTTGCGCTGGGAGATCATCGCTCCCTTGGGTGGCCCGGTCGTACCGGATGTGTAGGTGAGAATCATCAGATCTTCAGGATCAGCCGCGGCGATCTCCTGATTCCAAACACCGGCGTGTTCCTCTCCATAAGCACGGCCAAGATCGAGGAGAGCGGAGAAACACATACATCCATCGTCGGAGAAATTTCTCAGGCCCTCCATATCGAAGATGATCACTTTCTCGAGCGTGGGTGTGCGCTCACGCACCTCAAGCACTTTATCGAGCTGTTCTTCGTCCTCGGCGAAGTAGAAACGCGTGCCGCTGTCGTTTATGAGGTACTCGACCTGATTGGGTGAATCGGTAGGGTAGACACCGTTCGTGACTCCGCCGACGCAGATAATGCCGAGATCCGCGAACAACCACTCGCGGCACACCTCACCGGCGATGGAGCACACATCGCCTCGTTTCAACCCGAGCGCCTTCAGCCCCAACCCCACGAGCCGAGCCTGAGCACCGTACTGCGACCAGGAGTATTCGTTCCAGATGCCCAAATCCTTCTCCCGGAGCGCCACCTTCGTACCGGTCTCGGTAACGCGCTTCCAGAATAGCTCTCCGATGGTGCTACAACCCTCGATGCTCTGCGAATACGACTCGCTCATCGCCAGGTCTTCCGCTGCTTCCAGCGTCGCCGTCCGCGCACGCCTGCGTCCTTCATGCCGAGATAGAATTCCTGGATATCCGTCGTCTGTCTCAAACGCTCGCAGGTGTCCTCCATCACGATGCGGCCGAGTTCCATCACATAGCCATAGTCACCCACATCAAGTGCCATCTTCGCGTTTTGCTCCACCAGCAACACAGTGAGACCACGCTGCGCATTGAGCCTTGTAATGATCTCGGCGATCTCGTGCACTAGGCGCGGGCTGAGACCAAGAGAAGGCTCGTCCAGCAGCATCAGTTTCGGATTCGACATCAGAGCACGACCGATGGCCAGCATCTGTTGTTGACCGCCCGAGAGCACCTGCGCCGGTTGACGGGTGAATTCCCGCAGTACCGGAAAATAGTCATACACCAGTTCGATGTCCGCCGATATCCCACCGTCTCGACGCGAGAACGCGCCCATGCGCAGGTTTTCCTCCACCGTCAGAAACGGAAATATCTCGCGGCCCTCAGGCACGTGTCCGATACCCAACCGCGCCACCCGGTCCGGATCTCGACCCTGAATATCGGCGCCGTCGAAGCGCACACTGCCCTTCTGCGGATCCATCGCACCGCTGATGGTTTTCAGGACCGTCGTCTTACCAGCTCCGTTGGCTCCCAGTAAGGAGACGATGCTGCCTTCTGGCACTGCCAGACTCACGCCGCGGATGGCCATGATCGGACCATAATAGGTTTCGATATTCCTGAGCATCAGCAACTCTGGCGCCACCTGTTCGCTCTGCGCGCCATCAGTCTCCAAGGTAGGCACGCCGCACCTCCGGGTGGGTCTGAACGTCCGTCGGTACACCCACCGTGATGAGGTGGCCGTCAACCATGGCCAGCACCCGATCGGATGCGGCGCCGACGAGATTCATGTCGTGTTCCACCATCACCACCGTGATGCCGAGCTCTTCGTTGATATCCTCCAGCCAGAAGGAGAGATCCTCGGTCTCCTCGGGGTTCAATCCCGAAGAAGGTTCGTCGAGCAGCAACAGCTTCGGACGCAGGCACAGTGCTCGCGCAATCTCCACCATCTTGCGTACGCCATAGGGCAGATTACCGATCACCTGATCACGGTAGGCTTGCAGGTCCAACAGATCGATCACCGCTTCCACCGACACTCTGAAAGACAGCTCCTGACGCCGGACCGCTGGCAGAAACAACACATCCTGCACCAGATTGGTCTGGCGGTGGACATGGCAGCCAATCAACAGGTTCTTCAGCACCGTTTCCTGCTCGAACAACTCCGTATTCTGAAAGGTACGCGCAATGCCTTTTCTCGCCACCGCATGGGCCGGAAGATGGGTGATGTCGTGGCCATCGAAGATCACCGAGCCGTGATCGGCGTCGTACACGCGGCTGATGAGATTGAATACGGTGGTCTTGCCAGCACCGTTGGGGCCCACGATGCTGAACACCTCACCCGGCTCGACCGTAAACGACAGATCCTGCACGGCTCTCACGCCACCGAAGCTGACGGACATGTCCTCCACCACCAGCAGACTCATCGCAATCGCTCCGTCTTGAGATAGCTTTTTTGACGCTTGTAGGTCGCCCGGCGATAGAGCGGAAACTCCTCGAAATAGAGCCGTATCTTGATCCAGCGCCCGTAGATGCCAAGTGGTTCGTAGATGAGGAACGCCACCAGGATCATCCCGAACACACCGGGCTCAAGGCCCGGGATCTGCCCTATCGCCGGTGGCATCACGTCGCGAAGCATCGCGATACCCTGCGGCAGGAGGCCGATGAAGATGGCCCCGAAAATTACACCGTGCAACGAGCCGAGCCCCCCCACCACCACCATGAGAAGCAGTTGGATCGATGTGATGATGGTGAAGCCATCGGGGGCCAGGTAACCAATCTTGTGAGAATACAGGCCACCCGCGAGGCCTGTGAAGGCTGCGGATAGAGCAAACGCCAGCGTCTTGGTGTAGGCGAGATTGATACCCATGCTCCGCGCCGAGGTCTCAGAATCTCGCACTGCTACCATCGCGCGCCCGGTCGGCGAGCGCAGGATGTTCAAGGCCACCACCATCGACAGTACAAGAGCGAGGAGGCAGAGGAAGTAGAACGCCACCGGCGCCCCGAGATCGGCCAACAGCTCAGCCCGAGGTACCGGCATACCCTGGAAACCACCGGTCACGGATACCCAGTGCGAGAGCACCTGCTCGATGATCACGGCGAAGGCCAGCGTCGCCACTGCAAGATAGATACCCGTCATGCGCAGAGCGGGCACCCCTACCAACCCGCCGACCAGGCCTGACAGCACTGTGGCCCCCGCGAGTGCCGCGGGAAACGGCCAGCCGAGATTCAGGAAATAGGCATGCGCGTACGCACCGATGGCGAGAAATGCCGCATGGCCCAGGCTCACGAGACCCGTGTACCCCACCAACAGCATTAGACCGATACCGGCGATGGCGAAGATGTACACCTGCGCCAGTTCACCCAGGTAAAAACGGTCGAGCACCAGCGGTGCCGCGAGTACGGCGAACCCAAGCAGGCCGTACCAGATCCTCTGCCCATTGTGGGCGAACAGATCGATGTCCTGGTTGTAGTGGGTTTTGCGGATGAAGCGCATGTCAGACCTTCTTACGCTGCATGGTGGCGAACAGCCCCTCGGGACGCACGATGAGCATCGCCAGCAACAACACGTACGCCATGACGTCCGAAAAACCGGAGGGCAGGTAGCGCCCGGCGAACTGTTCTGCAACACCCACCAGCAGCCCGCCAAGTACAGCCCCGGGAAGACTGCCGAACCCACCGACGATAGCGGCCGCAAACGCCTTGATACCAATGAATCCCACGAGCGGGTCGACCAGTTTGGTCGGCGCCATGAGAATGCCCGCAACTCCCGCGATAGCCGCGGACAACGCCCACACCAGCGAATAGATGCGCTTCACGGGAATCCCGACATAGTAAGCGGCCAATTGATTCTGCGATGCCGCCTGCATGGCGATACCCAGCCGGGCGAAACGAAAAA
>DCWG01000149.1 GCA_002327525.1 Gammaproteobacteria bacterium UBA2168 | reverse complement strand
CTGACCCTTCAGAAACCCGCTTTCTCCGAAAGGCAATCAATACGCGAATACCCGTAGCCTCGGCCCGCGGGCGAACCTACAATCCACCAGATGTCCGACGCAGCGCCCGATCGACTACTCGAGTTCTGGTTCGGCACCCTCGAGAAGGGATTTGCCGACCAGGCGCACCGGCAACGCTGGTTCAGCCCTGCGGAAGCCTTCGATAGCGAATGCAGAGGCCGTTTCGGATTCCTCATCGACGCGGTCTGCCAGGGGGATCTGCAGCATTGGCTACACACATCGCGCGGAACACTCGCCTACATACTCGTGTGCGATCAACTGCCTCGAAACGTACACAGAGGCACGGCCGCCGCCTTCGCCAACGATGCTCTGGCACTGTCCGCCGCCCGCCGCGGGGTGAATGCCCGCGCCGACATCGGCCTGACGTTCGATGAACGTTCGTTTTTCTACATGCCATTCGAGCACTCGGAATCCGTCATCGATCAGCACGCGAGCGTGGGGCTTTTCACTAAACTCCGGGACGAAACGCCGCCGGGTGACCGACAGCTTACGGGCGGCTCTCTGCGTCACGCGCACGGCCACCGCGACATCATCCTGCGTTTCGGACGTTTTCCACACCGTAATCAACTACTCGGCAGACAATCGAGCACGGATGAGATGGCCCACCTCGCACAGGGTCATCACTTCGGTCAATGAGCGGCGCCTTCCACACACAACTGCGTGCAGAGCTCATCACCCTCAGGGATCCGGTGCGAGCCAAAGGCCAGCGTGCCTACATGAAATCCGAGATGCCCTACCTGGGTATCCCTGCGCCGGTTTTGCGGCGGGTGACACGACAACAGATCAAGGAGCACCCTTTTGCATCCCAGCAACAGTGGCTGGCAGCCGTGCTCGACGTGTGGCAAAACGCCCGGTACCGCGAACTACGCTACAGCACCATCCAGCTGGCCGGTGCACAGAGGTACGCCAAGTGGCTGGACCTCGCCGCCGTGCCCGTACTCGAAGAGATGGTGGTGGATGGTGCCTGGTGGGATTATGTGGATAGCCTGGCCACCAACCACTTCGGCACCCTCTTGCGCAACCACCCCACGCCGATGAAGAAGCTCATGCGCACCTGGAGCCGGGATGACGATATGTGGCGGCGGCGTGTGGCGATACTCATACAGCTGAAGTTCACGGATAAAACCGACGAACGACTACTGCGCGACGTGATGAAGCCGTCGATCCGAGAGAAGGAGTTCTTCCTGCGCAAAGCAATTGGCTGGGCCCTGAGGGAGTATTCCAAAACTTCTCCTGACTTCGTCATCCGCTACGTCAACGAGCATGCCGACACGTTATCCGGCCTCTCGAAACGCGAGGCTTTCAAGGTGATGCTCAAGCAGAGCACCGTGCGCAACGTACCCTGACCTGACACCGAGCTATTGTTTGCTCTTCGCGTTGAGGTAATCCACCGCCAGCTGGCTCATCGCCCTGACGCCGGGCAGCAGCGCGTCCTCGTCCACGTAGAACAGTGGCGAATGATTGGGAATGGCCTGATCCGCCGGCAAAGAGGCCGGGCGGCCACCGATGAAAAAGAAGAAACCCGGAAGCTCCTCCTGATAGAAGGCGAAGTCCTCCGCCCCGGTGATGCGCTCGGTCGTCGCCACCCTTCCCTCGTACACACGTTCGAGCGTCGGCACCATCATGGCCGTCAGGTCCGGGTCGTTATAGGTCACAGGCACACCCGGATCTATCACCACCTCAACGGTTGCGCCCATCGACTCACCCACGCTGGTGGCGATTTCGTGAATGGCTTCGTGAATGTCCTTGCGCATCTGCGCATCAAACGTGCGGATGGTGCCGGATAGTTTCGCCTCGTCGGGCACGATGTTATTGCGCACGCCGCCGTGGAACGTGGCCACGGTTACCACTGCGGGTGCGCTGGTGATGTTCACGCGCCGACTGACGATCGTCTGCAGGGCAGTGACGATGTGGGCCCCCGCGATGATGGGATCCACCCCGGCCCAGGGCTGAGAACCGTGCGTCTGCCGTCCGGTGACCGTGATGTCGAATCGCTGGGCGCTCGCAAGTGCCCCGCGGCTTCTGTAGCCGGCCGTACCCACCTCGCCGTTCTGGGATATGTGCAGCCCGAAGATGGCGTCCACATCGGGTTGCTCGAGAACCCCCTCTTTCACCATGAGCCCAGCACCACCTTCCTCGCCCCTGGGAGCACCTTCCTCGGCTGGCTGAAAAACAAACTTGATGGTGCCGGGAATCTGATCGCGGATTTCAGCGAGCACCGACGCCGCACCCATCAAAATGGCGACATGATTATCGTGACCACAGGCATGCATCACGCCCACATTCTGGCCCTCGTATGTGCTCTTCACTTTGGAGGCGTAGGGTAAGCCCGTGCGTTCGACCACCGGCAACCCGTCCATATCCGCCCGCAAGGCTACCACCGGACCGGGTTTGCCACCTTCGAGAATGCCGATCACGCCCGTGTGGGCGACTTCGGTTCGCACCTCGATACCGAGTGAGCGCAGGTGATCCGCGACGATTCCGGCCGTGCGAAATTCGCGGTTGGAGAGTTCCGGGTGGGCGTGAAAATCGCGCCGCCATTCGATTACACGCTCTTCCACCGCGTCCGAGAGCTGGTCGATGTCCGTGTACACATCGGCACTCACCGGACCCACACCGCTCGCACCCACAATCAGCAGGGTAGTAGCCGCGAATCGCATTCCCATGCGTTTTCCGCCTCTCAAATGAACGCAGATCCTAGCAGTTGAGCACTGACATCTTCTCCTCGATCGCCCCACTATATCAGCGAAGCCGTTCGATGAGCGTTTCCTCATACTCCGGAAAATAGCGGTTGATCACGGGCAGGTCAAATTCCGCCAGGATGGCCGTGTTGGGCTCGCGCTCGAGCAGAAACTTGAAGGACTGAACCAGCACCCATTCATGGGTCACCGTCCCCCCGCACAGCTTGCGATAGTAGTCTTGGGTCATGTGAACGATATGACGTGTTTCCACCTCCTGACTCACCACCACCTCGTAGGTGTCGGCATTCACCAAAGTTGCGCTGATCATGTGAAACACTCATGCCGGCCGGAGGCGCTAGAGTAACCGCGCTACGCAAGTCACTGGAAGCGCTCTGACCTCCGGCGCGATGCATCTCGCCGCTGCATCGGGCTCACCCGGAGCGGTGGGACACGGCACGGAGGACCGCTAGAAAGTGTGTGTCCTGCGCCGGGACCACCATGCACTGAATCGCACCGCTGCCCCGGCGAGCCCGAGCACCACGAAGCCGCCACCGCCAGCAACCCGGCAACCGCTGCGAATATCGGCAGCGGCATTCGGACGTCACAGACCATCGTAGGGATCTGCCACCTTCAGAGCGAACGTCACGGTACTTTCGATGTTGCGCACTTTCTGGGGCACGCCATCGAGTGTCGGCGGCCGGTACCGCCACCTGGCGACCGCCGCCAGGGCCGCCTCATCGAACACACCCGGGGGTTCTGAGTGCACCACCCACAGGTTGCGTACTTCGCCCCGGTTGGACAGGTCGTAGCGCACCACCACGCTTCCCTCCACACCCGCGGTCCTCGCATCCTCCGGGTAAACCGGGCCCACTGCATCCAGCAACTGCATGGGACGGTTGGAACTCCCCACACACCCGCCGAGCACGGCCAACACCACGGCCAGCTTGGCTACCCTAGTCCACTGGTTTTCCACTTCTGACCACCTCGAATTGCCGATCTGGGTGATTGGCGCGCGCCGGCTCACCGTCTCGCGGATACACCATCGTGCCATCCGGCGCATACTGAAGGATGTATGCCTTGCGTATGGACTGCGTGCGATTGGGACCGGTGCAGTGCGGGGTGAGACTCGAGAACACGACCACCGAGCCACTGCGCGCCTCGATGGGTACGGCCCCCTCCGGATCCTCGAGGCACGCAAATCCGTAGTCAGTCCACCGATGCTTCAACGTACCCCGTGTGTGCTCCCCGGGCAGCACCCAGGGACAGCCATTTTCGATTGTGGCGTCGGTCAGCGCCACCCAGCATGTCACGTACTGCTGGGGTACGACGAAGGTGTATCCATTATCCTGGTGCCAGGGAAACTCTTGGTCCGCCTCGAGTTTCTTATAGACCAGCTGGTCCCAGTACAGACGCACGTCGTCGCCTATCAGATCCCGTGTCAGGCCCACAAACACTTCGTGACGAGCAAACTCGCGCAACACCGGATCGCGCATCACCGCGTGCGGGTTGAATACGATGCCTTCGGCCTGAGATATGCCGTATCGGCCCCCGTGCTGGGTTCTGAGGTAATCGCTGGCTTCGCGCTCGAGCGGATCGAGCGCGTCCATGACGCTGTGTATCTCTTCCCGGCTGAATACGTCTTCGACCAGACAGAAGCCCCGCTTGTCGAAGCTCTCTACCTGAGCGTTGCTCAGGTAGGTGAAGGGTGGCTCCGGCGAATGCCACTCGAAATCGGTGTTGTCGGGATGTGTTTCCATATAAGGGCCGTCCAGGTGTGCGGGCTTGTGTTTCATCGGGGTAAATATCGCACTGTGCACAGGGGTTGGACAAGGGACGGTGATACGCGGCGCTGATGTGCTCTGAGCATGGCAACACGACAGAAAGTTCTGGTTCTCTATCTGAAGAGCTCCGCACCCGATTCGGAAGTGGCCGGCTGGGCGATGTACGACGGGACGGGCAAGCGCCGCCATATGGCCGGCGACGAGCAGGAGCCGCCCTGCCTCACCGGACTCGATGCGCTGTTCGACGGCTGGCGGTTGATCCAGGCATCTCCCCTGCAGCCTGAAACACCCGGGGCGGAATTGCGCACCAGCCACCTCAAATACTAGTTTTTCTTCGAGAACATGGCTCGGTTGTAATGCGCCCGCTAGACACCGGACTCATCCTGTATGACAGCGACCGGCCTACGTGGGATACACGCTTTTCTGCGCCGGCGCCCCGGGTAAGGCGCATCTCGTGGACATGCAGGGACGATTTGTGCACGTCTGGCAACACGCTCGCGGCATTCAGTATGCCACTCTGCTTTCGGACGGCCATCTGCTGTGCCGCGCGACACCGTCCGAGAACGTACGCGGCCAGCGCGGGCTAAACGGTCAGGCACCGGCGGTGTTCGAACTCGACTGGGATGGAACCTAGTGTGGGAGTTTGCCGACCACTGGCTGCATCACGATCAGGAGCGTCTGCCCGGAGGCAACACTCTGCTCCTGCAATGGCGCTACATGAGCCGCGAGCTTAGCGATCGCGTGAAAGGCGGATACGTCAGCGAGAACGACGCTCCCGAGATGCTCGGTGACGTGATAATCGAGGTCACACCAGACGGTTGGATTGCGCGCGAATGGAAAGCCCGGGAGCATCTGGACCCGGAGCGGGACGCTATCTGTCCCATTGACCACCGCAAAGAGTGGACGCACGCCAACAGCATCGCCGTCACACCGGGCGGACAGTGGATCGTGAGTTTCCGGCACCTCGACCTGATGAGCCGCATCCGCTTCTGGCGGTATCTCCTTGGCGATGAGCATTTCGACGCGGACTACTGGCTCACCCGCGTGGAGAACGAACCGGCCTGAATCCCGCGGGTCACGAAGGCGTTTGGCGATCTCAACCGCGAACGGCGAGTTCGGCTGCGCGAACGAGGTCGTCGGCCTGTTCTGTCATTGACCGCAACAGCTTCAGCTGCACCTTGCCCCGCGCAAGATTGTCGCCATGCGCATGCACCTTGAAGTAGACATCGCCCCGCAGATGATCTGTGAGAAAACGCACGGCCAGCATCAGGGCAACATAGCGGGGCGCCGCCGCCAGCATGCCCGGATCGCGCACCTCCCCAACACCCTCCAGATAACCCCGTGTCAGCGCCTCGAATCGTGGCAAAGAGACCCTGCCCTCCCGCGCGGCCGCCGAACGCACGAGATCTCCGAAGTCCCATGCCCAGTGTCCCCACATGACCGTGTCGAGATCGAGCACGGCTGCAACGCCTCCTTCGGAATTGAACAGGAGATTGTCGATCTTGCAGTCGCCGTGTATGTAGCCGTTGGGTTCGCGAAACTCCTCGGCAAGGGTACGCCCGGCATCAAGGGCCTTCGGCAGATCACCGAGCGTGGTGGCGTCCTCCCGGTCAAATTCGTCCAGATAACAGCCGAGACGCAGAAAGTTGTCGATGGCATCAGGCAGTCGCGGCGGTGGCAGGTCGCGCAGCAGCACCTGAGTACGCCCGAACGCCCAGCCCGCATGCCGCATGACCATCTCATCCGCCACTGTCCTGACTGCAGAGGCATGCACGCCCTGCACAAATCGCCAGATGCGGTACACACCGTCGCCTTGCTCGTGAAACATCGCACCCGAGCGGGCCGGTACCAGATCCGGCACCCAGCCCGACTGTCCGGCGTTCAGATGTCGTACCACCCGCACCACCGATTCCATCAACTGCAGCGGCCGGTGGAAGACTTCCTGGTTGATGCGCTGCAATACCACGGATTCATCGGGCACCAGCCAAGTATCGTTGATGCGTCCGCTGCCGAGCGGTTGCAGTTTCGCCTGGATGCCCCACCCGGCAAACAACGCCCTTGCCGTCACTGGGTATCCAGCCAGTCCAACACGGGAATCACGACAGCGAGTATGTATTCACCCTGAGGCTCAGCTACAGCTGTGACACGCTCCCGCGCCGCCTGCACATCGGCTCCCCCAAATACATCCAGCAGCGCCTCAAAAACGACTCCCAGGGCATCTGCCGAGGGCTGCAGTTCTTCGAGCCAGTCATTGCCACCGGCAATGTCCCGCCACCGGGTCAGCGGCGTGGTGAAAGCCTGCGGATCTTCAATCGCCGCAACGAATTCTCTCGCCGCCAGGCTCTCCGGCAGCAACGCATCCACCGGCCGGTCGAGTGGCGTACTCACCTTGTACGGGCGTGCCTGTGGCATCTCCCGGCCTTCGATACGAGCCTTGAGCGCCACCTCACCCAGCAGCCGCCCATACCATTTCACCGGTTCCAGAAGGCGCACCAGGGGTAACTGGTGTTCAAGGACGCCGGCACGTAGCAGCAACGCGTCACTGATTTCTGTAACGCGCGCCACGCGCTCCTGATCGAGGACATCCAGCATGTTTTCCAGGCGCCGGTAGAGGCTGTTCGTGTCCCGAACCTCAGCGGCGCTCCAGAAGCGATCCGCCACGGCCGGTAGCCGCGACCAGAGCCGCGGATCGAGAATTTCATCTGTGACGAGTTCCGACCAGAGGCAGGCCTCGGCGCCGAGTACCGCGGCCTTTACTTCACCCCGCGCCGCCTCGCGCCAGGCAGACGTCCAGCGCATGCCGTCTGCCACATGCGCCAGCCGCGGGTCGTCGAGCAACGCATCTTCCGCGGCCAGAAGTGCCGCACTCGACGCACCCGGATCGTAGGCATGGTGCACATCCGCGGGATAGTGCAAATCCAGATAGTAGCCGCTCGAGACGATGCAGTCGTGACCCGCCGCCAGGGCCCTATCACGCGCTGTCGCACCCCGCCACGATTGAATCAGACACCCCTCGGGGGCGGTTCCATTGAGCACCTCGTCCCAGGCGATGAGGCGCCGTCCGAGCAGCGCAAGTTGGTTCGCGACCCGTGTGTTGAAGTACGCCTGCACGGCGGCTGTATCGGCCAGGCCTTCACGCCGCATCAGAGTCTCTACCCCAGGATCCTCACGCCACCAGCGCCCACTAACCTCATCGCCGCCCATGTGTAGGTATACATCCGGGAACACCTGTACGCACTCCTTGAGCAGCGCTCCCACTGCCTGGTAAACCTCCTCGCTCGCGGGGTTGAGACAACCGTCGTGCACGCCGAATCGATCGGTGGCCGCGACCGGTCGGCTGCCCCACTCGGGATAGGCGGTGAGCCAACTGGTGACATGCCCCGGCATATCGAATTCCGGCACGACGCGAATGCCACGCCGCGCTGCCTTGTCCACGAGTTTTCGAAGCTCGACCTGACTGTAGTGCTGCTCACTTGCGAGTCTCGGGTAACGCAGGGACTCGAAGCGAAAGCCCTGATCGTCGGTGAGATGCAGGTGCAGGACGTTGAGCTTCATCAACGCCATGCCATCCAGCACGCGGTGCAGCGTTTCGATGGACAGAAAGTGGCGGGCCGGATCCAGCATCAGGCCTCGCCATGCAAAACGAGGGGTATCCTCGATGCGGCAGCATGGCGCCCAACCCTCCTGCTGCAATTGCACCAGCGTGGTGAGTCCGTGCATCGCGCCCCATTGGGTGGCCGCCTCGAGCTCCGCGCCATCTCGGCTGACCAGAAGGGTATACGACTCATCCTGGCCCAGTTGCGGCAACACGCTGGCCGCGTCACGTACGCGTACGCGCACGGGGAAGTCGCCCTGGCCACCCGCGCGCCCTGCCGCACCCACGAGATACTCGTATCCGGCCGGCAGCTCGAAAGCAAAGCCTGCACCCAGACGTACGGTTTCGTTCTGGATTTCGATCCGCGCCGGCCAGGGCAGCAACGACACGGCGGGATCGACCGATGAGTCTGTCATTCGCAAGGAATCTCCAGGTTGTCTCGACTGTAGAAAGGCGGCCCTCGCCCGTCAATGGGGAGGTGACATCAATGCAGCCCTGGGTAGGTTTGGACGGTCGTGCAAGGTCACGAGAGAGGACTACTTGTGTTGTCGCGCGCGTAGGCGCGCTGCCTGCACACTTGCGGGTCGGCCTTGCATTTTACGTGACACGTGATTAGAACCATCCGGGATGGCCTCGCGACATGCACCAGGTAGCACCAGCCACTACGGAGGAACACCATATGGCCACACGCGTGCTCAACCAGGGTGCGGTTCTCGTATTGATCGTCCTCAGCCTACCGATAGCCATGTACGCCTTTTTCAGCGGTTTCGGGGGCGATGTCGGCTCCGATATTGTGGCTCGTCTGCAGCGCCTGCCCTTTTTCGGCGCCCTGCACATGTTCGGGGGCGGTGTCGCCCTGCTGATCGGTGGTTTCCAGTTCTCATCGAAGATCAGATCCCGGCAACCCGTCATCCACCGGTAGCTCGGGCGCGTCTATCTTGTGGGCATTCTCATGGGCGGACTCGGAGCGCTGGGCGCAGCACCCACCGCCACCGGTGGTGTCGTCGCCATTTCCGGCTTCGGACTCCTGGGCGTGATCTGGCTATTCTCCGGGGCACAGGCATACCGCGCCATCCGGGCCGGTGACGTGCAGACACACCGCGCGTGGATGATGCGCAACTTCGCGCTGACCTTTGCTGCGGTGACGCTTCGCATCTATCTCGGCGTCATGCAGGGCGGCATGGGGCTCAGTTTCGAGGAGTCATACCCAACGGTCGCTTGGATCAGCTGGGTACCCAATCTTCTGATCGTCGAGTGGTTCATCCTGAACCAGGCCACCCCGCGGCACTAGAAAGGGGACGGGTACACTTGTAGACGTAGAAAGCCCCACATAGCGTGCTCGGGCATGCGGCAGGCTCAGAGATCAAAACGGGCCTGACATATCGCCACGAATCGCTTGGCCCCTTCCGACAGGGCCTTGTGTTTCTTGAAGTAGAGCCCGACGTCGCGCTTCATGGTAGAAATCTCGAGTCCCTCGATCGGATGCAACCCCTTTGTTTCGCGCATTACCCGATCCGACAGGTAGGTCACCCCCATGCCCGCCTCCAGCAGCGCCAGGCGCAGGTCCAGATGGCTGATCTCCCACACACTGGCCACCAGATTACGGATGCGCGCGTTACCGGGCCGTTTGGTCGCGTCATCGAGGTAGGAGGTGAGCAGCGTGGTCTGAGCGAGCTCTGACTCCGGATTGGCGAGAAAAGCCTCAAGGCGCGGGTGTTGTTCGTGCACGACCAGCACCCGGTCTTCCTTGAAGAACGGCAGCTGCGTGAAATGTCCCGGCATGCGGCTCTGAAACGGCCCGATGCCGAGCTCCCAGCGATCCTCGTCCACCCCGTAGACGATCTCCCGGCTGGGCGCCACATCGAGCTTCAGGCGGGTGAGTGGATTGCGTTCGCAGAACTCGAGCAACAGTTCGCGCCCGAAGAAGCGATTGAACATGCTGTTCATCGCAAGCGACAACGTGGACAGCGTGCCCTGCCGGATCTGGTCGATGTCCTCCAGTGCATTCAACTCCTCGTTGATCACCGTGCGTGTGAAGCTGAACAGGCGCTTTCCCGCCTCCGTCAGTTCGGGCTTGCTGCCGCGCACGATCAGAACGGTATCGAGCTTGTGCTCCAGATTGGCGACAGCCTGGCTCACTGCCGACTGCGACACGTTCAGACGGTCCGCCGCGCGGCTGAATCCACCTTCCTCGACTACCGCGCTGAATACGCGAATTTCGTGGCGTTCGATCTGCATCGGGCAAGGGTAGCATTCGCTCTACATCCACGCTGCCACTCCACCTTATGCGGCAATTAGCCGTGCTAATGCATAAGCATGGCTAATGGCTCCGTTCGCCGAATCAGATGGGCGTCTCGATTCACCTTGACCACACTGAGCGCCTTGTTCAAAAGACGGGGAACGGGATGCGCACCGAAACCATCAGGGTCGACAAGGGGCTGGAGGGCGTGGAGGTTGGCGAAACCGCCATCTCGCTGGTGGACGGCGAGCGCGGAAACCTGAGCTATCGAGGTGTCGGCGTCGACGATCTCGTCACGCGGCCGTTCTCGGAAGTGGCGGCCTGGGTCCTCACCGGCGAACCGGGCAGGGATTTCGAGGCAGAACTCGCCGCCGCGGGCAGCCTCTCCCGCTGGGAGGCCACCAGCGTTCTCAATCTGCCGGACACCACCCACCCTATGCACGTCCTGCAATCGATGACCCCCGTGCTGGAGCGCAGTGATGTGTTCCATGCCTTCGGCGAGGTAGGCCATGGGCTCACCATCGCAGCGAAACTGCCAGCGATCATTGCCACGTACCTGATGCGCGAAGACGCATTGGAGACCGGCATCACCAACTACATCGAACGGTTCCTCACCCAGATCGGCGCGCCGGTTTCAGGCGTGGCACGCGAGGCATTCGAGGTCATGCAGATCCTGCAGATCGAACATGGTTTCAATGCCAGCACCTTCGCAGGCCGCGTCGTCGCCAGTACGCTGGCACCCGTCGAAAATGTGTTGGCGGCCGCCATCGGCACCCTGCATGGACGCTTGCACGGCGGAGCGGATCAGGCAGCACTCGAAACCGCCGACGGCTTGTCGAGTCCCGAACAAGCCCGCACATTCGTCGATCGTTGCATAGCGGAGAAGGCCAGGGTGATGGGTATGGGTCATCGCGAGTACCGGGTTGTCGACCCTCGCGCCAAGTACGCGAAACGTCTGGCCGCCGAGTTGACACGCGGTACAGAGCACGAGGCCACATTCGAGGTGCTGAAAGCCATCGAGGAGCGCTTCACCGAACGTATGGCGGAGAAAGATCGGGCACTGTACGCCAACATCGAATTCTACAAGGGGCTCATCTTCCGGGCGCTCGGGCTGCCGACGCGGTTCTTCACCACTTCTTTCGCGATGGCGCGAGTGTTCGGCTACGTGGCCCACTTCATGGAAAGCCGGATCGACAACCGCCTCATCCGTCCTGCAGTGCGCTACGTTGGTCCCTGCCCCGGACGGTGAGTCGGGCCGGCTTCACTCGGGTGTGAGCACCAGCCGCCAACCACCAGCGCTTTCGCTGACGAATCCGCTGTGTTCGAACAGACGTGTCCGGGCACAAGCGGGTGCGACAATTTCACGCCCTCCCTTCGACTCCGAGATGCCGATGGCGTGTCCGAGCATCCATCGGCCGAGGCCTGCGCCGCGGTATGGACGGGCGACGATGAGGCTGCGAATCGAAAACACGGTGGGTTCAACGACCGAAATCACGTACGCGGCAACGGTCGAACCTGCCAACCTGGCGATGCGAACCCGGTCCGGTTCCGCATACTCCCTGACGGCTTCTTCATCGGCATCGGCCTCAAACAGAAGCTCCCAGGGCATCTCATCCGGATAGGGCCGGAAGATCTCCACATCGCGCATCGAAAAACTCACCAATCTTCGGTCCCCGGCGCTCCCTTGATGGGCCCGCTCAGGTCATCCGTCACCCAGCCGCCATAGTATCCGCCACCCTGCGCTCGTGCCCGTTCGTCCGAAAGGAAACAACACACCACTGCGGGGTAGAACGAAACCCATCCGTGGAGGGCCGCATACTCTTCGAAACACTGTACGTAGCGCCAGCCCACGGCGGTGAGATCTCCGTGATCCAGAGTCTCGGCCAGTCCCTTCCACTCACAAATACTCGTCTGCCCCGAGCTTGCCAATGGCACGCACAGATCCTGCGGGGGTACGTAGTAGGTCGGTGCACCGGCGGTCTCACAGACCCGCACCGCGCGCCTGCTCGAGGCGAACATGATCCCATCGGCTTCTACCCTCACATGCCGAGCTACCGGCTCGATACGCGGCGGGCGAGGAAAATCCCACACCGAGCGCTGGCCATCGTCCGGGAACTCCGCAAACGACGGCCGATGCTCGCCGCGATAGCGCCACCGCGCTCTCGCTGCCAGCGTGTCCGCGCTCACCGCCAGAAACGCCACCACCGCCTCTTCTGCGAACCACCGCCCATGTACTGTCGCGTCAAGAAAGACGCCATCCGCTCGTAAAGAGCCCAATCATCGTCATAATCGTATACGCATTCGTCAGGAGCGAGAGCCTGAAGCGCATCGAGATAGGCTTGATAGTGGGTCCGCGTGAAGCGCCTGCCCGCATCGCTCAACAACGATGCATCCAGCACGCCACCGCAAACCGATACCAGAAACTCACTGCCTTTGAGTTCTCTGTAGCGCACGCGCAGCACCGCTTGTTGGTCACGCTCATGCAACATCCGGCTCTCAAGCCCCATGTTGATGCACCACGCCAGGTAGATACCGGGCGGGACGGCAGCCCGTTCGAAGGATCCCGCACCCTTCAAATGATGATCCAGGCTGTCGTACACGTCGGTCACTGCGATTCAGTCGAGCGTTATGCTCACGCCGACGAGGTACTGGAGGTCATCGTTCTCAGCACCACTCGCGGGATCCGTCTCGTAGTCGTAGTTGACCTGCACTTTGGCCGCGACTTCGTTGGTGAGCGCGTACGAGAAACCGGTTCGTGTCTCGATGGCGACATTGTTGCGTCCGGCCACGTAGCTATATATGTCGTTCTCGTGGAAGAACTTCACCTCCCCCTCGAACAGGTCGTTCGAAAAACGTGTGAGAAAGTGCGCCGCCACCGGCTCCTGCGATTGACCCCCGATCTCCTCGTCGATGAAGTCGAGACCAAGCCCCATGTGCCACGCGCGTGATCCCGAATCCCACACATCATAGCCGAGTCCGCCACCGGCCGTGATGCGCCGTTCGAGTTCGCGGATCGGATCTTTCTGCCAACCGAGCAGAGCGTATAGCGACCAGTCATCGTCAAATGACCAGTTGTAACGGTAGCGAAAATCGTCTTCTTCCTTGCTGGTAACACCGTCGGCTTTCTTGCGGTCCAGGGTGAACTCGAGGGTATGACGGTGATCGCCCAATCGGGCAAAGCCGCGAGTGTGCCAACGGAAGGTCTCCGCATCGGAATTACCCCTCGAGACGTCGGCGGCGAGATCGGAAACCACGTTCCACTCGAAATGCGCGCGCCGTATACCCATCTCTTGCACCGTGGCCAGGTCGATGGGCCGCGTGCCGGTATCCGTTACGATGACGCTCTGCTCGCCCTCGACACCGATGCGTCCATCGACGACGGATTGGTCGCTCAGTGTGAATTGGAACTCGTCTGACGATTCGACCGAGCGCACCTGATCGACATCCACCGCAAACTCACCCGCGTACGCGGGTGTTATGTATAGCTTCCCGCCCGCGATCTTGCCGATGCTACCCGTAATGCGGTCTCCGTTGACAAGCTCGATACCATCCGCCGCCGCTGGAATCGCCCACACCAACAGCAAGCCGAACACCATGCGTGTTAGCCCTGTCTTCACCACCATCCCTGTCCCTTCTTTGCCGTACCATTTGAAAGGCGCGCCATGATAGCGAAGGGCAGCGAGGTGTCCAGGGGAGCTCTGATTGATGCGCGGCGTGGCCGGTCTAACCGGCAAGCGCCTGATCTATGTCGGCAATCAGGTCATCCAGCGTCTCCAATCCCACCGACATGCGCACGAGGCCATCGCCGATGCCCACCGATTCGCGCAGCTCAGCCGGCATGCTGGCGTGCGTCATGAGTCCGGGATGTTCCACCAGCGATTCCACCCCCCCCAGGCTCTCGGCCAGCGTGAACAGCTCAAAACGGCTCAGCGCGCGGCATATCTCCTCGAGATCCGCGTCCATCTCGAACGAGAGCGTGCCGCCATGACCCGAGCTCTGACGCATCGCGAGCTCGAATTGCGGATGCTCGGGCAAGCCTGGGTAGTAGACGCGCTTGACCCCGGGATGTGAGCACAAATAACGCGCGATGGCGGTGGCGCTGCGTTCATGCGCCTGCATGCGCACCGCAAGCGTCTTCAAGCTGCGCAGACACAAGTAAGCATCGAAAGGACTCTGCGCGCCGCCGGTAGCATTGCTCAAGAACGCCACCCGCTCCGCGAGCTCCTCGTTCTTCGCAACCACCGCACCACCCACCAGGTCGCTGTGCCCGCCGATGTATTTGGTCGTCGAATGCATTACCAGGTCTGCACCGAGCGCGAGCGGCTGCTGAAAGTACGGACTCAGAAACGTGTTGTCGACCACCACCAGCACCCCGCGAGCCCTGGCACGTTCGGCAATTGCCGTGATGTCCACCAGCTTCATCAGCGGGTTGGACGGCGACTCCAGCCACACCATGGCGGTCTCGTCTCGCACGAACTCATCGAAGCACGCCGGATCAGTGAGGTCGGCATAGGAGAAGGAAAGTCCGAAACGGGTATACACCTGCTCGAACATGCGGTGGGTGCCACCGTACATGTCGTCACAGCACACGACGTGATCGCCGACCTTCAGCAGTTGCATGAGCGTCGCACTCGCCTGTGTACCCGAGGCGAAGGCAAACCCCCGGCTGCCTCGCTCCAGGCTCGCGAGACACTCCTCGAACGCCGTCCGCGTAGGATTGCCCGAGCGCGTGTACTCATAGCCCCGATGAGCCCCCGGTGCATCGTGGACGTAGGTCGATGTCAGGTGTACGGGCGTCACCACCGCTCCGGTCTCACGTTCCGGTTGCTGTCCTGTGTGTATCGCACAGGTTTCAAACCCGAGCCGTTCTTTTTCACTCATGAACTACTCCTGACCTTATCCCGGCCAAGCCCTTGCTGGCCGCGCATGCTATCCCAATGTGCACGGCGATTCCTCAATCACCTCGTCCGATCACCCCCGTTTCCTGAACGTCACAGCGCGCTAAACTAGGCTAATCCTGCAACCGGAATCGGTGAGTACCATGACCGTTCGACTACGTCTGTTCCTGATGGCTTTCTGCCTGATTCTGGGTATGGCCGAGAGCACCGCGCACGCCGCGAGCGACGGCTATCTGCCGCCGCCCACCAGGTCTGCCCTGCGCTCACCGGAAGCGGCCGCCGAGCGCCACTACCAGGCGGGTCTGAGGCATAAGGGAAAGGCGTTGAACCACGAAGCGAAGGCAGAGAGAGCGAACAACGAGAAGACACGAGACAAGTACATCACCAAGGCAAACAAGGAGTATGCAAAGTCCATCGAGAACTATCGCGACGCTCTACGCAAATTTACCCGGCACTACAAGGCTGCCTACGAGATGGGTTACGCGCTCCAGATGACGGGTGATTTAGAGAAAGCCATCGGAGCGTACAACTTCGCACTCGACATTCATCCCCGCTTCTGGGAGGCGATTGAACAACGAGGTGAGGCATTTCTCGACCTCGGTTATCTCTATCAGGTGAAGTACGCCTACCTGCAGCTGTTTCGCGTCGACCAGGAACTCGCCGCCAGGCTGATGACGGCCATGGAAGACTGGATGGCCTCGCAGCCAGACGATTCAGAGACCATAACCGAGTTCAGGTCCTGGCTGAATCACCGAAAAGCGCTGGCGAGAATGACCACCAATCTGAGTCTCGACAACACCCCGGACAACGCGCATCGCTGCGCGGTCTCCTGCGCAGGCTAGTGCTACCAGCACTCGGCCGGCGCCTGCACACCTAGGCTGTTGGTGGTGAGCGTGGTGTCCTCGTTCACCGCGGGAAATACCTGCAGCACCGTGTCGTCGTCGTCCAGCTGACTCTCGGTCTCCTCATCCACGAACACCATCCATCCGATGCCCCATCCGGCATCGCTGCACTCAGCGCCATCACCGGTCTAGCAGACAGACACCAGTCCGTTGCGCTTGATTGCTTCGTCGCGAGCGGCCGTCAGGGCGAGGAGCAGAGAGTTGATCTGGAGGGTCTGTCGATTGTTCTTGACGATCGTCACGAAGCTTGGCGCTGTCGACATCAGGATCACGATGACCGTGGTCACGATCATCAGCTCAACGAGCGTAAATCCGCGGACTTTGTTACTGCCTTTGTCCATGCCCCGATCATCCCTGTACCGAGGGGTGGTTGGCACTCGTTTCAGACCAGCGTCGGGGTATTTCCGGCAACCGGCATCAGAAGCGAGCCATAAGTTAGGTCATCCACTTACACGAGCCCACAGGCTCTTCCGACGCACTGGGGAACGATAGGCCGATCACACTACATACAAAACCGTGCTTCCATGTTGTTGCCACAAACTACCACACGAAGTGTGAACTGGATCGCAAACAAGACAACGTAAGCCGCAGCTGATGATTTCGGCCACCGGAGCCATCAACAGATCGCCTCCTCCATGCCTGTCAGACTGTTATCTTCGACACAGGGAAAATTGCCTTTCGAAACCCTACAATTACTCCTGAAAGACATGCAGCAAAGACGCAGCGAGTGAAGCAGTACGCCACGACGTTGTTGCTATATCTGGTGCTCTATGTACCCAACGCGCTTGGAACGCCCCCCGATGGTCTGCACATCGAGGTTCTGGGTTTGTCCAAAGACCGTGCATTCATGAGTGTCAACGGACGTCAGCACGTCTTCCAGAGCGGCGGGTCAGCCAAAGACGGCATTCACCTCGTCAGCGCCAACGCGCATGAGGCAGTCATCGACTACGGGGGTCAGACATTGACACTCGGGCTGTCCGGGCGTATCGGGGGCAGCCTCTCTGCCAGACCATCGGGTGAAGACACCCATAGGCCATCCGTGCCCTCCAAAGTGACCATTACGCGCGATCCTGGGGGACGTTTCGTGGTCGAAGGCCGAATCAATGGCCAGCAACGGCCGTTACTCGTGGATACAGGCGCATCGATGGTCGCCATGAGTTCACGCGATGCCGCCGCCCTCGGCATAGATATGGTCGGGGCGCGCAAGCGTATCGGGCAGACGGCCAGTGGTGCGATGTCCTACTACGAGGTGATGCTGGACGAAATCGATATCGACGGAATCCGGGTGGCCAACGTTCAGGCAGCCGTCCTGGAGGGCAACTACCCCAATCACATCTTGTTGGGGATGTCCTTTCTCAAACATGTTGCCATACACCAGCAAGGCACAGAACTCAGCATGACGCCACAATCCTGATTGCTAACATCCGCCCCGAGCTCCCGTATACCTTTGACCTTTCCCCTGCATC
>DCWG01000057.1 GCA_002327525.1 Gammaproteobacteria bacterium UBA2168 | reverse complement strand
ATTGATCACTGGTGGCAGACAGAAACGGGATGGTCGATTTGCGCCAACATGGCCGGTGTCGAGCTGATGCCGACCAAGCCGGGATCGCCCACGCTGCCGGTACCGGGCTATGACCTGCGCATTCTGGATGACGAGGGCAATGAGCTGGGCCCGAATGAGGAGGGCGCCGTGGTGGCCAAAGTGCCGTTGCCGCCCGGGTCGTTGCCAACCGTGTGGGGTGATCACGAACGCTATATCGAAGCCTATTTTTCTCAGTATCCAGGGTTTTACCTCACTGGAGATGGCGGCTATCGGGACGAGGACGGGTATGTGTTCATCATGGGCCGCACCGATGATGTCATCAATGTTGCGGGTCACCGGCTCTCTACCGGCGAGCTCGAAGAAGTGGTGGCGGGCCACCCGGCGGTGGCCGAATGCGCGGTGGTCGGTATCGCTGATGAAGACAAGGGCCAGGTACCATTTGGCTTGCTATTGCTGAAAGATGGCGTCAATACCGAAAAAGCGGAGATAGAGACCGAATTGGTGCAGATGGTGCGCAAGGCAGTAGGTCCGTTCGCCAACTACAAACGCTCCATTGTCGTGACCCGGCTGCCGAAGACGCGTTCAGGCAAGATCCTGCGGCAAGTGCTGCGCAGACTGATCGATGGTCAGGCGTATGAGGTGCCGTCGACCATCGACGACCCTGCCATCATTGCCGAAATCGAAGGCACTCTCAAAAACGAGGGGGTCCTGTGATCATCGTGCACGGCACCATCCCGGTTCGACCGGAACACCTGGAAGAGGCGCTACGCCTGGCGCGCATCATGACGGAGCAGACGCACAAGGAGCCTGGCTGCATCTCGTACGATTTCTACGTTGGCCTGACCGATCCCAGCACACTCATGCTGTTTCAGGAGTGGGAAGATATGGATTCACTGATGGCGCACTTTCAGACCAGCCACATGGAGGAGTTTCTCAGCCAGCTACCAGACCTGCTGTCAGGTGAGATCACAACCCGCCGCTATGCGGTGCAGAGTATGAACTCCGATGAGGAGGAAGACGATACGCTGTCGCCTCCGCCGGTTATTCACTGAGCAAGCATCGCGGGGGAGATCGTCACTGTCGAGCCGCTCGAGGCCTACAGCGTATTTCTCTTTGTACCGGAGTTCGATGCGAAACTGACACCACAGGATGAGTTTTGCGCGAAACTCGAATCCGGCACCTCGTGCGTGCTCGTGGCATTTGTGGACGGGAAACCAGCTGGATTCAAAGCCGGCTACGATCGCTATCTTGATGGCAGTTTTTTGCAGTTGGCTGGGAGGAGTAGCGCCTGAACACCGCGGCCCGGGATTGGGCCGGGTGCTGCTGAAAGCTCAGGAGGCCTGAGTCGTTGAACAAGGTCATCGCGCCATCTACGTGTGCACGCGCAATCGGTTCGTCGGCATGCGCATGTTGCTCGCGAAGAATGGCTAGGCTGTAGCCGGTTACCAGCAGGACCGCGGGACGGATTTGTCTGACAGGCACACCACGTTCGTGAAATGGTTCGCGCCAGGCTAGTGGTCCGCGTTTCAAATAAGGTGACTTGAGCGTGTCCCACAGGCTCTGTGTCTAGGTGCGTCCCGCAGGCAGCGTCCAGACCTTGTTCGCAGGCCGGTCAAGGCCGATCCAACTTCATCGCGATGCTCGCAAGCCTCGTCCCGAGTGCGTCCGCCAGCTGCGATTCGTGGGCACTTAAAATGCCGCGTTCCTGAAGTAGCGCGAAGGTCTGGCGCGAGTTCGAACAGCGCGGATTGTGGTAGATGGCGACTTCGCTCGTGGTTCGGCATGTGACTGATGAGCGGCGCAAGGTACCATAGGTGATCGGGAAGACGGGAGCCGGGAGCTCTTGCTAGAAACACTCTGGACGAACACGCGCTGGTATGTGAAGCAGCTGTCGCAGCAGTTTCTGGCGCACGACTGCCTCACCAGCGCTGGTGCGTTGACATATCAGACCCTGTTTGCCGTGGTGCCGTTCATGACGGTGACCTATGCGGTGCTGTCGTTGCGCCCGGAGTTCGAGGAGGTGGGCGCGCGCATCCAGGAGTTCGTATTCAGAAATTTCCTGCCGGAATCGAGTGCCGTCGTAACCGATCAGCTGGTCGAGTTCTCCGAGCGTGCCCAGGGTCTTACCGGTCTCGGTTTCGCTTTTCTCTTTGCGACCGCCATCATGATGCTGGTCACGCTCGAGCGCACTCTGAATTCCATCTGGAACGTATCTGAACCGCGCCGGGGGCTGCAGCGCTTTCTGCTGTATTGGGGGGTACTGTCGCTCGGTCCGCCATTGATCGTCACCGCCTCCATCGCGAGCATCTACCTGCTATCCTTGCCGCTGATCACGGATTTCGACGTGTTCGGCATCAGCGCCTTTGTGCTGGCTTACCTGCCGATCCTGTTCAGCGTCGCGACATTTACCGTCGTTTACTACGCCGTCCCCAACTGTCACGTTCCGTTCGTGCACGCGTTTTACGGCGGCGTCCTCGCCGCTGTGCTGTTCGAGTGCATCAAAGGGGGGTTCACCTGGATGGTGGGAAAGCTCTCATTCGAGCCGATTTATGGCTCCTTCGCCGCGGTACCGCTGTTTCTGATCTGGCTGTATCTGGTGTGGATGTTGATTCTGTCCGGTGCGATTTTCGTGCGCACCCTCTCGCTACAGCGCCGCCGGGAAGACAGTGATCGAGAACCGCCACTGGTGAAGGCAGTGCGCATCCTGCGGTTGCTGTACGATGCCCATCAGGAAGGTCGGGCGGTTTCGGATCAGGAGATATTCGAGTGCGTGCTGCTCGATCGTCTGGAACACGAACGTGTGTTTACCGCGCTGCACGAATTTCGGCTGCTCAGCCAGACGGAAGACGATCGCTGGTTACTCGGTCGCAGCCTCAAGGCTCTCACCCTGTGGGAATTGTACCAACGGCTGCCGGAAGGGCTGGAGGACGGCAGATTGTCACGCATTACGGACCTCGCTCCCATCACTGAGCCGTTGCGCAACATGGCGAGGTTCGGGTCCAACGAGATGTCGGTGAGTCTCGACACGGTTTTTGGGGGATTGCCGTGATGAGGTTGGGTGTGATGTTCTCGTTCATGCTGGTAGCGGGCTGTGGCGAGGCGCCGCTGGAACTTGCGGATGGGGGTAGCGCGCGGCTGGAACACTGGACCGATCGCTGGATAGTCATCAACTACTGGGCGGAGTGGTGCGCACCCTGTCGTTTGGAGATCCCAGAGCTGAACGACTTGCACCGCGAAGGCGTCGGCGCGGGCCTGGTGGTGCTCGGCGTAAACTACGACGATCTGGAAAAAGAACCGTTGCACGCGCTCTCCGAGCGCATGGGGATCGAGTTTCCGGTACTCGTGCGAGATCCCCGGCATATCTGGGGGTATGAGCTTCCCCAGGTGCTGCCGACCACCGTCGTCATCGCGCCTGATGGGAGCGTGCATGCCGAACTCGTCGGCCCTCAGACGCTTGAAACTATCTCAGCCAGTGTAGGGCGGGCGCATCACCGGTAGAGGCTTTTTTTTTGATTCGGGCAGATCATCGCGACTGGAAACAGCTTGGAATCCAGGTGCGTTTCGGATTTCCTGAACGAAGCGGCCGGGAGCGCGAGTTTGTACCAATCGGGGATCAGTCCGGCAGGCCCAGCACACGCTTGGCGATGATGTTGAGCTGCACCTCGTTAGTGCCGCCGTAGATGGTCACGGCCCGATCACGCAACCAGTCGCGTGTGCTGTCGAGTTCGTCCTCAGAAAAGCCAACGCCTTCCCATGCGAGTCCGCTGGTGCCGCGTATCTGAGACTTCAGTTCCGCGGAGTTCTTGGCGAGGGTCGATCCCACGTACTTGAAAATCGAAGTGGCGGCGCCCGGCGCGCCGCTGGACTTGCTTTCCTCCACGGTACGCGTCGCCGTGAGGCCGAGCGCGCGCTCCTGCATCACGTGATCGAGAATGGTGGCGCGCATCGGGGCGTCGGCGATCTTGCCGTTCGATTCACCGAGGTAGTCCTTGGCGAGTTGGGCGTAGGCATTGAGCATTGGTTTCTGCTTGCGCTTGGGTGCCGGACCGGCGGAGCGCGCGGCCCCGGAACGTTCGTACTGCAGCAGGCGTTTGGCGACGGTCCAGCCCTTGTTCATCTCACCGATCAGATCGTCCTTGCGTGCCAGCGCGTTGTCGAAGAACGTTTCGCAGAAGGGTGAGGATCCGGAAATCAGGGCGATGGGTTTTACCGTTACACCTTCCTGATCCATCGGCAGCAGCACGAAGCTGATGCCGTCGTGCTTGGGTGCGCTGGGGTCGGTGCGCACGAGACAGAACATCCAGTCGGCGCGATCGCCGCCCGAGGTCCAGATTTTCTGGCCATTGATGACGAAGTGATCACCCTGCAACTCCGCCCGGGTGCGAAGGCTGGCGAGGTCGGATCCCGCGCCGGGTTCGCTGTATCCCTGGCACCACACGACCTGGTCGCTCGTGATGGCTGGTAGGTGGCGCATCTTCTGGTCTTCAGTGCCGAATTCGAGTAGCGTCGGGCCGATCAGGGCCAGCCCCATTCCGGTGGCCGGGGGCAGCGCCTTGATGGCAGCCATCTCCTGAGCCAGCACCTGGTCCTGTTGGCGGTCGAGGCCGCCACCGCCGTACTTCGTGTCCCACGTTGGTGCGATCCAGCCGCGCCCGGCAGCCCGGTCGCGCCATTCGTGGGCTTCGTCAGTGTTGTAGGTTTCGTAGGCGTCCTCGAAATGCAGCGTGCGGTTGCGCATGCTTTGGGGAACATTGCTCTCGAGCCAGTCTCGGGTTTCTTCTCGGAATGTGTCGAGGCTCATGGTGCCTTCCTCAAGTGATATGCCTGGCGAAACGGCTGATTGTTCACGCTCGCTTCGGCAATGCAAGCGGGGAAATCCCTCACTCGATTCACCAGTGAGCAGGCGTGTCAATAGCGGCATGCCTTGAGCGCGTAGGAGGAACAGCTCGCCTGTAGCTGCGGTAGTTCCCGCTGGGTCTTGCTGCGCCAGCGGCTGCGCCAGGCCTTCACGACGCGTTCCGGGTATTTGAGTTTGCCACGGCTGCCATTGTAGTGGCCGAGCGCGTCCACCAGGTCGCCGTCGGCCAGGTCGAGGTAGTGTGCGAGAATGGTGGTGCCGTAACGAATGTTGGTTTCGAGATCCGTGAGATTGTCCTGCGGCCGGCCGATCTCGATACGCCAGAAGGACATCACCTGCATCAGCCCCTGCGCGCCGGACTTCGAGATCGCGAAACGGTCGAAATGGCTTTCCACTTCCATGACCGCCATTACCAGATCCGGATCGAGCTGTTGGCGGTGCGATTCGCGGTAGGCGGCTTCGAGGATGCGAAGGCGCTCCGGTCCGTCATTGACGAAGGGCAGCAGTCGCTGTTCGGAAGCCTTCAGCCAGACCTCCGCCTCGAATCGGTCGGATGAGGCGCTATTCTCGGCCATGACAGCAGCCAGTTTTTCCAGCAACAGCGGATCCACGTGACGTTCGGCGTCCGCCGGCAGGGTGGTCAGCAGGATGATCGTCAGCAGCACGTACCTGGCCATGTTGTGGGTTCGCGTTTTCACGTCAGGCGGGCGAGCACCTCGCTCAAGGGAACCGGCTGGGGGTCGCGCGAAACCCGGGTGCGGTATTCCACATTGCCTTCCTTGAGGCTGCGCTCTCCGACGACGATACGGTGTGGCGCACCGATGAGATCGGCGTCGGCGAATTTCACGCCGGGCCGTTCATCGCGATCATCGAGCAGCGCTTCCACATCCTCATCTAAACAGCGTGCGAGCAACTCGTGCGCGGCACTACGAACTGCCTCCGACTTCGCGTAGTTGAGTGCAACGATGTGCACTGCGAATGGAGCCAGTGGTTCGGGCCAGGTGATGCCGTGCTGGTCGTGGTTTTGTTCGATGATCGCCGCCACGAGGCGTGTGACGCCCATACCGTAGCAGCCCATGATGGGGGTCAGCGTGTTGCCGTCGCGATCCAGGACGTTGGCCTGCATTGGTTCGCTGTACACGGTTCCGAGCTGGAAAATGTGGCCCACCTCTATACCGCGCAGAAACAGAAGTTCGCCCTGGCCGTCGGGTGCCTTGTCGCCCGGGCAGACATTGCGCATATCGCGCACATCAGTCGCGTCGGCGTCGCGATTCCAGTTCGCTCCGGTGAAGTGATAGCCATCGCGATTGGCACCGCACACGAAGTCGGCGATAGCTGCCGCCTCGGGGTCGACGATGGTGCGAATGGGCAGATTCACGGGTCCGATGGAGCCGGGTTTGCAGTTTAGCGCCCCGAGGATGGCGGTTTCGGATGCAAAGGTGAGCGGACTCGCCACGCCGTCCAGTTTCTCGGCTTTGATTTCATTGAGATCGTGATCTCCGCGCAGCACCAGAGCTACCGGGCCGGTATCTCCCTCCACGACCAGGGTCTTAATGCAACGGCTGGCGGGTACATTCAGCTGGTCGGCAACCTGGGCGATCGTGGTTGCCCGGGGCGTTGCCACTTCCGCTAGCGCCTGGCCAGCGGCAGGCCGGGGTGCAGGAGGCGCTGCGACGGCCTTCTCCAGATTGGCGGCATAGTCACCCTCCGTGGCATAAGCGATGGTGTCCTCACCGGATTCGGCCAGGACGTGAAATTCGTGTGAATTGGATCCGCCGATGTTGCCGGTATCCGCCTCCACCGCACGAAAGTCGAGTTCCATACGGGTGAGGATACGGCTGTAGCAGTCATACATCTCTCGGTAGGTGAGATCGAACGATGCCTGGTCCGTGTCGAATGAATAGCCGTCCTTCATGGTGAACTCGCGGGCGCGCATCACGCCGAAGCGCGGGCGGATTTCGTCACGGAATTTAGTCTGGATCTGGAAGAAGTTACACGGCAGCTGTCGGTAGCTCTGGATTTCGCGACGGAACAAGTCGGTGATTACTTCCTCGTGCGTCGGGCCGAGACAGAACTCGCGTTCGTGGCGATCGCGCATACGCAACAGCTCTGGTCCCATCTTCTTCCAACGGCCGGTCTCTTCCCACAACTCGGCGGGTTGGACGACGGGCATGAGCACTTCCTGAGCGCCGCTTCGGGTCAGTTCCTCGCGAATGATACGTTCGATCTTGCGCAGCACTGCGAGTCCCAGCGGCAGCCATGTATACAGTCCGGAGGCTACCTGCCGGATGAGACCGGCACGCAGCATCAGCTGATGGCTGACGACGTCCGCGTCAGCAGGCATCTCCTTGAGGGTAGGAATCAATAATTGGCTTTGTCGCATGACCGCGTTCCTTGTAATCGCGGCGCATTATACGGAGGTCAGGGCGATGCACGTAGTCAGCATCGGCAAGGTTGGTGGGGCCGGTGCTCGCGAGGAGGGTCTCAGAGCGAAACCCCGGCGGAAGCCGGGGTTTTCTTGAGCGAAGAGGTATGGTTAGCCAACCATCTCCTTCAGACGCTTCAGCGGCTTCAACTGGACGCGGACCGATGCGGGCTTTGCAGCAATCTCGATCTCTTCCCCGGTGCGGGGGTTGCGGCCCATGCGCTTCTTGGTCGGGGGACGCTTGACCGACTTGATCTTCATGAGACCAGGCAGTGTAAACTCGCCAACCGCACGCTTTTTGATGTGGCGTTCGATGAGTGTTTCCAGCTCGTCGACAACGGAACCCACCTGGGCGCGGGACAGACCGGTGTTGGTTGCGATTTCGGTCAAGATGCCGCTCTTCGTCATCTTGTTTCTCAAAGCCGTAGCTTTCTTAGTTGCCATGCATACTTCCTATATATGGATTTGGTACGAACAAACCAGCCGGGCAAAACTCGAGCCGAAGTGCTGAATTCGCCGCGAATGATTCGTCTCGCGTGAAGCCTGCGCCCGTGCGCAGTAGCCGGCGGCTTTATATCGAATGCCGCGCGATGAGGCAACGAAAAGTTGAGGAATCTCTGTATTTTTACTGGTTTTTCTTGGATCATGCGCGGCTCGCCGGAGTTAACCGTCCGCGTTGAGCGTCAAACGTGGTGGATATCGTGCTTGATACTACGATGAGGCAGAGCGTTCCGGTGCAAATGAAGATGTAGAGGAGCAACCGATGCCGATTTATGAGTATCGTTGTGAAAAGTGCGACCACGAGCTTGAGACGATTCAGAAAGTCAGCGAGTCGCCGCTCACCACCTGCCCGGAGTGCGGAGATCAGACACTGAAAAAGAGGATATCTGCAGCTGGGTTCCGTTTGAAAGGCGGCGGCTGGTATGAAACCGATTTCAAGTCTGGCAAGAAGAAGAATGTGGCCGGATCCGAAGGATCTTCAGGAAGTTCATCTGATGATAACGATTCGTCGAGCTCCTCCTCGGATAGCTCCTCGGGCGATTCCGGGTCGAGCAAATCCAGCAGTGATTCCGACGGCGGCTCCAGCGATTCCGGCGGCGGCTCCAGCGATTCCGGCAGCAAGGCGGCCTCACCCTGATGCGAACACACTATTGCGGCACACTCGACACCTCGCATGTCGGAGAGACGGTGGAGCTCAACGGATGGGTGCACCGGCGCCGTGACCATGGCGGTGTGATCTTTCTGGACGTACGCGACCGCACCGGGCTGGTACAGGTCGTGTACGATCCGGACACTGTCGAGAGTTTTGCGATTGCAGAGACCGTGCGCAACGAGTACGTACTGCGCATGACCGGACGGGTACGCCCCCGCCAGGAAGGGGCCGTCAATCCCAACATGGCCACGGGCGAGATAGAGGTGCTGGGTTCGGCGCTCGAGATTCTCAACGCTGCGCGAACGCCGCCGTTTCAGCTGGACGAGCACGCACAGGCGGGAGAGGACGTGCGATTGCGTTTCCGGTACATGGACCTGCGGCGTCCGGAGATGCAGGAGCGTCTGCAAACAAGAGCACGAATCGCGAGCGTCACGCGCCGCTATCTCGAGGACAATGGTTATTGGGAGATAGAAACCCCGACCCTCACCCGGGCGACGCCGGAAGGGGCGAGAGATTATCTTGTGCCAAGCCGTACGCACCCGGGAGAGTTTTTTGCGCTGCCGCAGTCACCGCAGCTGTTCAAGCAGCTTCTGATGATGTCGGGAATGGATCGCTACTATCAGATCGCGCGTTGTTACCGTGACGAGGATCTGCGCCACGACCGTCAGCCAGAATTCACACAGATCGATATCGAGGCATCATTCGTTTCGCAACAGGAGGTGATGGACCTCACCGAGGGCATGCTGAAGTGCGTATTCAAGGAAGTGCTCGATGTCGATCTCGCGGATTTCCCAGTCCTTGGCTACGACGAGGCGATGCGCGATTACGGCAGCGACAAGCCCGACTTGCGCAATCCGCTGAAGTTCACGGACATCGCCGACCTGATGAAGGAGGTCGAGTTTCAGGTGTTCAACAAACCGGCCAATGATCCGAAAGGCCGGGTCGTCGCATTGCGCGCACCCGGCGGTGCGAAGCTCTCGCGCAAAGTGATAGACGGCTACACGGATTTCGTGGCGCGCTATGGTGCTCGCGGTCTTGCGTACATTAAAGTCAACGACATCGCATCGGGCCCCGATGGTCTGCAATCCCCCATTCTCAAGTTTCTGCCGGAGGAGGTGGTGGCCGAAGTGCTGGCACGCACCGGTGCCGCGGATGGCGACGTCATATTCTTCGGCGCCGATCAGGCCAATGTGGTGAACGATGCGCTCGGTGCGTTGCGCAATCAGCTCGGATCGGACCTCGGACTGAGCGTCGAGGGCTTCGCGCCTTGTTGGGTGGTGGACTGGCCGATGTTCGAGGAAGGCCGGGACGGCGTGGTGGTCGCGGTACACCATCAGTTCACACAGCCTTCAGCCCCGCTGGAAGAAGTAATAAGCAATCCCTTGAGTGTGAGGGCGGCGGCATACGATGTGGTTCTGAACGGCTACGAACTCGGCGGCGGGAGCTTGCGAATCCATCGCCAGGAAATGCAGGCTGCGGTATTCGAGGCCATGAGCATGGGTCAGGAAGCTGAGATCAAGTTCGGCTTTCTGCTCGACGCGCTCAAGTATGGGTGTCCGCCGCATGGCGGTATCGCGCTGGGGCTCGACCGGCTGGTGATGCTGATGACCGGCACGCACGCCATCAGAGACGTCATTGCGTTTCCCAAAACACAGTCTGCGGCATGTCTGATGATGGCCGCACCCAGTCAGGTGGACGACCACCAGCTGCGCGAGCTGCACATCAGGGTTCGCGCCGAGCACTGAGGGCCGCAAAGAGAGCATCATGGCGGGTCACAGCAAATGGGCGAACATCAAGCACAAGAAGGCGCGCAACGACGCCAAGCGCGGCAAGATGTGGACCAAGGTCATCCGTGAGGTAACTGTCGCCGCACGGCTGGGCGGCGGCGATCCGGACGACAATCCGCGTCTGCGCGCGGCGGTGGACAAGGCGCTGGCCGTGAACATGCCCAAGGACACCATCGAGCGCGCCATTTCCCGTGGTGCGGGCGGGCTCGAAGGTGGTGATGTAGAGGAATTGGTTTACGAGGGCTATGCATCCGGCGGTGTGGCGCTGCTGGTCGAGGCCATGACCGACAACCGCAACAGAACGGCAGCCGAGGTGCGTCATGCTTTCAACAAACATGGCGGGAACCTCGGCACTGACGGGTCCGTTGCTTATCTCTTCAGCCGTCAGGGTGTGGTCACGTTCGCACCCGGAGCGGACGAGGAGGTAGTGATGGAGGCGGCCCTTGAGGCGGGCGCCGAGGACATCGAGAACGAGAATGGCGCGCTGTCGGTGATCACCCCCTGGGAGGCGTTGAGCCAAGTAGTGGACGCCCTGAAGGGGGCCGGTCTTAAGCCGGAACACGCGGACGTCGCGATGGTAGCTTCCACCACCAGTGAGCTAGATGCACAAGGGGCCGAAAAGGTGCTGAAGCTGGTCGACGCACTCGAAGACCTCGACGATGTTCAAAACGTGTACAGTAACGCGGAACTACCCGACGACCTGGTCGAGGAAGAGTGACCCGCACATCCGTCTCGCGGCGTATCATAGGCATCGACCCCGGTTCCCGGATCACGGGTTACGGTGTCGTCGAGGTGGTGGGCAAGAATCTCGTCTACGTCACCTCGGGTTGCATTCGCACGGGTACTGGCACGATCCCCGAGCGCCTGGGCGAAATCTACGAGGGCGTCACTACACTGATCAGCGACTACAAAGTGCAGGAACTCGCGATAGAAGAGGTGTTTCTTGCGCGCAACCCATCTTCCGCGCTGAAACTTGGCCAGGCTCGCGGAGTAGCCATTGCGGCGGCGGTCACCAATGGTCTGCCGGTGTTCGAATACGCGGCACGCTCCGTAAAGCAGGCGGTGGTGGGCACCGGCAGAGCGGCCAAACCACAGGTTCAGCATATGGTGAAGGTACTTCTCCAGCTTGGCGGCGTTCCGGCCGAGGACGCGGCGGATGCGCTTGCGATTGCCATTTGTCACGTAAATACTGTGAGCGCATGATCGCTCGACTCCAAGGCAAGCTGGTAGAACTCAGCGAAAACGTGGCACTGCTCGACGTGGCGGGTGTCGGTTATGAAGTGGAACTGTCCGGTGCTGCACTCGATGCACTCCCCCCGGTCGGCGGCGAGGTGACAACGTATACCCACTTCGTCGTGCGCGAGGATGTACAGTCGCTGTTTGGTTTTGCGAGCCGCGCCGAGCGCGATCTGTTCCGCACCTTCATCCGCATCAACGGGGTCGGGCCAAAGCTCGGACTTGCCCTAATATCCAGTGTCGCCATCAGCGATCTCTCTCGCGCTGTGGAAGCCAACGACGTATCCATGCTCACACGCGTACCCGGAGTGGGAAAGAAAACGGCCGAACGTCTGCTGGTCGAACTGCGCGACAAGCTACCCATGGTCCCAGGTACGGAAAGGGCGGTATTGGAGCGGCTCGATCGGGGCATGACAACCGAGGCGGAAAGCGCGCTGGTTGCACTCGGTTACAAACCCGCGGAAGCCGCGCGCGTGATTTCGGGTGTCGCTGCTGAATTGGAAGACATCGGGTCTACCGACGACATTCTGCGTGCGGCGTTTCGGCGTCTTGCCCGCCAGACGGAGATGTCCAGTTGAGTATCGAGGAAGACAGGCTGATCAGCGCGGTGGGCGATTCAGCAGAGGTTCGCCTCGATGCCACACTTCGTCCGCAGCGTCTGGTCGAGTACATCGGTCAGGCCAGCGTAAAGGAACAACTCGAGATATTTATCGAGGCCGCCCGGCGCCGGGGCGAGGCTCTCGACCATACACTCATCTTCGGACCGCCCGGACTCGGAAAGACGACACTGGCACACATCATCGCCAACGAGATGGGTGTGGTGATAAAATCGACGTCCGGTCCGGTGCTCGAAAAGGCAGGCGATCTGGCCGCGCTTCTCAGCAATCTGGAAGACGGGAACGTGCTGTTCGTCGACGAGATTCACCGGCTCTCTCCCGCCGTGGAGGAGATCCTGTATCCGGCACTCGAAGATTTCCACATAGATATCATGATCGGGGATGGACCCGCTGCCAGGTCTCTCAAGTACCAGCTTCCGCGCTTCACGCTGGTGGGCGCCACGACGCGCGCGGGGTTGCTCACTTCACCGCTCAGAGACAGATTTGGCATTGTGCAACGGCTCGAGTTCTATAGCGTGGAGGAACTGAGCGAGATTGTCGTGCGTTCGGCGCAAAAGCTCGAATTACCTCTGGCACAGGCCGATAGCGGTGTACACGAGGGTGCCAACGAGATAGCCGGGCGCTCACGCGGCACGCCTCGCATCGCCAACCGGTTGTTGCGGCGTGTTCGGGATTTCGCACAGGTGCGCGCAGATGGCATCGTCACGCTCGAGATTGCCGACCAGGCGTTGAACATGCTCAAAGTGGACCATCTGGGTTTTGATAGCATGGACCGCCGACTGCTGGAGACCATCATCGACAAGTTTTCCGGGGGGCCGGTGGGACTGGATTCGCTGGCTGCGGCGATCAGCGAGGAACGCGATACGATCGAAGACGTGCTGGAGCCGTACCTCATACAACAGGGCTATCTGATGCGCACACCGCGAGGGCGCGTGGTGACGGACAAGGCATACGTGCATTTTGGTCTGGTGGTACCAGAGCGGAACGCGGCAACCAGCACACAGCGTGAGCTCACACTGAATGAATAACGGGAACCATTAACGCACGAGAGGGCCAAATAGACGGTGAATGTTACTGTTTCGTGCCCCGGGGCGTGACGTAGAAGGAGCTGTGCGTGCCTGAACAGATTTCCATCTTCGAACTCATATCGAACGCCAGTTTGCTCGTGCAGGTGGTCATGGCGATGCTCGCCCTGGCTTCCGTGGTGTCGTGGATGATGATCTTTCAGCGCTGGTTCTTCCTGCGGCGAGTACAGCGGGAAGTAGACGAATTCGAGCATCATTTCTGGTCTGGCATCGATCTGCGTGAGCTGTATGCGGAACTCGAAGGCGAAGAGGCGCTGAACGGCATCGAAACGATATTCGTTGGCGGCTTCACCGAGTTCAATCGTCTGTCGGAACAGTTCGGAGCCGAACTCGATTCCATCATGCAAGGTGCGCAGCGTGCCATGCGTGTCGCACTGACGCGAGAGGAGCAGCGTCTCGAGCAGCATCTGGCGTTTCTGGCGACCGTGGGTTCCACTAGTCCGTACGTGGGTTTGTTTGGTACGGTGTGGGGCATCATGAATTCGTTTCGCAGCCTCGCCAACATGTCGCAGGCGACATTGGCGTCGGTAGCTCCGGGTATTTCGGAAGCTCTGGTTGCGACCGCGATGGGATTGTTCGCCGCTATTCCGGCGGTAATCGGGTACAACCGTTTCTCGGCTCGCGTGGAGGCGCTGATGAAGCGTTACGAGGCGTTCAGCGACGAGGTGACCAGTATCCTGCACAGAGCCGCGCAGGCGCGGCTGGGAAGGCAGTAGCATGGCCACGAGGCGCAAACCCATATCCGAGATCAACGTCGTGCCTTACATCGACGTGATGCTCGTGTTGCTGGTCATTTTCATGGCGACGGCCCCACTCCTCACTCAGGGCGTGCTGGTCGATCTACCAAATGCGCCGTCCGAACCGATAACGGATACCGAGGACGACCCGCTGGTGGTGTCTATACGTGCCGATGGGGCCATATTCGTGAATCTCGGTGTCAAGAATGCGGATGACGAGGGAACGCGGGTGACGGTCTACTCGCTGGAAGATCAGGTGGCGAAGATTCTGCGTGCGCGCGCGGATGTGCCGGTGTACGTGAAGGCGGACAAGACGCTGGATTACGGTCGGGTGATCGTGGTCATGACGGTGCTTCAGAAGGCGGGCGCTGCAAGTGTTGGCCTGATCACCGACCCGCCAGAACTCATAGAAGGTTGAGCATGGGTTGGGTGATTCGGCAGTACACGCTTCCGTTGCTGTTGGCGATCGCATTGCATGCGGTGGCTGTGGCCGCGCTGTACAGGGGTTTCAGCCCGGAAGCGGCCATCAGCAATGTGATCAAGCCGGTAATCGTCAGGTCACACCTGCTGGTGTTGGAACCGGAAGCAAAGCCAAAACCCAAAGCGCCACCACCCAAAGCCCGGCCAAAGCCGGAAGTGAAGGAACCTGAGCCTGAAACCAAATCACCGCCGCGGGCCGAGGTGAAACCCGAACCCAAAGTGGACCAAGAAGCGCTGAGAGCCAGGCTCGAAGAAGCCCGGCGCCAGGAACGGCTTCGCACCATGGCACAAACGGCCTTCGACGATCTGCTGGAGATGGAGTCCAGCGAGATAGCCGCGGGTGATGCGGAAGCCGTGGCGCAGAGTTATCGATACGGTATTTACGAGCGGGTGGTGAACAACTGGTCGCGGCCGCCGAGTGCGCGCAAGGGCATGCAGGCGAAACTGCTGGTGGAGCTCGTGCCGACCGGAGATGTGGTGGCCGTAACCGTGACCGAGTCGAGTGGCAACGCCGCGTTCGACCGTTCCGCCGAGGCTGCGGTGCGCCGCGCTCGCAAGTTCGAGGTTCCTCGTGAGTCCGATATCTTCGAGCGCCACTTTCGGCGCTTTGCCTTGTTGTTCAAACCCGAGGATTTGTTGCGTTGAAACGGAGTGTAGGAATTCTGCTGTGCGTGTGGTCACAGCTCGCTATCTGGCCCGATGCGTTTGGGGCGGAGCCGCTCGATACCATCATCATCGATGTGGGGCGCGATCAGCAGACGCGTATCGCTGTCGTACCGTTTCGTTTGGCGCCCCAAGTCGAAGGGCTCGGCCAGATGAGCGACGTCATCGCATTCGATCTGGCACGCAGCGGGGACTTCGCACCGACGGAAGAGCAGAATATGCTGTCCTTTCCCAGCATACCGAGAGACGTGTTTTTTCGCGACTGGCGAATCCTGGGCGTGGAGTACCTGGTAATCGGGCGCGCGGCATCCGCGGCCGAGGGGAATGTGGCGGTGGACTACCATCTCTATCACGTCGATACCGAGCGCATGCTGACTGAAGATCGAATCAGCGCATCTCCGGCAAAATGGCGCGATGTCGCGCACCGTATCTCTGATGTGGTGTATGAGGAAATCACCGGTGTGCGCGGCGCCTTCTCGACGAGAATTCTGTACGTGTTGGCTGAAAATCCGGGCACCAGCGCTGCCTCGTACCGGTTGGAACTGGCAGATTCGGATGGCGAGCGTTCACGCACGTTGTTCCAGTCCAGCGAACCCATCATGTCACCGGGATGGGCGCCTGATTCACGCTCGGTAGCTTACGTTTCGTTTGAGACCGGTCGGCCCGCCATCGTCGTTCAGAACCTCCTGAGCAACGCGCGTGAACTGCTACCCCGTTTCACTGGTATCAACGGATCGCCGGTCTTTTCACCGGATGGCAACCGGCTTGCACTGGTGTCGTCACGCGACGGCAATCCCGAAATATATGTGATGAACCTTGCGGATAGAAGCTTGCGGCGCATCACGCGCCACCCGGGAATCGATACCGAACCCAGCTGGACGCCGGATGGCCGCGGCTTGGTGTTCACATCGGAACGCGGGGGGCGGCCTCAGATCTATCAACTCGAGCTCACCACCAACCTCGTGGATCGGCTGACTTTTACCGGCCGATACAATGCTCGGGCGCGGTTGCTGGACGACGGTCGGCACCTGGTTTTCGTCCATCGTGTGGACGGAGTCGATCACATCGCATGGCAGGATCTCGAGCAGGGTGACGTGCGCGTTCTGACTGAGACGAGGCTCGACGAATCACCGTCGCTCGCGCCCAATGGGAGCATGCTAATCTACGCGACTCAGCATGAGGGTAAGGGTATACTTGCGGTCGTTTCGATCGACGGCGCCGTGCGGTACCGGTTGCCGTCTTCTTCGGGCGATGTTCGCGAACCGGCATGGTCGCCGTTTCTCGATGCGTTGGGCGGAAACATATAGCAGCAGTGTAGCCCGAACCGGATGAAACTGAAGTGGTAGTCTCAAAACACACCGTATCTGTGATCGTGTTGCAGACTGACGACGAGACCGGACAGAAAGCCGGAAAACTGGAATACAAGACCAGATTACGAGATTGGATAGGAGAACAAGATGATGCGCGATTTTGTGCAGGTAGGCTTGGTTAAGCGATCGGCGAGGAGCCTGTTCGCTGCATTGTTCGCGATGTTCATCGTCGCGGGGTGTTCAAGTAGCGGAGTGCCGGAAGAGCCCGCCGCACCGCCAGCGGAGCCGACACAGGTAGAGCCCACGGAGCCGGTAACACCACCGGAGCCCGAACCTTCCGATTTTGGATCCGACAACCAGCCGGTGTGGCCGGGGACCAATCGTCCGCTCGACCGTACCTTCTATTTCGATTTTGATCGCTCGGTGATCAAGCCGGCGGATCTCAATGCGCTGGATACGCATGCGAAGATACTGCGCCGCAATTCGGATCGTAGGATAGTCATCGAAGGTCATTGTGATGAGCGCGGAACGCGTGAATACAATCTTGCGCTTGGTGAGCGTCGTTCCAACGCGGTGCGCAGCTATCTGACATCGGCCGGCGTATCGGCACGCCAGATCGAAACCGTGAGCTACGGTGAAGAACGTCCAGCGGATCCGGGCCACGACGAGTCAGCCTGGTCGCGCAATCGACGTGCGATCATGCAGTATCGGTAAACTGTGCGAACCGGCCGGTTTTCTTCGATCGCCAAAACGTGCGCGGCCATTGCCGCGCACGTTGCATTTGTATCCCTAACACATGCTCAATCCGCTGTGCCTGTGGAGGATGCGTCGCTGGCGGCACCTGTGTCTGCGCCACAACAGATAAGTGATGAACCCAACCGGCTTGCGGAACTCTTCTATCAGTTACAGTTGCTGCAGCAGGAAGTACAAGAGCTGCGCGGACTGGCGGAAGAACAGGCGTATCACCTGGAACGTCTGGCGAAGGATCAGAAGGAGCAGTACCTGGATCTCGACGCTCGAATGCGCGAACTTGCTACCGCTGCGCCCGCGACGCTGACGGCGAACCCGGACACACAGACAGTGCCGGGATTACCCACGGCAATGGGTAGCGAACGGGATGCCTATACAGCGGCGTTCAATCTCATGAAAGGACGGCAGTTCGACGCATCGAAGGAAGCATTTCGCGCCATACTCGCTCAGTACCCTGCCGGAGATTACAGTCCCAATGTCTACTACTGGCTGGGTGAACTGTATCTGGCTGGCAACGAACTGGAAGAAGCGCGCCAGTCGTTCATGCAGGTCGTCACGAGCTTTCCGACACACCAGAAGGTAGCGGATGCACTGTACAAACTCGGAGTCACGCAGCACCGGCTCGGCTTCAGCGGTCGCGCGCTTGAGTTCCTGAATCGCGTACAGGCCGAGTTCCCCAACAGTTCTGCGGCCGGGTTGGCATCAACCTACGCTGCGGAACTGCAATGATCGGCACACTCCGCGTAACGGAGATTTTCCTTTCCCTGCAGGGCGAAACGTCCTCGATGGGATTTCCAACAATTTTCGTTCGCCTGACAGGTTGCCCGCTGCGCTGTCATTACTGCGATACGGCGTACGCATTCAGCGGGGGTGACAGTTTGCCCGTTTCTGAAATTCTCGAGCGCGTGAAGGGCTTTGGCGTGCGCCACGTAACCGTGACGGGTGGCGAACCGCTTGCGCAGCCGGACGTGCACCGCCTGCTGAGCGCTCTTTGCGACGAGGGGCTGCGTACCTTGCTTGAGACCAGCGGGGCTCTGGACGTCTCTACGGTGGATGCACGCGTGATCAAAATCCTCGACCTGAAGACGCCGGGTTCGGGGGAAGCGCATCGCAATCAATGGTCGAACCTGGCGCACTGTGGGCAGCACGATGAGGTGAAATTCGTCATCTGTAGCCGAGAGGACTATGAGTGGGCACGGATGAAGGTAGACGAACATGCTCTTGACGAGCGCTTCGCGAACGTTCTCTTTTCACCGAGCAGCGCCGAGCTCGAGGCACGAGAACTTGCCGAGTGGATCGTCGCTGATGCTTTGGAAGTGCGCATGCAGGTGCAGCTTCACAAACTGCTGTGGGGAGAGGAGCCGGGAAGATGAAGCGCGCGGTCGTCCTCGTGTCCGGAGGCCTCGATTCGGCAACCACGCTCGCGATGGCGTGCGCTGAAGGGTATCAATGTCACGCGCTGTCGTTTCGCTACGGGCAGCGACATGCGGTAGAGCTCGAAGCAGCTGAGCGCATCGTCAGGGAACTTGGTGCTCACCAACACCGGGTTCTCGCGATAGACCTTTCCGCATTCGGTGGGTCCGCGCTGACTGACGAAAATCTGAAAGTGCCGGAACAGCCGGTGGAAGGCATACCGATCACATACGTACCGGCACGCAACACGGTGTTCCTGGCACTTGCGCTGGCGTGGGCCGAGGTGCTTGAAGCCAACGATGTCTTCATAGGGGTCAACGCCGTGGACTATTCCGGCTACCCGGATTGCCGGCCCGAGTTCATCCGTGCCTTTGAGAGGACGGCCAATGTCGCTACCCGGGCGGGCGTGGAAGGTGCCGGTATCCATATACGCACACCGCTCATCGACATGAGCAAGAGCGAGATCATACGTCGTGGCCTCGCGCTCGGCGTCGATTACGGTATGACGATATCCTGTTACCAGCCGAACGAGGAGGGTGAAGCGTGCGGACGCTGTGACAGTTGTCGGCTGCGCAGACAGGGATTCGTCGATGCGGGGGCTGCGGATCCGACAAGCTACACCATGGGTAGTGGGGCAGATCCGGGAGGGTGACAATCGGGAGCCGGTTCGCTTGTTTCCGGATCGCCGCATGCATACAATGCGCGCCCGCGCCGTCTTCGACGGTCAGCGCTGTCAGCAAGACAGGGTCGTTAGCTCAGTTGGTAGAGCACCGGGCTTTTAACCCGTTGGTCCTGGGTTCGAGCCCCAGACGACCCACCATCTGCTCACTTCTCACTCTGTCTCGGCACCAGCTCCGGCAACTGATCTGTGTCATTGAGGTGCGCTCACCCAATCCGGGTGATGGCGCCTGCACCGAGACCCCCGATACGGTCGTATGTTTAGCGCAGAAAGATGGGTACGATTGGGTGCAATGCGAATTTCGATCGAAGGGGAATGCATATGCGAATCACCAACATCGTTCTGGCTGTCTGCTTGGTGCTGGTTTGTTTTGGCGATGCAGCGGTTGCGAACAACCCCGGGGACCGGGAGGCGTATTTCGGGGATCTACACGTGCATACGCGCTTTTCCTTCGACGCCTACATCTTCAATGTACGGGCGACGCCGGACGATGCCTACCGTTACGCACGAGGCGATGCGCTGCAGCACGCTTTCGGGTATCCGATCAGGCTGCGTGGGGCGCCGCTCGATTTCATGGCGGTCACCGATCACGCAACTTACATGGGCGTGCTGCATGCAATGGGCGATCCGCAGCACAGGTTGTCGAAAGGGGACCTGGCGCGGCAGTTGATCAGCAGCGACCCCGCGGTGTTTATGTCCGCGTTTCGCAACGTCGCGTCGGCCATCATTAGCGGTAAGGCGGATTCGCGCCTGCAGCACGAGGACGTCGTCCGTGACACCTGGCGCGCGGAGATTGCAGCGGCCGAGCGCCACAATAAACCTGGCCGCTTTACGACCTTCGTAGGCTACGAGTACACCTCGGCTCCGCCTTTCAATCTGCACCGCAACGTCATCTTCGAGGGTGCGAAGGCGCCTGCAAAGCCGTTTGCGGCGACTGACTCCTTGAATCCCGAAGATCTGTGGGATTGGATGGATGCCAACCGTGCCAGGGGTATCGAAGCGCTGGCGATTCCGCACAACCCCAACTGGAGTAACGGAACGATGTTCATGCGCACCATGTTTGGTGGTGATCCGCTTGACGAAGCATATGCAGAACAACGCATGCGTAACGAACCACTGGTCGAGATGACGCAGGTCAAAGGCACCTCCGATACGCACCCGTTGCTCTCTCCCAACGACGAGTGGGCCGATTTCGAGATTTTTGCGGACAGCCCGGAGATCTTCGCAGCGCTCGGCGATGGGAAGGAGGTGACGATTAGCGTGAAGGGGTCGTATGTGCGCGATGCATTGCTCACCGGTCTCGAGTTCGAGGAGAAAGAGGATTTCAATCCTTATCGATTCGGGCTGATTGGATCGAGCGATACCCATAATGCGGGCGCGCCCTATGAAGAACAGCACTTCTACAGCAAGACGGGTATCAACGACGGGTCGCCGGTGCGCCGTGGGTCGGCGCTCCCGGATGGTGTGGGCGACTGGGACGAGTTTGCCACGTTGCCGCAGGATCAGAAGTCTGCGGGCTATCTCGCTGACTGGGGCGCATCCGGACTCGCCGGCGTGTGGGCGGAGGCGAATACGCGTGAGGCGCTCTACGCAGCGCTTCGGCGCAAGGAGAGTTTTGCGACTAGCGGTACGAGGATGCGCGTGCGCTTCTTCGCTGGTTACGACATCGCGAAACTAGATCTGGACGATCCGTCTGTGGTTTCGAGCCTCTACGAAAAAGGAGTTCCCATGGGCGGCGACCTCCTCGGCAAACGCCATGGTGCACCCGACTTCGTCGCTTGGGCCGCCCGTGACCCGCAAAGCGCCTGGCTGCAGCGACTGCAGATCGTCAAAGGCTGGATCCAGGGCGGTGAGGTGAGGGAAGCGGTGTATGACGTGGCCTGCTCGGACGGAGGCAGCCTTGATCCGAATACCCACCGTTGTCCCGACAACGGTGCGGACGTGAATCCGAAAACCTGTGAGTTCGATGCATTCAAGGGAGACGCGGAACTGAAGGCCAGCTGGTCTGATCCGAATTTCGAACCCGATCAGCACGCATTCTATTACGTTCGGGTGCTCGAGAACCCCACTTGTCGCTGGTCGACCTGGGATGCGTTGCGCGCGGGTATAGAGCCACGACCGGATCTCAAGCGCACGATTCAGGAACGGGCGTGGTCTTCGCCGATTTGGGTAGTGCCGCGGTAAACAGCGGTGTGCGGCTTGCTAACGAATTGTTCGACACACAGGTGCGAATCGTCTCAAAATGCGACGAACTGGAGTGCGTAGTGACGGAAAACTACTAGACGTTTCGCGTGGGATTGCCCCGGGATGTGAGGAGTGAGACGATGTAATACGCGTTAACATGACCATGGTTACGTCTAACAAGTGGTTTGGCATTTCTTTTCGAAACAAAAGCCGGAACTTGTCTTTTTTTTGTCAGTTGTGCGCAAAGCTCTTTTGTTAGGCGGCCTTGACGGCGTACAATGCACACGTTGATCGCGGAGAAGGACGAAACTAGTGGCCGTATACAAGCACGAGCAGGGTAAGTATCGCGCGTACCGTGTTTCCCGAAGCGTAAACGGGGAGCAGATTCAGAAGTACTTCCCCCGTACTAGAGAAGGGTACCGTAAGGCTAAGGCTTACGACGAAAAGCTGGCTAAACAGCAGGCCCGAGCGGCGAAGAAATTTACCGGCGGCGCCCGGCGCTGGTCCCCTAAGTAGCGTTTAGGAACCGGCTGCCTCCGGAGCCGGTCTCCCAACTCGCTAACTCAACCAGCTTCAGTCTGGTGGTTCCGTCCGCCGGGTAGAAGGTTTCGACACTCAGTTCTTCGATGGTCACGTGTTGTCGTGCGCCGAAGTGCGCCAGCACGCTGAGCAGCTCATAGCGATTGACACCATAGGTCATTGACATGGTGACAGCCGGTGTCAGCGGTGTGTTCCTGGCAGGCTGATGCCAATGATCGGGTGCATCGGGATGTCTGAGTATCTCTTCGATGAGAACGAGCGGAAGCGCATCGCTCGGATTCATGGACAGTGAGCGACGACAGTGTCATCGAGCGTCTGTACTTCATAGATGTCATTGAACCCGGCGCTGTGCAGCTGTGCGTTGCGTTCCCGTAGCGGGGTGTCGAGCGAATCGGACAACGCGAGCACCGTCGCCCGGCTCGGATGAGAGCGTCCTGTTTCGAGGAAGCTGATGTGACGTTGCGAGATTACGGATTGCCTCGAGAGCGCGAGTTGACTCACCCG
>DCWG01000018.1:381-2792 GCA_002327525.1 Gammaproteobacteria bacterium UBA2168 | reverse complement strand
CTCACCGTGTGCCCCCCAACCAGCACGGCTCCAGCCTCCTCGATCGCACGCCGTGCACCCATGATGATATTGGCGAGCACTTCACCCCCGAGCTTGTCCGCCGGAAAACAGACGAGATTGAGGCACGTCAGCGGACGTCCTCCCATGGCGAAGACATCGCTCAGCGCGTTAGCAGCACCTATGCGGCCGAACAGCAGCGGGTCATCAAATGGCGGCGTGATGAAATCAGCCGTAGTAATCACCGCCAACTCATCCGTCAGGCGATAGACTCCCGCATCGTCGTTGGTATCGAACCCGACGATGAGATTCGGATCTGTCACCGGCGACAGCTTCGCGAGCAAAGCGTTCAACTCGACCGAGCTGACTTTTGCTGCTCAGCCGCAGGTCTTGGACAAACCGGTTAGCGTGTTCTTATTGCGAAACAAGACTATTCCTCATACAACCCGCACGAAAACTCGTACACCTTACGCGCCACCATCTCAGCTACGAACGGGCGCGAGGCTCGGAGTATAGAGCACGTCCAGTGGCCGAATCACGTCTGCACCAAACGCACCGGGTCTGTTATGGGGGGCTATCGGCGAATCACACGCTGGTAAAAGGCCTGCACTACCGCGTCACCTATGCACCCGGCCCAGGAGGACACGTCATCGAACAGATTGTCGTCGGTACGCCCGCAACCACACGACCCAATGCCACTGAGGCGACCTCCAAACAGGAGATCTCGTCCTCCTTTGAACCCGCCGTGGCCTCCGACACACTGCAGCAGAATGCCTACGAGCTGGGGCGTGAGCGTGCAAGCAATCGACCGTATGCGCAACTACTGAACTACCACGGCGTGCATCGAGGGTAACCGCCCGCAGATTTCAATGACGAGGATTCATGTAACGAGGGTTGGCCAGCCGCAGTTTGTCCACCACCGTACGACGTAGATGTGCCAGAACCGCGTCCCGTTGATCCTCCATCTCCTTTGACCGGATTTGCTCTGAGAGGCGGCGGTTCAGATCAATGAGGTCACCCTCCTGTGCGAGCAGACCCTGCAGACTCTCGAGCTCTCGCTGATCCATCGCCTCACCTTCTGTCATCGTACGCTCAACGATCGCGAGCGCATTGATCGCAACACGCACGTGAAAAGCAGGCTGTCCCTCCAGCAGCGGCGCGACGTGTTCCTTCAGGTGCTCTGCGACCGCGGCAACCAGCTCAACCGCTTCCGGTCGATCAATGGGCATGAAGCACCTCCCTGCATACCACTTTATTCACCACGTTCGCCTCACTCAATCGACCAGCTGCAACAGATCGTATTCGGTTTCTGCCGTGCGGCGCCCAATCACGGCCTGTTCGAGCGAGGAATTGGGCCCATTCAGATGGCGAAACGCCATCTCGATGCACAATATTCCCCAATGCAACGTTCCGAAAACTTCCCAGAAGTGCAGACTCTGTTCACTGACCCGCTCTCCGCCACCAGCCTCGTATCCCGCCAACATTTCAGATGTCTCGCCGAACCCGCCAACCGGTTTGTCCACGTGACCGTAGCGCCACGAGGGTATGCACAACCAGCCGAGGTCCATCACCGGATTGCCCAGGTGCCCCAGCTCCCAGTCGAGCACGGCGCGCAACCCACCCGGACTCACCAGCAGATTGCCGTTACGAAAGTCTCCGTGCACCAGCGTGTGGCGCTCTCCCGCCAACTCGACGCGTTCTTCCAGCCAGCTGAATCCATATTCGAAACCCGGGTACGGGTGTTGACTGGCATCCATCAACTCGCGGTTGTAAGCCAGTTCCTCGCGGACGTTCATCGATTCGAGCGGCGGAAGCGAATCCACCGCGATGCCATGCAGCCTGGCAGCCGCATGCCCGCACTGGAAGGCGAGGTTCTCCCGCGCTTCGGCCAGTCCCTCGTCGCGGGCGATACGCAAACCGAGTGCTTCACCCTCAAGACGTCTGGTGACGAACCCTTCGGTCGTACACTCATCCGCCTCCAGATAGGCCACCACATCGGGTACGGGCACACCGGCGCCACCCGCCAGTTCTATGAGTCTTCCCTCGGTGATGCGCGACACACCCAGCGGGGCCTGTTCACCCGTGATGGTTCCGTCCGCATTCCGATAAGCCGGATCGCGTTTGAGTATCAGAGGCACCCGTTCGCCTTCTGGCAGCAGCACATCGAACGACCAGGTCTCCCGGCTGGCACCACCAGAGAGCCTTCGCAGGTTCTCTATCTGCGTGTCTCGACCGTAAACTCTCTCGGCCATACGGCACAGTACCGGTTCGAGCGGAACCGCGCCGTCATCCATCCCGGTGTCCACCGCCATCGTCACCCAGCGTGTTGGCGCAGCAGTTGTCGTGCGAGCGACGACATATGTACCTGGTCGGGACCATCTCCCACCCTTATGTAGCGGGCGGCGGCATAGGCT
>DCWG01000018.1:0-125 GCA_002327525.1 Gammaproteobacteria bacterium UBA2168 | reverse complement strand
TGCCGGGCCAGGGACGACATATGCACCTGGTCCGGGCCGTCGCCGACCCGGATGTAGCGGGCGGCGGCATAGGCTTTCGGTAGAAACGTATCTTCCGTGAACCCCATGGCACCGTGAATTTGAAT
>DCWG01000029.1:15319-15715 GCA_002327525.1 Gammaproteobacteria bacterium UBA2168 | reverse complement strand
GCGATAGCCGTCCTTGTTCAGCAGAAACCCGCCTTCACCACGGCAGGCTTCCGTGAATAGCAGCCCCGTGCGCGGCATGCAGGTTGGATGGTACTGAACAAACTCCATGTCGCGCAGCGGCACGCCGCGGCGGTAGGCGAGCGCCATGCCGTCACCCGTAACGATGCCCCCATTCGTGTTCTCGCGAAACACCCTGCCCGCGCCACCGGTTGCGATGATAACGGCACCGGCCAGGATCAGGCGGAATTCGCCGCTCGCAACATCGATGACCAGCACGCCCTGACAGCGCCCGTCCTCCACGATGAGTTCGCAGCAGAAGTGCTCGTCGTAGCGATGGATCGACGGATACTTGATCGACGTCTGAAACAGCGTGTGCAGCATGTGGAAGCCGGTCTT
>DCWG01000029.1:0-15013 GCA_002327525.1 Gammaproteobacteria bacterium UBA2168 | reverse complement strand
CAGCATGTGGAAGCCGGTCTTGTCTGCCGCGAACCATGTACGCTCGATCTTCATCCCGCCGAATGCCCGCACGTTGACGTGACCGTCTTCCCTGCGACTCCACGGACAACCCCAGTGTTCGAGCTGCACCATCTCTTCATGGCAATTCGCCACGAAGTACTCAACCACGTCCTGCTCACACAGCCAGTCGCCACCGGCGACCGTATCGTTGAAGTGATGTTCGAGGCTGTCATGGGCTTGGGTCACCGCCGCTGATCCCCCTTCCGCCGCCACGGTATGGCTGCGCATGGGGTACACCTTGGATATCAGGCTGATATGCTGGTCAGGCGCCTTTTCGGCGATGGCAATCGCCGCACGCAGGCCCGCGCCTCCGCCGCCAATAATGGCTACGTCGGTTCTGACGACATCCATGCTTCTTAACTCCAACTGGCTCTCAAGGTATCACTCCACATGTCCGCTTTCGGTCCGGATATGCTACCCCACCCGACCGGCCTGACCCGAAAAAGAGTACATTCAACCATCGCTAACGCAAGTTCATATGAGGGAAACAGCGTAGTAAGGAATGCGGCGTTTTTTGTTCTAATTCACCAGCCAGCAATTTGTCGGACCGCGATACCCTTGGCGAAGCAAAGCCGGACGTGTAGTGTCCAGCAAAGGGATTCGTGGGTTTACAATACTTACTTTCTGAAAGAGCCGCCTCCTGATATCGCGTGGCCGGGAGTTTTTCCACTACAAGCGAGCCATATCCGGCAAACTGCTTGACCAACTTTGACAAACTCGAATGATCATCGTGCTAGTTTCGGAGCAACATCGTGGCAAGTGATATGACTGTCGTCCCGTTTTCGGAGCGGGAAAATATTCGTGAAGACAGGTTCAACCAGGTTTGGAGCGAAGAACTGAATGAAGTATTCGCCGACGTTGCGAAGTACTACGACAAGGCGAACAATGTTGCGAGTCTCGGACTCTGGGGCTGGTTTCGCTCGAGCTTTCTCTCGATGATCCACCTGGAGTCCGGGCACAAGGCACTCGACGTATGTGCCGGAACCAACGCTGTTGGCATCGCGATGATGAAGAAACAGCCGGACCTCACTGTGTGTGCCATCGATCGCAGCAGCGCAATGCAGAAGGTCGGCGGCAAACGCGCGCAGCAGCAGGGATTTGAAATTCAAAGTACGATCGGGGACGTACACAAGCTGCCGTTTCCCGACGAATCTTTCGATGTCGTCACGCTGCAGTTCGCCTCCCGGCACCTGCGTGTGATCGAGGTATTTGAGGAAATCCGACGAGTTCTCAAGCCCGGCGGGCATTTCTATCACAGCGACATGCTGCGCCCGCGCACGCGCTTCATGGAGGTTGTACACTACGCATACCTCAGGTTCTGCCTGCTCTTTACCTCATGGATCTTCAACAGCGGCTCGGCTGCACGCGGCTGTAAGAAATACTTCGTCAATGCGCTGAGTGCGTTCTACTCGGCCGATGAGCTGTCGCAGTTGCTGAGCGATCTCGGCTTCAGCGATATCTCCAACAAGACGCACATGGGGGGTCTGCTCGGTTTTCACAAGGCAATGAAGTAGCCGGCATACACCGCTCACACGCCGGCAGGCCATGAACAGGACGCAAATCCTCTGCGCCCTGAGCGACGCGCTGATGGAGTCATTCAGCGCTCAGACGCTCTCGAGGCTGGCGCAGCGCAAGCGTTTCGCCCTGTTGCTACCGCCGCTCGAGTCCTTCCTGGAGGTCAATGTCCACAAGGAAGCGCTGAAAAATCGTGCCGTCATCGAGGCCGCGGCACGACCGGCAGGGATGCGCTCGCCAACCTCCTGGGCGTCGAACTCGACCGCCAGGTGTTTCGTGTGGACTTTCGACACATCGGCAGCGAAGCTGTGAATCAACCGGATTACACATTGCTGCAATGCGCAGATCGCGATGCAATGACAGATCGTCTGAGAAAGATCGACGACCGGTCCCGACGCGGGCCCGGGACGTGGACCGCCCTAGAACTCATCCGCGATCATCCGGGATGCAGGGCCGCGGATCTTACAGCGCACCTCGGTTGGGAAACGCAGGCGTTCAAGGCAAGTATGCGGACACTGAAGAAACCCGGATTGGCCATCAACCTCGAGACCGGCTATCGGCTCTCCCTAAGCTAAGGGGCGAGCAGCTATTGGAGCAAAGATGATCAAGGCCGTTCTCCTCGACCTCGGCAATGTGGTGCTGGACGTTGACTTTCGCCGCGTGTTTGCCTTCTGGGCCGAGGCTGCCGATGTGGATGTACGCCGCTTCTACGAACGTTGGCAGCTGGATGACGCTTATCGTGAACACGAACGCGGGGAGCGTGACTTCGAGCGATATGCAGCCGCCCTCGAGGCTCGCTTCAAGGTCGACTTGCCCGTGTCCGTGTGGCGGGAAGGTTGGAACGCATTGTTCGTAGGTGCCTACGGTGGAGTGGTGCGGCGGCTGCCTGACGTGGCAAACCGCATGCCCCTTTATGGGTTCACCAATACCAACGCAGTGCATCACGACAAGTGGTCGTCATTGTACGAACCTGAACTGGAGCCTTTTCACCATATCTACGTTTCTTCCGAGATCGGCCTACGCAAACCCGATCGGGAAGCATACGAGTTCGTGGTGCAGAGCATGGGCATGGCTCCAGAGGAAGTGCTGTTTCTCGATGACACACACGAGAATATCGCCGGCGCGCGGCAGGTGGGTCTCAACAGCGTACACGTCACCAGCGCCGGGGACGTCGAGCGCGAACTCGATGGCATTCTCCACGATATCCGCTGATCCTCTTCCTGGCTACGGGTTGAGAACCACTTCAGCCACAAGTGGCTACGTGTAACCAAAGCTCGCCGCTAATGCGGCATATTTTCGTAGTGGGTGGACAGTGCGTCGGCCGCCGTCTGCGCCTCAATACGGATGCCCCCAACCGCAGTGGCATGAACTACCTGCCGGACAGTGTCCGTGAGGCGCTGTGCGACGAGACCTCAGAAACCACGCCGGATGGGCAGCGCTGGCCGAGACCTGTGCAGGTTCTCATGCAACCCGGCGATGCCTGCATCGCGATGTACAACATTCCCCATTCCGGGTCGCACAACGAAAACGGAACCGAATCGCGCAAGAACATCATCTTCCGTATCCGCAACAAGAGCCGGCAACCGGACAAAGTGCTGACCGGGTTATCCGATCACCCCGACCAGGGCTGGCTGGGAGAGTGGCTCGAATACGAAGAAGGTAACGACCCGTGGGAGCGATCGAAACACGCCATGTGCAATATGTGGGGCGAGTGGGAGGGGATAGCAGATCATTGCCGAGGAACGCACACGGGCGCAGTGACGGCTCTCAGGAGGCCGGTTGAATGGACGCTACGGTTGCCGGTTCCTCACGCACCATGAACAGCAACGCCGCACCGAGCACCATGAGTACGGCAAGCGATGCAAATCCGATTCGCTGTGACTGAAACCAGCCCGTGGCAGTGGCCACCATAAGCGGAGCCAGGAATGCGGTCACGGTACCCGAGAGCGCGAACAGGCCGAAAAACTGCGTCGCCATCTCCGGCGGGGCGATACGCGCCATCAGCGTACGCGACGAAGACAGTCCCGTTACGAAGAACATGGCAAACACTTGATTAGTACCGAAATAGACTATCTCCGCAGCGGTGGTGAAGTAGGGAAAGCTCCATACGCTGTGGGAACCCACCGGCACCACGAAAAGCACGCTGTCCGGCTGGATGGAGACCAGTGTGATCAGCACCAGTGAACTTACGCCAATAGCGATCTTCAAGGTCGTTATGGAGCCAAACCGGTCGTCGATGAGCCCGCCTATCCAGGCACCGAACATGGCGGATCCGCTTGTACACAGCCCAAAAATGAGCAGTGTCGTGGTATCCCAATTGAAGGTGCCGGATGCATACACCCCGCCAAAGGTCATCACGCCGACCATGCCGTCGATGAAGAACATCCTCGAGAGCAGGTAGATGGCAATGTTGGCGTAGTGCGGCAGTTGACGCAGCGTGTCCAGCACATCGCGAACTCCCTGCCGGGCAGCGGCGACGATGGGAGTGCCCGAAGCCGTGCCATCCGGTGTGAACATTAGCACCGGCAGCGTGAACAGAAACATCCACACACCCGCGATGGGCCCCACAATTCGATCGTGCTCGTGTACATCCTGATCGATTCCGAACAGCGGCTCCCCGGGTAGAAACGACCACTCGACGGTGCCCGGCATCGAAAAGGCGAACAACACGAACAACATCAGCAGCAGACCGCCGACATTGCCGGCTGCAAAGGCGATACCCGAGATGGTTCCCACCTTATCGAGCGGCGCGACGCTCGGCAGCATCGCGTTGTGGAACACTTCCGAGGTGGCGAATGCGACACTGATCACCAGCAACAGTGCCAGAGCCGGCCATACGCCGAGGCCTTCACCGCCCGGTAAGATCAGCCACAGGCATGAAGCACCAAGGGACATTATCATCACGGTCGCCGCCACCCAGGGTTTGCGGCGGCCGTTCTTGTCGGCAATGGCGCGGAGAAAGGGCGCCGTCAGCGCAAGGATGAAACCACCGGCGGCATTGAGATAACCGATCAGTGTTTGCCCCTGCACCGGGTCGCCCACCACCGTGTTGGAGAAATACGGAAAGAAGATGTAGATCACTACCATGATGTAGTAGGGATCCCGGGCCGCCTGACCGAAGGTCCAGCTGTAGTAGCCCAACGGTGCCGCGGCTGGCGTACCAGCCAGCGACCGTACGGTGCAGGAGATTGTCTCTTTCCTAGCTGTTGACGCCGTGTCCGATCTCGGCGTACCGATCCATCAACGGCATCACCGTATCCGCATCCGCCGAAGGTAGCGCAAAGATGATGCGATTGAAGCCCATGTCTATCAGTTCGGCCACGCGTTGCGCGTCCGGCCCGACGCCGAATATGCTGAAGTCCGGCTCGCCATCGCGTCCTGCCTCCGCCCAGGCCCTGCGTACGGCGGCAATACTCGCCACATAGTCCAGCGCCCCCGATGCCGAAGCACGGTTGGCGTCCTGATGTATCGGAAACCAGCCATCACAGTATTCGGCGACGCGCTTCCACGTGTACCTGCTGGAAGCCCCCATGAGTACTTTCGGTCCCCCGTCCTGAGCCGGTTTGGGATAACTCCACACCGCATCAAAGTTCACGAACTGGCCGTGAAACTCCGCTTCCTCCTCTCGCCATATCTCGCGCATAGCGAGAATACGCTCACGCAGTATCTTCCAGCGATCGGCAAACACGGTGCCGTGATTTTCCATCTCTTCGGCATTCCACCCCGCACCCACTCCAAGCAGTACGCGTCCGCCCGAGATATGGTCGAGCGAAGCCACCTGCTTGGCCATGACTATGGGGTCGCGTTCCGTCACCAGTGTGATGCCGGTACCGAGTCTCAACGTCTCCGTTACCGCCGCCGCTGCACCCAGCGCCACGTACGGGTCGTGGCTGTGCCAATACTCCTGCGGCAACTCCGGCCCACCGGGCCACGGTGACTTACGGCTCGCCGGAATGTGCGTGTGTTCTGGAAAGAACAGCGACTCGAAGCCCCTCGCCTCTGCGGCGCGGGCCAATTCCACGGGCTGAACCGCGTAGTCTGTTGGAAACATCAGAACGCCAAAATCAGTCATGTGCCTTCCTCCCAGCAGCGAATGAAGCCTCTGATGGAATCTCTTCTAGATGCGGAACTTGGAGACCAGTAGGTCGCGGTAGACCCCGTATTTCGGCAACTGCTCCTCTGTGAGAAATTCCGCCATCTCCTTGTCCATTTTCTTCTTGAGCGAGTTGGTCTTGCTCTTCAGCTTGCGATCCATGTTGGTGACGTTGTGGCCTCGCATCAGTTTGTTGATGGCCTTCATCCGCCCGTCGAGAAAGCGACTCACGACGGCCCGAAACTGCTGCAGCTGCTCTTCGCTCATGCCTATCTCCACAGAGGCTTTCAGTACATCCGGCTGCAGCCACGCAGGCAACTCTTGTTTCTGTGCAGTTACGTTGCCGCTGCACATTACTGCGAGCATCGAGATCAACAGGATCCAGCGCCCTGTCGCAGTTAGTTGTGTCACGAATCTCTCCGCGTGGGATCTGAACACCCAGTGTAGCGCATCGCTCGGGGGTAAGCCGCTACTCGACACGTAAAGGCGCAGGAAATCGGGAACTGCTATTCGAAGGAGTTTACAGGAGTGCGAATTTGGCGAGCTGATCGCCCACCTTACTCACGTAGCGCAGACCTGCCTGACGATGCACGCCACGCATGCCTTTGAGTCCGGTGTTGTAGGCGCTGAGCGCACAACGCTCGGCGCCGCACCGCTCTCGGTAGTAGGCGAGAATCTGTGCGCCGCAATAGACGTTCTGCTCAGGGTCGGTGAGATCCGCCACACCACAAAAATCCGACCAGTACTCCGGACGCACCTGTGCGGGACCCACCGCACCATAGTAGGAGCGCACGTTCTTTCGGAAATGGCTCTCCGTCAGAATGAGGCTCGCAATGAGCTCGGGTTCCAGTTTCTGACGCGTCGACGCCTCGAGAATCCAGGCCGAGAACTCGTGCGCAGTCTCTGGCCTCACACCCCACGCACGTGTCATACGATTGCCGAAGTCGGCTACTCTTTCTTCCCACCGCGGGCCGCTTGCGAGGGCGGGTTTGGCGAAACTAATGTTCTGCAAGCCCTTGCCCGTGAGCTCCGGACCCATTGAAACGCCAACGAAAGCGAAGGCGAGAAGGGCGCCGAGCTGAACCGCCATGAGGCGGCGAACCACAGCGGGTATTCGCCTCCAGAGCTCAATTGCGGGTGCTTCGAATTTCGGGCGTGCACTACGCATCTTCGACTTCCGATATTTCTCCGAGAATCCTGCCATCGCAGCCAGTGTCGTTACAACCGCTGGTTACCAAACATCCATTCGCCGGTCCCGGCGCGCCCGCATTCTAACGTCTGAAACCGGATGGTACAGCAGTAAATGGTACGCGGCAGATGTGCGGCAGATATGACTACGATGTAAACAACTTATTAGTTAGTGGGCACTAACCTGCGAAACCGTCCACACATGAACTGTGATCAGGAACGCGGTTTTCGCCAGCCTGTCACCAGGCAAGTATCTTACAAAAAAATCTAAGAAACACGATCGTAAACAACCGTTGAGCAGGGAATGCGGGGTGGTAGCCCACCCCGTTCTCCGAGTCTCAGCCCTGGCGCAGCGCGCTGATGATTTGTTGGCGCTGTTCGTCATCTCCCACCGGGAACGACGCGGACGTCCGGTCCACGAAGCTGCCATATCGCTCCAGCATCTGCGGCGCAATCTCGTCCGGTGAGCCCACGACGCCAAATTCGCGAACGATGTCATCAGTGATGAGCGTACCCATCTCCTGCCAGCGTCCCTGTTTGGACATGGCATTGAGTTCGCCCTGCAGCTCTCCGACACCGATAGCCTCCAGTACACCCGTGTACGCCGGGGTGGAACCATAGAACGCGATGCGTTCCCTGGTGGCCTTGAGGCTCGCCTCGAACTCTGCCTCGTCACGCCCCGTGACCACGAAACACGAATACGACAACTCGAAATCGTCACGGCTACGTCCGGCCATGGCCAGTCCCTTCTCGATTGCGGGCACGGTCACCGACTCGATGTAGGGCAGATTGCTGAACGGATGAATGATCATTCCATCGGCCACCTCACCGGCCACTTCCGTCATGCCCGGGCCTACCGCTGCGAGAACCACTCTGGGTGCCCCCTGTTCGGTGTTCTCCGGGGTGAACGCCGGTGTCATCAGGGTGTGCGTGTAGTACTTGCCGACGTACTGCAGCGGTTTCTTCTCATACCAGTTAGCCCAGATCGCGCGCATCGCCAGAACCAGTTCGCGCATCTGTGCAGCGGGCGCGCCCCATTGCATGCTGAAGCGCTTGGTGATGTGCGGACGGATCTGCGAACCGAGACCCAGTGTGAAGCGCCCACCCGAATAGGCATTCAGATCGTGCCCGAGGTTGGCGAGATTCATGGGGCTGCGCGCAAACGCCACCGCAATGGACGTGCGCAACTCGATACGCTTCGAATGCTCCGCTGCCAGTACCAGGGGGTAAAACGGGTCATGGTTCATTTCGGCCGTATTGACGCCGTCGTAGCCAGCTGCCTCGAGCTTGCGTATCGCGTCCGGTATTTTTTTCAGGTCATGGCCTAAGCCCGCATCTACTTTCATGTCGTGTTCATCTCCGGTTGGCTCTAGCTGGCCTTGAGTTCTCGGACGATCTGCTGCTGCTTCCCAGCCGGGATATTACCGTAGGCGGCCGACGTACGATCGACGATGTCGCCGTAGCGGGATTTGATCTGCGCAGCGATGGTATCCGGCTCGCCGACAACGGCGAACGCGTTCACCATACTCTCATCTATCAGGCCACCCATTTCCACCCAGCGTCCCTGTTTGGACATCGCGTTCAACTCACCCTGTAACTCACCCGCTCCGATGCTCTCAAGCACCGGTTTGTACGCAGGTGTGGATCCGTAGAATGCGATCTGCTGTTTCGTCTGCACCTTCGACTGCTCGAGTCCTTCTTCGGTATCCGCGGTCACGACGAATACAGGATAGGCGATTTCAAAATCCGCGCGCGTCTTACCGCCTTTGGCAAATCCGCGCTCGAGCGCGGGCAGCGTGGTTTCCCTAAGGTAGGTTTCGGTGGTGAACGCATGGACGATGATACTGTCTGCCACCTCCCCGGCCACCTCTGTCATTTTCGGGCCAACCGCGGCAAGAGCGACTCGCGGCGCACCGAACTCGTTGTCTGTCGGAGTGAAGAACGGCGTCATCAGCGTATGAGTGTAAAACTTGCCGGTGAACTCGAGCGGCTCACCTTCGTGCCAGGTGGCCCAGATCGCACGCATGGCCAGAATGAACTCGCGCATGCGCGCGGCCGGACTCGACCACGGCATGCTGAAGCGTTTGGTGATATGCGCACGGATCTGCGAACCGAGTCCGAGAATGAAGCGCCCTTTCGATGCGGCATTGAGATCGTGGCCAATATTGGCAAGTGTCATGGGCGAGCGTCCAAACGCCACGGCTATCGACGTCATCAGATCTACGCTTTGCGTGTTCTGCGCCGCCACCAGCAAAGGGAAGAACGGGTCGTGCGACGTTTCCGCCGAGAGGATTCCCGAATAACCCAACTCCTCCAACCGCCGGGCCTGATCGCCCACCTTGTCCAGTTCCCAGCCTACGCCACCATCTACCTTCATCCCATCCCCCCTTGTGGCTCCCCTATCGGAGACTTTTCTATCGGACGCAGGATTGTTCCACCCATATCTTCGCGAAGCAAACCCGCTCGCGGGCCATCGCCATTTATGAAATAACTTGGGCGAACCTCTGACTCTACAAACTGCAGGCGGTAGAAAATGCCGTTGGGATGCTTCACCCCCATGGCTTCCTCGGCGCTGAGCCCTAGATAATGTGTCAAAACGCAACGCGACATGATCCCATGCGTTACCAGGCCAACGGTGGATTCGCCACTCAACTGCAACATCCGAAGAAATGCTTCCACGCGCGTCAGCATGTCGCCGAGATTCTCGCCTTCCGGCGGTCGGTGGTTGAACGGGTCATGTGAGCGCGCACGCCACTCGACCGGCCAGCGGTCGGCCACCTCGCTTACCGTCAGACCCGACCAGGCGCCACAGTCACGCTCCATGAGCGCCTCCTCGAAACGCATCTGCGCATCGAGGTGTGAGTTGAGGATGTCGGCCGTCTCGCGCGTGCGGCCGAGCGGGGAAACATACAGCACGTCCACTCCGCCCAAGGCACCGATGGCGGCACCATGCGCGCCCGCTTGCTGCTGACCCATGCAGGTGAGTGCCGAGTCGAGCCTACCTTGCATGCGAGCCTGCACGTTCCACTCCGTCTGGCCGTGACGGATGATGTACAACGTCTTCATCATCGAAAGAATCAGTCCTCTTTCGAGGTTCTGTAGTCACCGAACGCCTCGTCGCGCTTGGTGAGCGCCTGCGTCAGACCCTTGCGTATCTCCGCCAGATGCGCCTGTGTGGATTGCGTGAATGTCGCAAGCTGCTGCATCTCGGTACCTGCACGGATGCCCGCGCGAATGCCCATCGCATCCATCTGCCTGTGCACGGCGCGCTTGTTCATCTGCTGGAGATCCGTCGGTGTCATCGCAACCCGTTCGGCGATTTCGAGAACCCTGTCCTCCAGCTGGTCAACGGGGAACGCGCGGTTGGCGAATCCACTCTCGGCGGCTTCGATCCCAGACATGTGATCGCCGGTCAGCATCAACTCCATGGCACGCCGCAGCCCCACGATCCAGGGATAAAACTGGTTGTCCGGCGGACTGATGGAACGCACCACCGGATAACCGATTTTGGCATCTTGTGCGACATAGACCAGGTCGCACGCGGTTGCCAGTTCCGTGCCACCTGCCAGACAGTAGCCGTGTACCTGCGCGATCACCGGCTTGGCGAGGTCCCATATCTTGAAGAATCCCTCCACCACGTGGCGCGGCCAGTTGGCGAGTCCACCGGCCGTGTAGAAAGGCTGGCCTTGCGCAACGTTGGACTGCAGGTCGTACCCCGCCGAGAAACAGGGGCCAGCTCCACGGATGATCATGACCCGCACCTCGGCATCCTGATCGGCTGTCTCCAGTGCATGGAACATCTCTCCCCGCAGTTCATTGGACAACGGATTGCGCTTTTCGGGACGATTGAGCGTGATACGACGAACTGCGGGACGCGGATCGTCGATGGCGATCTTGGTATACTGCGTCACGGCCACCTCCTATTTGAACGTAAACTTGTCTGCCGTGAAGGCACCGAACGTGCGCTGAACGTTGGCAACGCCCGCCGCCATTGGCGCCACGATGTGCGTATGCACGCCACCATCAGCGTCCTGTTGAATACGCTGGCGGATCTCCTCCTCATTGCCGATGATGGCAATCTCGTCAATCAGCTCATCAGACAGTGCACCCGTGGTCTTGTCCCGGTCCTTGGCGGCCCAGCCTTCGGTAATGACATCGGCCGCGTTCCCATGGCCAGACCAGGCGAGAAACTTGTTATATACCGGCGTTGCATAGTAGGGCGCGAACGCGGCGCGAAACAGATTGCGGCCCATGACCTTGTCGTCGGTGCAAAGCACCATGGCACGGTTGACTATCTCGACGTCTTCCCAATTCTTCCCTGCCCGCTCGGCGCCAATCTTCACGTGCTCCATCATCTTCGGCAGCGCGGACGACGGCCAGAGATTGAAGATCACGCCATCACCGAACTCGGCCGCCATTTCGATCATTTTCGGCCTGAGCGCCGCCAGATAGATAGGCGGTGGATTCTCGGCCGGCGCCTGACGATAACCCTTACTCTTGAGCGTCACACCATCGAAGTCCGACTTCTCTCCTTTCAGCATCGAGCGCACCATGATCGCGGTTTCCTTCACCCGCGTGACGGGCTTGTCCACCTCGATCCCGTTCCACGCACCCATGATGGTCTCACTGGACGAACCGAGACCCATGATGAATCGACCCGGCAGTAGCTGGTTGATCACATTGGCGGTGGCTGCCAGCACCGTGGGTGTGCGCGTATACACCGGTGTCACGGCCACGCCGATGCGGATATTCCTGGTGTGGTGTGCGATGGCTGCAACTTGCGTGAGCGAATCTGGAGCACCGGCATCGCTGAACCATGCGTCCGGATAGCCGTTGTCCTCCGCCCACTGCAGGCGTGCGATGGTATCTGTGAGCCTGGGTCCGGCCGGCAGTGTGACGGCCATGCGTTTGGCAAGTGCCATGATGTTCCCCCTGAGAATGTGTGAGTCAGGTCGTGTTGTTACTGGCAGCTAGCCTCGCATTTTGCGGACCTTATGATCAACCCGTATGCTTGCCTGCCGCCCAATAGATGACGACCCGACTGATGAGCGATGTAGAACTGACCGAGGTGCGCGAGGCACACCGATTTGACGAAGAGGCGCTCATGCGCTATCTCGAGGCCAATGTCGCGGGCTACGAGGGTCCGCTGCGAGTCCGCCAATTCGAAGGTGGACAATCCAATCCGACTTTTCAGCTGATCACCCCCAACAAGACCTATGTGCTGCGTAAACAGCCTCCCGGAGAACTGTTGCCTTCTGCCCACCAGGTGGATCGCGAGTACCGGGTGATGAAGGCGCTGTATGCGACCGACGTGCCCGTCCCCGAGATGTATTGCCTGTGCGAAGACCCTGCCGTCATCGGCACGAAGTTCTACGTCATGGAAATGGTGGAAGGCAGGCTCTTTACCGAGACATTGATGCCATTGCTCACGAGCGAGGAACGACGTGCCATTTACCTCGATCTCGCCCGTGTATTGGCAGCGCTGCACAACGTCGACCCGCAAGCCGTTGGCCTGGGCGATTTTGGCCGTCCCGGCAACTACTTCGAGCGGCAGATCAATCGCTGGTCCAAACAGTATCTCGCCTCTCAGACGGAGGACATCGCGGCCATGAACGAGCTGATGGCCTGGCTGCCGGACAACATCCCGGAACCGGGACCTGTCGTGGTCGTGCACGGTGACTACCGCCTCGGCAATACGTTGATCCACGCTACGGAACCTCGCATCGTGGCCGTGCTCGACTGGGAGCTCTCCACCCTCGGCGACGGTCTGGCCGATGTCGGCTACATGTGCCAGGACTATCACGGTGATTCCTATAACGACGAGGGCCTGGCTGGCGCCGACCTGGCAGCGCTCGGCATTCCGGCAGAAGAAGAATTTCTCGCCGAATACTGTCGGCATACCGGCCGCGAACACATCGACAACTGGCCGTTCTACGTGATTTACAACATGTTCCGCTCGGCCGGCATCATCCAGGGTGTGTACAAGCGCGGCCTCGACGGGAACGCCAGCTCGGACAAGGCGCTGGAGTACAAAGAAGCAGCACGCATGAGATCGGAGCGCGCGTGGGCATTGCGTCAGGCGCTCTGATTTCGGATATCCTGCTTGGCCTTGCGTCTTTCAGGCTCGATGCGCCCGCGGCTATCATTTCGGACCGGCACGTGTGGGAGCAACATAGATGACAGAAACGGTCACCCGCAGCGAGGCAGCGCCAATCGTGCTGGGGGCAGTGGCTTTCGGCAAACCCAAACCCACGACACGCGAGCATCCCCTTGCATCCGATGACTCCTGCGAAGCGTTGGTGAGTGCCTTCGTCGATTATGGAGGTCGCGAGATCGATACGGCCCGTGTCTATCAGAACGGCAACTGTGAAGCCGTGCTGGGTCGCATTCCGAGTGCTGCGTCTCTACTCATCGCAACCAAGTACCATCCAAACCTTCCAGGCGGCCCGCTGGCTCAACTAGACGAGTCTCTGTTGGCGCTGCGCGCTTCCTCCATCCCTCTCTACTACATCCACATGCCACCGACCGAGCTGCACCTGGAGGACGTTCTCGGTGAGATCAACCAGGGGTATCAGGCAGGTAAGTTTGAGGAGTTTGGCCTGTCCAACTTTCCGGCGTGGCAGGTGGTGGAAATCTGTCAGTACTGCCATCGCCGGGGATACGTATTGCCAACGGTCTATCAAGGTGTATACAACGCACTCAATCGAACCGCCGAATACGAGCTGGTACCAGTGCTGCGCAACTACGGCATCAGGTACTACACCCACGGCTCACTCGCCAGTGGTTTTCTGACAGGCAAGTACAAACAGGGAGTCGCGCCGGTCAAAGGCGAAGATCGATTCGCCCAGAGCCGGCGTATCAAGCAGTACGAACAGCGCTACTTGAAGCGCGAGGAGATGTTTAGCGCACTGCATGCCATCGCCAGCGCGGCAGGTGAACATGACATCACCGCGCTAGAGGCGGCCGTGCGCTGGACCCAGCACCACTCCGCAGCCGACGGCGCGCTGGGAGACGCGATCCTGATCGGTGTTTCACGCATCGAGCAGCTGGACCCCATCATGACAGCTTCGAAAAAAGGCCCCCTGCCGGAATCCGTGGTGGAGGCATTCGAGGTGGCTAACGATGTCATCAAAATGAAGTCGGAATACTATCTGCAGTACCCGTACCCCAAGGAAGGAAGCCCCTGGCGCTCGCGCTACTAGAGCCGCAAGACAGACGATCTCAAAGTGTCCGCACTGGTGTATGTTGTGTGCCCCGGAGCGGAAACCATCAAGGTGATACATGATCAGAGGCGTCCATACGATGTACTACAGCCCCGACGCCCAGCCTCCGAACGCCATGCCGATCAGGGTAGCGAACACAACCACACCAATGGTGACACCCGCTTCGGATGCAGGGAAATATTCCCTCACGATCAACGCATAACACGGCACGACAGCGCCCTGAAACAGGCCGCTTGCCAACAGCAGCAGGCTAACACCATCCACCGGCACAAAGGCTAGTAACGCCACCGCCTGAAGCAAGGAACCAGTAAATAGCGTGGTAGTTCACCAACGTGATCAGACAGCCAGCCAAACGCCAGGCGCAGCCGGATTCTACCTGAGCGGTACGTGGCACTATTGGATCATGAATCTCGTGTGAAGATCAGCTCCTCCCAGCGGGGAGGGTGGTCAAACGACATGGGAGGTGCCTATCGTACGTTTGTCTGAATATCCAGGTTCGGGTCACTCCTTACCACTCACGCGGCAGCGTCACCGGCCTCGAAACTGCGGTTCTCGTTTTTCCACGAACGCGCGAAACGCCTCGATGCTGTCCTCGCTGGCACCCGTGCGACCGTGCCTTTCCGTTTCGAGCTCAATATAGTCACGCAACGTCATGTTCTCGGCGTTGACGAAGTTCTTCTTCATCTCGCCGATCGCCAGCGGTGCGGAACGGGTAAGTCGATCTACGATGGCATCCACCTCCTCTGCGAACGTTTCGTCCGGATAGGTCCTCGCCACCAGACCGATCCTCTGAGCCTCTTCTGCGCCGAACTTTCCCGGTAGGAAAAAAAGCTCACGCGCCTTGGTGGCACCGAGAATTCTCGGCAGCAGCCACGGGCCGGCCATGTCCCCCGAGATGGCAACACCCATGAACGCCGTGTTGAACGTAGCACTC
>DCWG01000034.1 GCA_002327525.1 Gammaproteobacteria bacterium UBA2168 | reverse complement strand
GGCGGGCGCGTCGCTCAGAAACTCTACGCCTTCCGCCTTCAGCCGTGCGACATCGGCCTCGATATCGGTCGTCGTCAAGGCGATGCGCGCGATGCCGAGGTGATTGAGCTTGCCATAGGGTGGACGTGCGTCCTGCGGCGCGCGCCACTCCAAAAGATCGATCACGGAGCCGTCTTTGTGCGCCATCAACGCCCCGCGAACCCGATAGGAATCCATGGCTACTGCGGAGGCAACCGCTTTGGTTGCCTGCTCCTCCACCTTCATCAGCACGGTGAACCCGAGTCGCTCGTAGAACGCCCGAGAACGGTCAAAGTCGCTGACATTCACGTTGACGTGCAGCATGCCCGCGATGTGCAGTCCGTTCTCGGTACCTGCTCCTCTATTGGCACCAATGGCCAGGAATGCGGCGAGACCCACGACCAGAACCACAACTATCACACCAACCAAGATTCGTTTTCTCACACCTTCTCCTCGGAAGTAGGGCGTACTACGCAAAGGCGCGGCGCCGGCTGGATCATCGAGCGTTTGAAGCGCGCCGACCAGGACTCCGGACCCAGCCACAGCGCATAGAAGAGCGTCTTCGCCAGCGTCCCGCTGAGATAGCGAAGCCTGGGACGCTTCGCCGTCAATGCGTGCATGATGTCGTCGATCGCATGGGCGGGATCCTGGACGATACGCTCTAGCTGTTGCGTGTTAAAGGCGATGTACTCATCGAGCCAGTCTTTCGGGTAGGTCTCTTTCCACGCACCGTCGGGGTCAACACGTTCCATCGCTTGCCATGCCTTGAGGTGTCCCTCGAAGAAACCCATCGCAAGCGGCGTACGCATGGTCGCCGGGTTTACCACACTCACGTGCACGTTCCAGAAGGAGAGCTCGACGCGCAGCGCGTCGGCGTAAGCTTCCATGGCGAATTTCGACGCGTCGTAGGGTGCATTTCCCGGCAGGCTGACGAGGCCATCGACACTGCTGACGAGCACCACGCGCCCCCGACCTTTCCTGAGCGGCTCGAGCAGCCGTTGGGTGAGTAAGACGGGTGCGAAGAAATTCACGTCCATCACGGTGCGGTAAAACGAGATGGGCTGGTAGTCGACGAAGCCCGGCAGCACAACCCCGGCATTGTGTACCAGCCCCCAAAGCTCGCCTTCGCACGCACTCATGACCTCACGGGAGGCATCGACCACCGCCTCATCGTCGGTGAGATCGAGACAGGGTGCAAGTTTTGCCCCCAGCGACCGCGCGGCATCAGCACCCTGGGCGGTGAGGCAAAAGGCAATGACGTTCGCGCCTCGCGCGACAAGTGATTCCACAACCCCATGACCGAACCCCGAATCGCACCCAGTCACGACCAGCCACCGGCCGGTCACGTCCTCCCGCCCGCGCGCGCGCAGCATCTTGTGCACTCTTAGCCCCAGGGCCGCAAGGAGAAATAGCCACATCACGGCTCCGGTGAGTGAGAGCCACGGCAGCATGATGCCCCACACGCCACTTGCCTCTTCAGTCATGTCGCCCATCCATTTCAGGAGCGGCAGGGCACTGAGGGACGGTGCCGGTATATCCACCCGCTGCGGGCTTCCCCCATTCGAGCCGGGGCTGGCTCGGGGCGCCGCGGCCCAGTTGCTTGTAGCGACCTGCGAAGTCGTAGCCGCTCACAATCGAGATGGCGTCGCGGTCGCATATCGCATGACAGTTGTCACAGGCGAGACACATCACGAGCCCCTCTTTGATCCGGGCGCGCCTGTTGTGCTTCTCGCCAAACAGTTCCAGCACATTCGACGGACAGATGAGCGTGCATATCCTGCATCCATTGCACTTGTCGAGGTCGATTTCCACAACGCCGTACCTGGCGTCGTTCGCGTCGTCCACAATCGGAGTTTGCTTCATTTCCTTCTTCGTCAACAACCCCATTCATCACCTCTTACATCGGCTCGATTCGCGACGCCTTCAGACCAGCAACCTCAATAGATGAGTTCCTTCTTGCCATCTTCGAGCCAGACAGTCTCGTGAGTCTCACGCGAGACAGTGTTTCGCATCGGCTTGCCCAGAGGGTAGCCCACACTAATCGCCTCGATGATCTCGTAAGGCTCCTCCACCTCCAATCGCTCGCGCCACTCCGGGCTTTCATTTAAAAACGAGGCCAGCCCAACCCAGCACGTTCCGAGACCGAGACTGTGGGCAGCCATTACGATATTGGTACCAACGATGCCGAGATCAATCTGGGGGTGCCCGATACCGCGTGTATCCATCAACGGGAGGATGATCGTCGGCGGATGATGAAATACCGCGAATCGATTCTGCGCGACCAGGCTAACCGCGGCGAACGGCACCGGATGCATGGAATTCGGTTTCGACCTGGAGATGAGCTTCGCCATCATCTCCGTCTTCCGGCGCGCGAACGTACCTTTGTCGTAAACGGTGTAGTCGACCATCCCGGCGATCTTTCGGCAGGAGGCAACGCAAAAGTCCTCCATTTCCTCGATCATGTCCCGATCGCGGACCACCACCATCTTCCAGGGTTGACAGTTCCCCTGAGAAGGCGCGAACCGGCCGACTTCCAGCATCCGGCGAATCAGATGGGCGGGAACCTGCTTCTTCTTGAACTTGCGAATGCTACGACGGCGCAGAAAGGCATCTTCGACCGCGTTCCACGGAGCGCCCTCCTCGATCTCCGTCACCCCGGCGACTTTCCCAGCTTCCTTTTCGGTCTGCTCCGGATCATTTTCTCCGAGAACTTCTGTTGCGAATTCGCTCATCTCGATTTCCTCACACTATTGGCCCCGGCCGCGCTCTTCTGTGAACACCGCTTTGGGATTGGCATTGAACGCTTCGAGCAGGAACCGTTCCTGGGGCTTCTCGGAAGCCGTTTTTGGGATCTCGTCCAGCAACTGCAAATAGCTGGGAACGAAATTGGACTCGAGACCTTCGCGGCAGAGTTCGAAGACTGACGGCGGAGAGAATCCGGCTGCATCCTCGGGAACGATGGCGGCGACCACATCCCTCTCTCCCGGTGCTCCCGACGCAGCCTCCACGCCGTAGACGAAGACATCGCTGACCTGGGGATGCTCGGCAATCACTTTCTCGACGAAGCCCGGGTTGACGAAGTCGCCGTTGTGGCGCAAGCCCCCCCCTTTGCGATAGTCGAAGAAGAGCCAGCCATCGGCATCGCAGTGCCCCATGTCGCCACTGCGAAGCCAGCCCCCTCGTGTTTTCTTCTCCGAGGCTTCGGGATTGTCGAAGTACTCGACTTCGACCTTCTCATCGCGATTGGCCGGACGGGAGCAGATCTCCCCCACCGCTCCCGGCGGGCACTCGGCGTCGTTCTCGTCGAGGATCTTCAACTCCAGATTTGCATCCGGCCTTCCGAAAGAGCCAACTGGACCTTCGCCAGCGGGTTTGAAACAGAAGCCACCCTCTACGGCCCCGTACCATTCGAAGATGTCGAGGGCGAAACGTTTCTCGAAGGCCTCCCAGATCGCCCTAGGCATCCCGGCACTGACAAGCAGGCGTACCGGATTGTCCGCGTCATCGGGACGTTTCGGCTCGCTGTAGATCGCGGTCGCCATGCCGCCGAGTTGGGAGAACGTGGTCGCACCATATGTACGGCATACATCGAAGAGTTTCGACTTGGTGAATCGCCTGCTGAACACGGCGCGAAGCCCCATGCTCAACGAGGGTGCAAGAGTTACCGCTTGCGCGTTTCCGTGAGTTAGAGAGAGACCGGTATAGGGCCGATCCTCGGGCTGGTAGCCGAAGATCACTCCCAGCATCGCTGATCCACCGAAGCGGACATTCTGGAAGACCACGCCTTTCGGGTCGCCGGTTGTGCCTGACGTGTAGATGATCTGCAGAGGATCATTGCCGTCCTCGACGCGCCGGTCGACCGTGTCCGTGCGATTGGACAGTGCCTCGCGCATCGAATCGATCGCATCCTCGCTCTCAAGGGGCACGGCGCCGGGCCCCTCACCCGTCTCAAGCGCGAGTATCCAGCCGATATCCGGTACCGTTTTGCGGGCGCGCGCCACCTCGGTGAGGCAATAGTCGCTGCAGATCACACCCCGACAGCCGGCATTTTGCATCATGTAGGCCAGCTTCTCGCCCCTGGTCCTCGGGTCGATGGGGACGAACACGCAGCCGGTGATCGATGCCGCAATCATGGTCTCCACATACTCGGGATGATTGCGCATCATCAGACCGAATCGTTCGCCAGGTTCCATACCGTGGCCGATGAGCGCGGCCGCGATCCGATTGGCGTTCTGGTGGAGATCGGCGTAGCTGCGTACCTCGTCCGGCGTGGCTCCGCCGTCGAGGCTCAGATGCTCGAAAGTCAATACGTCGAAATCCGGCATGCGCTCGGCCCGGGCTTCGATCATGTCAGCCATGATCCAGTCGTTGCGCTCACTCATCACTAGTCCTCACAAACAGCCAAACCGTTGCCGAACGACCTCTCTGACCGCAGTTTGCCATCACCGCTAAGACTTCAGAATCGTCACGCACATTGCAGCCGCGTCGGGGCCGATGGTGCCGCCACCGTTGTGGGCCAGAGCGACTTTTGCCCCTTCGACCTGCCGACTGCCAGAACGCCCCTGTAACTGCTCGGTCAGCTCCACGATCTGGGCAATGCCGGTGGCCCCCACCGGATGCCCCTTTCGTAGAAGCCCTCCGCTGGTGTTGACCGGACAACGCCCTCCCAGTCGGGTGACACCCTCATCGATAAGGCTCCCTCCTGCGCCCTTGTCGCACAACGAGAGCGACTCGTAGGTAAAGATCTCGGAGGGTGCCGATGCGTCGTGGAGTTCGATGACGTCCAGGTCCTCGGGTCCGATACCGGCCTCGTCATATGCTTCAGCCGAACAAACCTCACTGGTGCCCGGGTCAGCGGGGTGATGATCCCAACCAGAGCGCAACACGCTAGCGGCAACCCGCACCGGTTTGCGCACCCCCAGCTCGCGCGCTTTGCGCTCACTCACGATGACCGCCGCCGCCGCTCCGTCGCCGATCGGCGAACACATGGAGCGGGTCAGGGGTTCGGCGACCATCGGCTGGGCGAGCACCTCCTCGACAGTGAGTACATCGCGGAACTGGGCGCGCGAATTCAGGCTGCCGTGGAGGGAATTTTTCGCTGACACGGCCGCATACTGCTCAACCGTCGTGCCGAACGCCGACATGTGAGCCCGGGCCACCTGGGCGTAGATGTCCATGAACATCGAACGGTTCCTGCCCGCGCCCGAGGAGGCTGATTCCGCTCCGGATGACTTCGCGTTCTCCTGTAGCTGCCGAATGAGAATCGCCATCGACTCCACATCGACGGCGCCAGTGAAGGCACCGAAGGAGACCTTCTTGTCTTCGTGGTAGAGCTTCTCCACACCGAGCGCCAGCGCGATGTCGTAGTAGCCGGCGGAGACCATGGCGCAGGCCTGGTTGAATGCCGTCGAGGCACTGGCGCAGGCGTTTTCGACATTGACCACCGGCAAACGCCCGAGTCCGATGGAGCGCAGGATCACCTGTCCCCGAATCGACTCCTGTCCGGTCACCAGTCCGGCCGCCGCGTTGCCGACATAGGCAGCCTCGAGAGCGCTCGCATCCACTCCTGAACTGGTCAGTGCGGCCTGAACGGCTTCGGCACCGAGGGACTTGAGCCCCCGCTGCAGGTGCTTTCCGAATGTCGTCATACCAACGCCGGCGATCACTGCATTCAGACGCATCTCACTTCTCTCCTTTCAGCTTCTCAGCTTGGCGGCGGGGTTTCCGGGTTCAGCTGTGGCCCGCGAGATCAATACAGGAGGTCCGCGATCGCGGCCTGATATTGCATGATCTTCTCGGGTGCCACGCTGTATGCGGGTGGAATGACCGTGAGCGAATCGGCCACGGTCCAGGCCCGTTCGATGCGTTCGCGTATCGAGTCGGGGTGCCCACAAAGCACAAAAGTACGAACCATCTCGTCAGGTACCAGGTCTGGCCGGGTGAAGATTTCGCGTTCGCGTCCGACTTCCTGCGCCTGGCGGGCCTCGTCTCGAAATCCGTGTGCGGCGAAGAACGATTCGTACTGCTCGAAGGAGGCATAGAAGCCCACGGTGGTGCGGGCGTCATCGATGGCTTCGGCTTCGTCGGTATTCGGAGCGCACCAAAACCACAGATTGACTTCGACGTCCTCCCGCTTTCGACCTCCACGCGCAAGCCCCCTGGCAAGCTCGGGCTGGATCTTCTCGATGGCCCAGTCAACCGACCAGATCGGATGACCCATGATGCCGTCGCCAATCTCAGCCGCGAGACGCACCGCCGGGCCCCGAAGTGCCGCCAACCAGATCGGAATCTCTTCACGGACCGGGGGTTCCAGGGGCTGCAGGGTTGAAAAATCACCCTTGTAGTACTGGCCGTCGAACGGCTCGAGTCCTTGTTCCTTGTGGGCACCGCTAATGATGTGTCGCACCGCGACCACTGTTTCGCGCAAGTGAGCAAGCGGTTTGTGAGGCGGGGCTCCGAAGAGGCCGCAGGTCCAGGCCTGAACGCTGGCCCCCAGCCCGAGGATGAAGCGGCCGTCACTGATCCTGTCCATGTCGATGGCGGCCATCGCAGTCTCGAATGGGCTGCGGGCCGCCGCAATCGCGATACCACTGGAAACCTTCAGCCGTTCGGTGTTTGCCGCGGCGACGGCAAGCGTCGACCATGGCGGTCCCAGAACCTGCGGGGCGAAGAGGCCCTCGAGCCCCTGCTCCTCGGCCTGTCGCGCAAACATCGCGATCAGGGGCGCGGGCAACGGTGCCACGAGTCCCCAATACCGCCGGTCCTGCCCGCTACGGGAAATCATGTTCTGCTCTCTCCTGTGGGTGCGGATTGATTGGGTTCGAATTCGCCTGGCCTCATCGCCTCGATGAGTGTCCCGACAAGGGCCGTCATGGAAAGGATGTGATCACTCGGACGCCCGGCAGACTCGCGGATGTCTCCTACCCGAGCATCGACGGTCAAAGACGCGAGCCCGTGAACGAGGGACCACGCCATCAGGGCAAAGGTATCGACATCGATCTGCGAGCCGATCGGTCCGACTTCCCCGACCACTTCGGTGACACCGGAGCGGAAGAGGCCAACAGCGACGTCGTGGGCCTCTCGCAACGCGCTGTGCTTATCAATGTCGGGAACGTCACGGCCGAACATCACCCGAAAGTGAGCGGGATTCTCGGTCGCGAACTCCACATAGGCGACCGCCATTGCCTCGAGTTGCCTCGCCACGTCGTCTGGCACGCCGGCCATTTCGTCGATCATTCGCCGGGTGAGGCTGCGAAAGCCCTGCTCGGCTACTGCGGCCAACAACTCTTCCTTGTTCGCGAAATGCCGGTACGGAGCGTTGTGCGACACCCTGGCTTTCCGGGCGATCTCCCGCCAGCTGAGTCCCCGGGTTCCAGAAGCCTCGACCAACTCGAGAGCGGCATCGATAAGTACCCGCCTGAGCCCCCCCTCCGAGAGTCGAACGCTGCCGGGATCATGCGCCGCAACGGGGGCATCCCCATGCGATTGCTTCGAGTCCGAACCGTGTGCTGTGACCATCCATCGAGCATCTTCGATCGTGTTGACATTGTCAACATGGCATGATAATTCAGAGCCGATACTCACATGGTTGAACTCTCGCCTGCCCTCACTCTCGGGCAGAAATGGCTGTGACTATGTCACCCAACCAGGCGCAATGGTCGCGCGGTTACCGTTGTCCGGTAGCACCCCGCGCGATTCAACCAGGCGAATGAGCAAAAAGCTCAAAGGGAGCGCATCAGAAATGCAAACGTACAAACAGCTGAAGAAACGCACGCGTCACGACGTGATGCTCGAAGGAAACAACTACTCCTACCTGGCGGCCGGTCACTTCCCAACCGGAGATCTCGAGAAGATTCTGCCGGAGGCGATGTCCGTCCCGTCCGCTGAGGTCATGGCCGACAGTTTCCCGACCATCGAGAAGATCGACAGCATGCATCCGTTGCTGATGATGTTCAGCAACTGCCACAACGTTCACGACGTCATGACCGAGATCGAGTTGCGCCACTATCGGGAACTCATGTTCTTCATTCCCGTTACCTACGGTCACGGCAACGAACAGCGGTTGTGTTCATACGTTCCCGTGCTCTACCTGGAGTACCTCATAGGGGTCATCGGTGGCCTCTACCTGGGCTTGCGCAAGGAATTCCACCGCAGGATGGAGGATGTCGAGACCGAGACGACGAAGTCCTTCTTCATCAAAGGCATCCTCAATGCGAAATTCGAGAAGGGCCGGGAGAAGGAGGGAGGGGAACTCCATCCGTTTTTCGCGCGTGTTCTAGAGAATCCCACGGTGACTGTCTCGTACTTCAGGAGGACCCGCTTCTATTCGACGAAGGTCTATCCGAGGTCGGTTCTCGATGCGTCGGCCGAGTTCGAATGGAACTACAAGGGCTCGGTGATCAATGACAATCCGCACACGTTTACCAACTACGCCGAATACCACTTCACAACTTCACAGGCCATGAGCTACGACAACTACTTCCACCCGCAGTATCTTGGCGCCACCTGATTGCCCCTGAAAAGGGGACGGGTACAGATAACCTCGCAGAACACCGCCGTCAGTCGGCGGGTCGCTGGTTCGAGCTTGGCAGGCGGTGCCTCTTATTCATTCGTAAATCAGCAAATTAGGCAGCCCGTCGATTTCGTGAACTGATCGCTGGAGATCGGACTCATAGCACCTGCGATCTGCTATCGTTGCCTGTTCAAGGAATTCAGAGGACCAGCACCTTGTCATCAGAGAACCGACAAGATTCATTTCGCGAAGAGGCCCGTCGCTGGCTGACGGAGAACTTCCCCGCAACACTTGCGCACCAGAGGCCTCCCGGCATCGCCGGTTTCGGTGCAAAATTCCGCGGTGACTGGAAAGTCTGGCAGTCGAACCTCGGTGAGAAAGGCTGGTCAGCGCCCACGTGGCCGGCAGAATTCGGCGGGGGTGGCCTCACCCCCCAAGAGGCCCGCGTTCTTGCCGAAGAGATGGCGGCCATTGGAGCCATCAGCCCCATCGGCGGCTTCGGCATCATGATGTGGGGGCCGACCTTACTCGACGTCGGCACCGAAGAGCAGAAGCAACGTTACCTGCCGCCGATCATCCGCGGCGACATTCACTGGTGTCAGGGCTACTCCGAGCCCGGCGCGGGTTCGGATCTGGCAAACCTGCAGAGTTTCGCCGAAGACAAGGGCGACCATTTCATTCTGAACGGCTCCAAGGTCTGGACCTCCGGCGCGCTGGAAGCAGACTGGATGTACGGCGTTTTTCGTACGGACCGCAATAACAAGTATGAGGGAATCAGCTTCCTCACCCTGGATATGAAATCCCCGGGTGTGGAAGTGAAGCCGATCACTCTGATCTCCGGCCAGTCTCCCTTCAACGAAGTGTTCTTCAACGATGTCGTGATTCCCAAGGAAGATCTGATCGGTGAGAAGAACCAGGGATGGAACATCGGCAAACGGCTGCTGCTGCACGAGCGTCAAGGCATTGCCGGCAGCGGAGGCGGCAGCGTGATTGGCGGTTCGTATGATCTTGAGAAGGTGGCCAGAGACTACATCGGCCTTGAGGACGGTAAGCTGGCCGATGGCGCTATGCGTGAGCGCATCGCCATGCAGAAGATGTTTGCCCACGCTTATGCACTCACCCGCCACCGCTTCGGAGACGAAGCAGCCGTGCACGGGCCTTCTCCCGCGGTGGGCATCATGAAGGTGGCCTGGGCGAGGGACAATCAGAACCGGGAAGAGCTGCTGATCGAGATGCTTGGCAACCGGGGGCTGGGCTGGGAAGGTGCGGGCTTCTCCGACAAAGAGCTCCTCACCGTGCGCACCTGGCTGCGATCGAAGGCGAATTCGATCGAAGGCGGCACCACCGAGATCAATCTGAACCTGGTCGCGAAGCGCGTGCTGGGCCTGAAGGGGTATTGAGAGATGGCAGTACTCACCGAAGAACAATCTATGCTGAAAGACCAGGCGCAGGCCTGGTCGAGAGACGAATCACCCGTTGCCAAGTTCCGGCAGATGCGCGACAGCGGCGTCGCCATGGGCTTCGACGATGCAACCTGGTCCGACATCGCCGCCATGGGTTGGACGGGTATCCTGATCCCCGAAGAACTGGGTGGCTCCGGGATGGACCACGCCACGTTCGGTGTCGTGTTGGAAGAGATGGGTCGGCAGCTGGTGGCCTCACCGCTTTTCGCGTCTAGTCTCGTTGGGGCGTCCGCGTTGCTGCTTGGCGGCACTGATGCGCAAAGGCAGCGATGGCTGCCTGGTGTTGCGGCCGGTGATGCCATCGTGACCCTGGCCGTGGACGAGGGTCCGCACCATCGCCCGGAGGGAATCGCGCTGCAAGTCGAGCGCTCTATCGATGGGTTTACGCTGACTGGCAGCAAGACCTTTGTGCTGGAAGGCGGCAGTGCCGATGCATTCGTGGTGGCAGCACGAACGAGCGGTGAACCTGGCGACAAAGCGGGTATCACCTTGTTTCTCATACCGTCGGACGCGGACGGCATTAGTGTCACGTCGCTCAAAATGGCGGACAGCCGCGGCTACGCCGACCTGACTTTTTCGAACGTGAAGGCTGGCACCGACACCGTGCTCGGAGAGGTGGACAACGCATTCGATCTCCTCGATGCGCTTCTCGATCGCGCACGCGCAGGACTTGCCGCGGAGATGCTCGGCACCGCCTGCGAAGCATTCGACCGCACGCTCGTGTACCTGAAGACCCGCGAGCAGTTCGGGCAGGTGATCGGCTCTTTCCAGAGCCTGGGTCATCGCGCAGCGACGCTGTTCATGGATATGGAGTTCGCCCGCTCGTGCGTGGAAGCGGCCCTTCGGGCCATCGACGACGGCAGCGACGAAGTGCCTATCCTGTGCTCGCTGGCCAAGTGCAAGGCGGGTGAGTTTTTGCACGACATGTCTAACGACATGATTCAGATGCACGGCGGTATCGGCATGACGGATGAATTCGACGCCGGATTCTTCCTCAAACGGGCGCGCGCTGCCGAAGCCGCTTTCGGCGGTCAGTCTTTTCACCGGCGCCGGTACATCTCCCACTTCGGTATTTAGCCGATCTCAGTCGAGCGGTGCGCGTCGTCGAGGTGTGGTCAAGCCGTGCGCGGAAAAGGCGCGGGGCCGCCTTCGGCTGTCGGAATGTCGAAGGTATTCAGTGTCATTGACACGAACGTGTAGTAACCGATACGGACAGGAAATATAACAGGGATGTGCGTTCTCCCTCCCCGATGTCACACGGATATACAGTGGCGAAATACTGTGAGAGTGTGTTGCAGAAGATTGGTCGACAACGACTTAGTTGGCCTTCTTTGCTTCTTTGCTTCATTACTTCACTTCGCGGGTCAAATTCCCAGATTTCGACATCCACAGGGATCATATGCTGATTTATTCGAATGAAGTATGCAGCGAGTGACTCACGCCGTTTCGGGCTTACATCCTTAAGCACAACCAGCAGCTTTCTTTTCTGTAGCCGCCAGTCTGTAGCCGCCAGGAGCGGCAACGAAAAGGGTCGACGGCCATCGTCATGTTCCCCCGGTATCTATGTGGGCTGATTTGAGGGTGGAAAAAAAGATTGGGTCGATGCAGGATAATCTATCCACTATACAAGGGGAGATCGGGGTTGACACTGGTAGATGCTAAAACATTAAACGAACTGATTGCTTTTCGCGCGGCTGAAAATGCTGACGACGTCGCGTTGATATTTCCCGACAAGTCATACCGCTATGCAGAACTCAGTGATGAGGTCGATGAGATTGCACGCGGCGTCGTAGGGCTAGGTATCAAACCAGGTGATCGTGTAGGTTACTTCCTTTCTGATGGTCCTTCGAGCCTCGTGCTGTTATTCGGTATTTTGCGTGCCGGTGCAATCGTGGTGCCGATCAACAACCGCTTCAAGGCGTTTGAGCTGTCTAAAGTGGTCGCTCAGAGTGGCATGGTCGCGCTCTTTACGATGCCTCAAACATCGGCCGTTGGGAGCGATTATGTGTCCTTGTTGCGCCAAGCATTTCCTGGCCTTCCTGCCGATGCATCAGCAGAGATTCGCTGCCAAGAATTGCCAAATCTGCGATACATCATCAGTTGGGATAATGATAGCGCCTCGTTAATGCCGCGATCAGATTTCAAAGTGATCGCAAAAGGCGTATCTGAGAAGAAACTTACAGCCCGGTGCGCGGAGATCGCACCAACTGATACGGCTCTGATTAAGTACACCTCAGGCACGACGGGTTCGCCGAAAGGCGCAATGTTAAGTCATGCCTCGGTTCTCGGCGCTGCAAGAGGATCGGTGGAAGAACGTCTTTATCTCACGCCGGACGACAGACTGTGGTCTGCCCTGCCTTTGTTCCACATCGGCGGCGTGGCGTTTGCAATTGCTTGCCTTTGGGCCGGTTGCCCTTATGTGCACACCGGTTTTTTTGACCCGGATGTAGCCTTGCAACAGTTGATCGAACATAAGGTGACCGTGACGCTACCCGCCTTTGAAACGATCTGGTTGCCGGTAGTCGATCACCCGCGCTGGCCTGAGGTAGACCAGACAAAGCTTAGGATCGTTGCCTGCGTGGGGACGGAGCAACGCTTAAGAGATATACAATCACGTCATCCGGATGCGGTTGTTATGAGTTGTTATGGCCAAACTGAGGCCTGTGGATATTTATCGCTCACGCGCCCTGATGATTCACTTGAGGTTCGCATTACCACCGGCGGACACCCGCTTCCCGGGATGGAGGCGAAGATTGTTGATCCGCAGACCTGGGAGGAAATTCCGCGAAATACGCTGGGCGAAATCTGTTATCGGGGTCCGAATGCATTTGATGGGTATTTTGATGCGCCTGAAGTAAATAGCGCCTCATGGGATAAGGACGGGTATTTTCATACAGGAGATCTCGGCCTGATGGACGAGGAAGGGCGTCTTACTTTTAGGGATCGAATCAAGGACATGCTCAAGGTTGGTGGAGAGAATGTTGCGGCGGCTGAGGTAGAGGATTACCTCATTTCGCATCCTGCCGTGCGCGTTGCTCAAGTCGTGTCTGCACCGGATCAGAGATACGTAGAGGTACCCGCTGCGTTCGTAGAATGCGAACCCGGAACGTCGGTGAGTGAGGCTGAGTTAATCGACTTCTGCAGAGGCAAAATCGCGACATTTCGAGTCCCGCGATATGTTCGCTTTGTAAAAGAGTGGCCGATGTCAGGCACTAAGATCAAAAAATTTGAGCTTCGCGAGCGTATCGCCGAGGAACTAGAAAACACAGGGATCAAACAGGCACCTAAAGTCAGCTCTGCCTGAAACTTTGGGGTGTTCGGACGCGGTTTATAATATAGAACGACCAAGCAGTGCGCCGGAGTGGATGGCATTGCGGATATGATTACGTCCCTGTACATCGTCGATCTGGTGGACTTCGACACCAGAGTTGGCGAGGCTGTCTGCCAAAGCGCGATTAGGTTCGTTGTGCATCACGAGCACCACAGCATGCGCTTTGAGGGTACGGCGTCGTGCAGTGAAAAGACGCCGATGTCCACGTCGTTCGGTCTGATCTCGCGCAGATCATGGCCACCAATAAAATCGAAGTCACCCGACATCAGTCGCTTTCGACGGATAAGAAAGATAAAAGGGATGTTCGGCATGACGATGCGGTACGCGGGCAGCAGGAAAGCGGGTAGTCGAGGGGTTCCGAGAGCTGAGAATTGCAGGATATGCGTTTCGCGAGCGGTTAGCTCACAGGGAGCGTGTAGGCGGGCTGGTGCTTTGGGTTGACGAATTTTGGAGCGTGCTTATTGGCCTGCATCTGAGGCGCACGGGCGGTGCTGGAGCGCTTTTGATGTGGGTGGGGATCCTGTCGATGACGGCGGGATTGGTTATGTCGGCGATGACCAGGAGGGTGCTTCCGCACAGCGGACAACGCGATGGCCGAGCGCGGCTGGAACGACTGTGCCGCTGACCACGGACCACACCGCGGCCCTCGGGTCAAGAGGGGGCGTCTATATCTTCTATCCGTGGCGCGGTGATGCTGGTGTACGTCAGGTTCCGGGCGATCAGAAGATCGCATACACTTATGTCTACGGAGCGCCGGGCATCAGCGCAGTCACCGTTCTGGGCCGTTGATCCGCATCGTACATACCGACAACACGGGCGAATACCAGACGAGAACGAGTTCTGCGACATAGCGTGTCACCGGCTCGATATAATCTTTGACAGTATTGGCCGACGAGAAACAGTTATGAACGACATTTCACCAGACCTAACCACCATGGATGTACCGCACGGGCGAGAGCCCACGAACGATTTATGGGAGGCCATGTTTTCACAGCGGGCGATTCGCTACTGGCAGGACAGATCTGTGCCGAGAGAACTGCTCGAGAAGGTGGTGATGGCCGGCTCGAAAGCGCCGAGCGGTTCCAATCTGCAACCCTGGGTCTTCGTCATTGTCGATGAACGGCCGAAGATTCATGCGGTTGGCGAAGCCATGCGTCAGAGAATCGGTGAGTCGGAAGGCATACAGCAACTGATTGCCGAGGGCAAGTCTTCCGAAGACAAAAGCTGGCGGTTGATCATGCGAGGCGCTGAAGCGTTCTTCAATCAGCTTGCAAAAGCACCGGCTCTCATCGTGCCGTGCCTATATCAGCTCACTTCACCAACCAACGACCCCACTACGCTGCACGCCGGCAGTTCGATCTATCTTGCGGTGCAGAACATGCTGCTCGCTGCGCGCGCTCTCGGTCTGGGTACGGTCATGACAACGGCGCACTCGGGAGTGGAGGATGTGCTGAGGGCGGAGTTGAACCTGCCGGATGACGCTCACCCGGTGGCACTCATTCCCATTGGCTATCCGGACGCGAATTTCGGCGAGACACGGCGCAAACCACCCAGTGAGATTCTGCGCTTCAATTCCTGGTAGTAGCAGTAGCCGGCCATTGGTCGACGTCAGAGTTCAGAGAGCCGCGATCTCAGCCGCTCTACAAAGAGCCGGAGAGCGGGCTGGAAGGACGAAGGCGCGATGCAGGCAGTTGCGACGTCCGCAGAGGCCTGGGAAGTACTGACCGATTTTGGCGGCTTTCCCGACTGGGCAGGGGGAGGTCAGAAGCGCTTGTAGCTAAGATCGTCCTTCGATCTCTTGCCCTGCTCGAATGCCTCGGTGGGATACTCGTTGGGAACGTCCTGGATGCGGCTCCAGTCGTGTACGACGATGCGCTGCGCAATCTTCCACTCACCGTCGCGTTTTTCGAAGCGGTCGCAGTATCGGCCGCCGAAGCTCTCGAGCACGGTGACACCCTCATCGTTTCTGATCCTGTGATGAGCAGTGAAATGGGTCTCCGTCCAGGCAGTATCGCCATCGAAGTCGATGTTGATCTGATGCAGGTTGTGATTGGAGGCGAGCCAGTGATCTTGCGTGTTTTTTACCAGGACGTCTGCAAACTCCTGTCCGCGCCCCTTGAATCCGCCGTGATCGTCTATTCCGTCGTCGTGATAGACAGAACGGATCAGCTCGGCATCACCGCGGTCGACGCCCCGGCTGTAACGGCGTAACACCTGCTCGATGAGGTGGCGGTTCTTAATCTCCTCGATGAGTGCGTCATCTGACATAGCGGCCTAATGTCCTGTGTTCAGACCTGGCGTTTGGACCAGGTCCTAGCGTAATACGGGATACCCCGGGGCGCTACCGGGAGAGCCGTCACTCCGGCAGGATGTAGATCATACCGTTGGCATCGGAAGATGCGATCACACCTGTGCGGAAGCGTCCGTCCGCCAGATAGTCGGTATCGTTACGGTCCTCGTAGCCCTTCATCAGTGATGGTCCCTTAACCGTCACTTCCGCCGACTCCACCAGTTCCCACAGTGTTTGTATTGGTGAGCTGTCGCGCGGATCCGCGGGTACGACATGTGCATTGGTAATGGGGATGCCGATGGACTCATCCACATACCACTGCGGGTGTGCGGCGAAGATTACGCCGGTCTCGGCCAGGCCGTACACGGTCAGGGCATCGCAGCGATAGGCCTTGCCGACACGTGCCCGATCGCCGGGTTCGAACACACCGGGTGTGGAGAGCAGCATGGCGTTGAGCACATCGCGGCACTTGCGCACGGCGCGCTTGGCATCGCGCGTGGAACTCACGGCCAGCGCGAGGTCGGTAAAGGCATATCCCGGCTGGTGCTCAGAGATGGCCTGGGTGAACGCTTCAGCATCCGCATCCGACTGGATGACCACGGTGGAGCCGAGATACAGCGGCAGCAGCAGGGAGACCAGACCCTCCCAGGTATCCAGCGGACGGCTCAGCAGCCAGGCGCGTTGCGGGTCGGGTTGTAAGAAGGTGGCCAGCGATATGGCGGCTGCCATGAGCGAGCGGTGGCTGTGCGCGGCGATGCCCCCCTTGCCTTTGATGGAGACCAGCGGCTCATCCAGTGCCTGCTCGGCGTTGATCGGTGTTTGTGAGGCCTCGGTGCCGGTGGCTCCTGTGCCGCTCTCCAGACTGATCCGCGTGCCGCGGGCCAGTGCGTTAAGCAGAGCAACCACTGCTTCCACGGTGGGTTCGCCAGACAGTGTCACGGGTGCGGCCGTCGGCGCCTCGCTGCTGATACGCTCGGCCAGTTGGCCGAAGGTGAGCGCCTGATCTCCGATCAGTGCCGGTTGGTCGGCCTTGTCACGGGCGTGTCTCAGTACGCACAGTTCGTGCACCGCAAAGGGTGGGATACCGGCCACCCGGTCCACCGACTCGGGCCAGTACCAGGACGGGGTGATGGCGATGGTCTTAGGCATTCCTGAACTCCTTGCCGGACGTCTAGATAAAACTCATATGAAAAACAGACCCGGTAAACACCGCGCAGATCGCGGTGACCAGCTCAATGCGCAGCACCTGATCCATGCGCTCGATGGCGGCCTTCACGCGCAGCCGTTCGCGGTGCATCTCGTCCCGCGACATGGAGGGTAATAAGCGTGCGTGCATCTGCGGG
>DCWG01000165.1:601-3780 GCA_002327525.1 Gammaproteobacteria bacterium UBA2168 | reverse complement strand
CGGCAGGCGTCCTGTGGGTGCCGAATAATTTCACGCTCAAGGAGCGCGGCATCGACGACCGCAAGGAAGACTGCATTCGCTACCAGGCGCGCTTCTCCTATCCGGAGCGTTACGATCCGGACGATCCCAGGCTCGGCTTGTCGGAGCACGAGTACTCGCTGCTCGAGGCGTTCTACGATAATGCGTCGGTTGCCGTCGACGCGCTGCGCGAGAGCGGCGCATTGAACGTCAGCGAATGGCGCATGTTTTTCCTCGATCGACCGGCGACCGACTATCTCGATCATGTGCCCGAAAACAAGGTTCCTGCGGGACGGGCGCTTGGCCCGCTCAATGAAGACGGCTCGATGGGCGGCGGTGAAACCCTGATGCAGCAACTCGGTGGTGCCGTGGCAGAGCGGGGCATCAAGACATTGCTCGAGCATCGTGCTGCCAGGCTGGTCCAGGATGACGCTGATCGGGTGATCGGCGTGCAGGCGGACGCCGACGGCGCGACTGTCAACATCAGGGCGTCCAAGGCGGTCATTTTCGCGACGGGCGGCTACGTGCATAATGCCGAGAAGAACAACGTGTACCAGCCGATGCGTATGTACGGGTCCTGCGCCATGCCGGGTGCAGAGGGTGACTTCATCGACATCGCGACCGCCGCCGGGGCCCGACTCGGTAATATCGGTGGCGCCTGGCGTACGCAGATCCTCCTCGAGGAAGCACTGGTGAGTCCGCAGCTGGCCACCGGCGTGTTCTTCCCATCCGGCGACTCGGCATTCCAGGTCAACAAGTACGGTGTGCGGGTCGTGAACGAGAATCGCAACTACAATGACCGTACGGAGGCGCACGGTTACTATGACCCGTCGCACGCCGAGTACCCGAACCAGCTGCTCTTCATGATCTACGACGAGCGCACGGCGCGCGCCTTTGCGGGCGTGTATCCCGTGCCCGCGGATCCGGCTGACGCCAAGTACGTCCTCATCGGCCAGACACTCGAGGAGCTGACGGCAGCCATCGAGAAGCGCCTGGGCGAGATCGAAGCCAGTACGGGTGGGCTGAAACTGAACGCATCCTTCACGGCAAACCTGCAGGAGACCATCACGCGCTTCAACGGTTTCGCCGAGACAGGGGAGGATCTGGACTTCCGGCGTGGCAAACATGCCTACGACAGCGAGTGGCACCAGGCTTTCTCGCCGATGAACCCCGACAGTGGCTGGCCGGCGAACGAGCATCCGTCCGTCACCATGCATCCCCTGAGGGACGAGGGACCGTACTACGCGCTCATCCTGGCCGCCGGGGCGCTGGATACTTGTGGCGGGCCCATCATCGACGCCAGCGCACGCGTGCTGAACAGTGAAAGCCAGCCCATCACCGGCCTCTACGGGGCAGGCAATTGTATTGCGAGCCCGTCGAACGAGGCCTATTACGGGTCGGGCCACACGCTCGGCATGTCGATGACCTTCGGCTATATTGCCGCGAATGCGGCCAATGCGGAGCCCAGGACGTGAGCGCGGCCGTCGAGGAACTCGTTCGTCGTGTGGATGAGCTGGAAAGCCGCGCAGCGTTGCGGGATCTTGTCACCGACTATTGCCGCGGTTTCGACACGCATGACTGGGACACCTTCATCGGGATCTGGCATGAAGACGCGATCTGGGAGATTGGTCCGCCGTTCGGCGCTTTCCAAGGGCACGAGGGGATTCGTGAGGCGGTCTTCGATGTGCTGTACCCGGCCTGGCGCGAGACGCATCACCTGGCCTCGAACCTGAAGATCGAGTTCGACGGCCCCGACCGGGCCCGCGGCGTCTGCGACGTCGATTGCATGGGCGCCGCGGCAGACGACATCGTGCAGATGATCTCGGCGACCTATACGGACGATTTCGAGCGTCGCGACGGCGTCTGGAAGATCGCGAAGCGTCATGTCGTAATTCATTATTTCAACCCCGTGCCGGGCGCGGAGATGTCTGCGCCCGAGGGCTAATACCGGGTCAGCGGCTTGGGTTACCGGCGACGGTGCAGATCGCGGCGACGCGTACCGCATCGCCATGCCGAACATCCCTGTTATATTTCCTATCCGTATTGTAATAGCTGTTTTGCTGCGGGCATCAACTCCGCTGCAAGCCTGGTCAGTCCGTTTTTGGCGAAGGTGATTTCCAGGAGAGCGCAAAAATTGCTGTGCTTGCCGGTTGGGATTCTGATAACCCTGCCGCCACATGGAGAGGTTTGTTAGGGTTCATGGAGGACCGAGCGGGCATTGAGGCCTTGCTTGATCGGGACTTCTCCCAACGGTACAACATACACCGCACGCAAGCTGGGTTTCCTGTGCCGAATGGCGTAGACAATTTTATGGCATGGCTGACACCGGAATTTCAATCATTGACCGCGTGGTGGTGGAAGAACTTGAAGGCAGCATTCTGGACGCGGGCTGGTCGATTCCGTCAGCCGCTGGGCGGTGATCTTTTAACAGCACGAGATACATTCCCAAGCCCGCTTTTGTTAGGGTAAGAGCGTTCGATGGGAGAGCGGGGGTTCGAGCACTGTATGTTTGAGCGTAGCTCTCCACCAGACTGGGACCCCAATAGTTGTTGCATATGGTTGAAGTCGTGCGAGGCGGTCGTCAGAGAAATTAATTCGAGCAGATCGTAAGCGGCGACACTTGCCAGGGATACACGGTCCTGCTCTTGAAAAGTTGACGCTACCATGATCATTAATTTTTTCCCGAGCAATCGCGCATCATTGTGCCTGTTTGCAGGCGCATTAATGTTTCTCTCCGCGGAGTCGTTTGCCAGCGATTCACTGGCCGAAGCATTCCTGGCTCAGTGTCTGAAAGTACAGAGCTGTGCTAAAGCCAAGCCGGAAACAGAGTCCATGAATCCGGAACTGCGGCAAATGATAGAAACGCGTATGCAGGGTCAGTGTGAAGCGCAATTGCCTAAAATTAGAGCCATGCAAGATAACTACCCCGGCGGGGCAGAGACCATGGCAGAGTGTTATCGCGCGCTCTCCGAGCTGTCGTGTGACGAGTTCGAGGCACGTCCTCGTTTATCGGAATGTCCCGAATGAGGTGCGCGGCTGTCCCGCTCACATTTTTTTTGATTCCGGGTACACTGGCGCGTGAGCAAACTGCCTCCCTGCCGCCTCTTACTCAATTCTGAGCGCTCAGAACCGCCCGACTGCCCCACTGTGCCGTTGACCAC
>DCWG01000165.1:0-263 GCA_002327525.1 Gammaproteobacteria bacterium UBA2168 | reverse complement strand
ATCCCTGTTATATTTCCTATCCGTCGAAGCCACCCGGGCGGCCTTCTATCGCGGCAATATCGCCGAATTCATGGGGCTCGCCCCCTAGGAGCCTCGAGTTGAGCCCGACACGCCGACAGATTCTGAAATGGGGCCTCGGAGCCGGGGCGCTTGCGGGGGCCGGGTTGGCGGGCAGGCGACTGCTTCCGCCCCAGCCGAGCGGGTCATCGGAACCCGCTCGCGAATTGGCCGCGCGACTCTACGACATGCTTGGCGCGGAGGAG
>DCWG01000097.1:13997-20283 GCA_002327525.1 Gammaproteobacteria bacterium UBA2168 | reverse complement strand
TACAGAGACTGAATCTCGGTGTCGGTGCCGTCCGCCTCGGTTAGGTAGCTGCCAGTGCCGAACACCAACATGAAGCCCGACTCCGTCGGATGCTTGACGACAAGCGGTTGTTTGGTGATCGGCTGACGGGTTGAAAGCGTACCGTCGTAGGTCGCCTGGAACAGCTTGGTCACGGACCAGTTGTCCGGGTTGGTGTCCGCTATATCGAAGCGGTACAGGTTGCCAAACTGATCTCCCGCATAGGCTCGATCGAGGGTACCGTTGGCGTCTACATCGAGCAGCGCCGGTTCGCCCAACCCGTTCGGCAGCCCGGCCAATGCATCCGGAGCCAATCGCACACCCTCATCGGTGGACAACTTGACGAAGTCACCCTCGCTCCAGCCATCGAGTCCCCTTTCGACGAACAGGACAAACAGCTTGGCGATTCCAGCGGTGCTGTTGTACCCGTTGCCGAACACGGCCACCCACTCCTTGTCGCCGCCGTCGGTCTCGGCATTACTCATCGCGATGCGCGCCTGGTTGAGCGCGTAGCCGAGATCCTTGGCCGGTTCACCCGTCAGGTCGACCAACAGGCTGCCATCGGCATCAAGCAGCGGATCACCGTCCGAGTCCACCGGATAGGTGTCATCGTCGTCGGTGAATTCCCACAGCACCGTGTCGGGTGCCAAGGCGGTGGTGAAGCGCGAGGGATCCGTCACGTTGAGCGCGAAGTAGCCCTTGCCTCCGCCACCCAGACCGCCAACCAGCACGGAGTTCCAGGAACGCGAGGTAGCAACGGCCGAGGCTTTCATGAACACGTCTTCGATAGTGGGTGTGAGGTCCACGAAGAAGCGGTGCGAATAGGCGGGCGACATCAGCTGGTTGAGTCTGTTGGAAAAGCGCTGACTGTCGTCAATGACTTTGTTGGGTACATAGGCAATGAGCTCTGAACCATCTCCGCTATCACTCTGATCGTCGCCTGCGTCGAATCCGTGCAACATGCCGTCATTGGCCCCGACGTAGACCACCCTCCGTCTTGATGCATTGTCGCTCACAAATCGGGAGTACAGATCGGAGGAGGCCGTCGGGTACGGCGCCTGATCACGCCGGATGGCGCGCGGAGCGCCAACCAGTTGCGGTGAAGAGTGCACGATGTCACCGAGTAGCCCTTCCTGCGAGTCTCGCGAGCGCAGCGTACCCGCGGGTTCTTCATCCTGCCGGACACCACGCAACCACTCCAGTTCGCCTTCGGTGAGTGTGGCCTGCTGGTCTGCTGCGAGCGCATCGTATTCAAACAACGTGCCGTACCCCGCGTCGTCGTTGAAGGTGACGATCACGCGGTCCTCGGCTGCGGTATCGTCCATGGCCTGGGCCGCGCTCCACACCGGGTCGAGTATATCCACAACCCCGTCGTTCGGGTCCACACGCAGCGCCCGCAGATCACCGCTGTTGCTCCTTAGGTTGAAAAAACCGCGATACTCCATGGTCTCCTCGCGCAGCGAAGTAGAATTGAACGCCACTGCCGATACCGACATCGATCCTTCGGCAAACTGTTCGAATGCATTCCGGAAAGCCTGTGAGAGAAGCACCGGATTATTCGCCTGCAGGAACTCGCCCCGCCCGTTCACCGCCGCGTGAAACATATCGTCTATCTTGTCCACACCACCGTTGAACGGATCACCCCAGGCAAACGGTGTGGTGTAACCGGTGGCCGCATTGCCATCCCCAACCGGCAGGTCAGAAAACGATATCGAGCCGTCGACGCCGAAACCCACGGTGAAGGTCTTCATGTGCTGGTGCATCAGCTCACCCTGCGAGCCGAAGGCGGACAGAGGCGCCCAGTCCCGGTCCCGTTGCGTGGTGGGCACACCGTCTGCAAGCCCGTGCAGATCGCGTTCGTAGTAGTGCATGGCGATGTCGGCAAGCGTGGACTCGCGATTGTCACCGAACATGCCACCGTCGAAGGCCGAGCTGCCGGGACCCACTTCGCTGTCATGATCCTCGGTGGTGAACTCGCCATTCCACACACCATCAGAAGTTAGTAGCGTGAAATTGTTCTGACACTGTCCATCGGGAGCAGCAAGCACCGGGCACGCCGCGTCACCAGGTTCGGAAGCGGCCGTGCTGCCGAACACATCTCCCGCGACGCACTCGAAGTGCCGGCCGGCGCGGTCGAGCACTCCACGCAGTGGGGTTATGTCGTCGGAAGTAGTCTGGTAGATCTGATCCATTAATTCCTTCTTGTGCCCGGTGCGGAACGAACCATTCAGACTGTCGATGTGTTCGCGCTCGTTGGCGTTGTTCATGGCCGCGTAGCCGACCCTCATGCTCGTAGCATTCGCCACCGCCTGGCCTAGTGCGCCCTTGGCCGTGTACTCTCGGCTTCGGTAGTAGGTGAACCAGTTCACGAAGTTCTGGCGTTCCTGGGCGAACGTGCAGATGAGTGGATCATCGTCTCCGTCCGCGCAGTCGCGCCGGTCCGGCCCGCCCGGGTAGTAGTTGATCTGCGTGCCATTTTCCAGCGTGATGGGAAACACACCGTCAATGACCACCTTCGTCCCCATCTCGTCGGGCCCGGGAACCGCTCCGGCAGCCGCCGTGGTTCGGTAGTAATAAGGAAAGTACACATCGACGTTGGTCACTCCCTTGTGGCCCTGCGCCCAGTTGCCACGGGTTACCGGAACCCTTCTGGACATGAAGGTGTGGTGCAGACTCAGGTCGATGGTCTGCACGCTCACATCGAACGGATCGAGTACACCGATAGGCCATTGTGCGTCTTCGAATACTACACCGTCGCGATCCAGGCCCGCCCATGGTATGTAGCGCACCTCGTGATCGTAATAGACGGTGTTGTAGCGCGGATTGCGCGCCCGCCACACACCATAGTCGTTGCCGTCGAAATCACTATCGGCCGCCAGTGTCTCCTCTGTGGGCACGATGCGGCTGCCCTGGTAGATGTTGGTCGCGAGTTTGTACACGTAGAGGAACGCTCGAGAAAAGCTAGGGAGGTGCTCTTCCTTGACCAGCGAGTTGTTGAGTGAGAACTCACCTCCCATTTCCGGCGTCATGACCGACCAGTCCATCGAGCCCGAGTCGTCCATCACGACCAGCACGTTGGCTTCGGCTGAGATCGCACTCTCGAGCGGTACATCGGCCAGGTCGTGGCCGAACTGCACCTGTCCCGAAGGCGGCGCATCGGAGTCGGTGTTCAGTGCATCGATACTGATGACCACTTCCACGGGTTCAGAGGCGAGCCCATCGCTCTCATCCCACATGATCACCATAAAGGTGTCCACGTCTTCGCCGGGGTCATCTCCGTATGCCGGATCTGGCGTATACCGGAACGATCCGTCGGCGTTGACTTCGAAGTTGGCCTCCAACGGCGCTTGCACGTGGCCCGGAACGGACAAAAGCCGTACTTCCAGCGCGTCGCCGTCATCGTCCACCGCATAGGTGAGCAGTCCTCCGTCGGCGAGCACGTCGAGTGTCGACTGTTGAACGACGCTGTAGCTTGGTGTGGCGTAGACACGTGGCGCATCGGCTTCGTCGACTACCGTCACCGTCACGATGGCGCTCGAGGTGTGGCCGTCGGCATCCTGCATGGTGTAATCGAAAGTGTCCACGCCCGAATAGTTGGGCTTCGGCAAGTAGTTGACCTTTCCGGAAACCACCGACATCGTGGCGTTCGGCAGCGTCACATCCGTACCGGTCTCGTCTTTCTGCGTCGTGGGTTCGGAATTGGATACGCCCACATAAGTCTGGCCGGTAAACGGATCGGTCCAGCTGCGGCCAACGGAGACGATCGTGGCCGGCAGGTCACCCAGGGTGTCGTTGGCGAGAACGTCGATGGTAATGAAGCCCGCCGCGTCGTCTTCCTGCATGGTCGCCGAATCGTCCACGGCCGCCGGGCTCAGCTCCGCAACCTGTATCAGTACGTCGTAGGTCACACTGGCGCCTGCCAAATCCGTCGCCTGAACCGTGATCGACGATGAGCCGAACGCATCAGCGGCTAGTTGCACGATAAGACGCTCGGGAAAGGTGGCGTCCATCGAGACATCATCGAACAACCCCGGGTTGCTGGTCGCTATCACCGTGATACTCAACGAGTCGCCAGCCGCGATGTCAGGATCGTCGAACACCCCGGTGAGGTCGATGCCAAGGACATCGTCATCCTCGTTCATCGCCACGGGAGCGATGCTGCTAGCAACGTATGGTGGCTGATTGTCCGCCAATGCCGGGGCTGCGCCCGGAAGCCACAGGCCGATGGCGATCAGGAGCTTGACGGTGCTGCGCTGCGCGAAATGACCCATCAGAACACCATCCCAAAGGTACTCTGCAACAACACCCGTGCGGTCGGCGAGCCGCCGACGCCTCGCGCCGTCACCCGAAACACCTCTACGCGATCCAGTATGCCGCTGGTGGATTCTTCCAACAGATACGGATTGCCTTCCCGCTGCACGGTGGCAATCCACTCGATTATGTAGCGGGGCTGTTCCGCGACCCCACCGATTGCCGTCTCCACTTCGACGCTACTCCCACCGCCGTTCCACACATCCGCGATCTCCCACCGTTTCGGGTCACCGAAGGCTGGCTTGTCCCACAACCCGCCGGCGCCCACCTTGCCCATGAACAGCGCCGTGGAAGTGACGTTATCTTCGAGATAACGCTCGCCCTCCCGCAGCGCCGACTCGGCCGCCTGGAAAGCAATGAGCGTGTCGTGGGAATTGCGCGCCATTCGTTCTTCCAGACTGGTGGTCTGCACAGCAGAGACACCTGCAATGGTCAACACCAACAGCAGCACGAGGCTGATGAACAGCACCACGCCGCCTTCTTTTCGGCGAATCGTTTTTCTGATGAAAGTCATCCGGTGTTCCTCAGACTGATCGTCGTGCTGAAGGTCCGCTGTACGGGCTGATCACTGTCGGTGACCACATCCACCGTACTCGCCGTGATCTCGACACGCATCGCCCGCACGACGTCGTTGCTGCCAAGTCCGTCGAAATCCACGTACCGGTTCGGTGCATCGATGTTGTCGTGCGGGGTATTGTCTATGCCGAATCGAATCTGCAGATCGCGCACCCCCTCGACGAGCTCCACGGGCGCGGCGGTCCCCGATCGTCTCCACAGAGCGAGCGTGCGCTGATCTCTGTTGTTGGTACCGGCGCCCTGCGCGATGTAGTAGATGTCGGTGGCCACACGACCGACCACGGTACCCTGACTACTCACGGCATCGCCAAAGGGGACGCCGAGTTCCGAGAGCGTCTCCGTGGCGGCATTATCGTATAGCCCGGCGCCGGTTCCCCGCACGAGCGTCGTCCCACCCGCTCCGCCGGTCAGTCCCGTCACGCGAAACAACGCCGCCTGCTCACAATTGCTGATCACGACGAAATCGTCTACTGCGATGTCCATTTCGCCGTTATCTTCGACCACGGGATTCGCCGTTGGCTGCACGATGTCCGCGGTGCGGTAACCCGGGATCTCGACACGCCTGAAAACGACCATATCCGTGCCGGGTACGACTTCCGACAGGTCGATGCCGGTCCCATCTTTGAACGTGTTGATGCTGCCGCCACCCGTCATGCGAGGTAGTGGGGCGATACTCGGTGCCCACGCACCCGGAGCGGTCGAATTACCGTCTCCAACGTAGTCGAAGGCCTCGATGGGACGAGTGATATTGAACTCGAACACCTGATTCCAGCTCGCATTCAATGTGTTGTATATCTTGTCTGCATCCGGATCGCAGCCGAAGTAGCCGGCCGTGCGCGCCGACTGACTTATGAATTCGAGCGCGTAGCGGGCGTTCTCCTGCAATCGCGACTGTCCGGTCAGCAGTGCGTTGGTCTGACTGTTGCCAATGAACAGCTGCACTATTCCATACGTGACGATGAGGCCGAGTCCCATCGCGAGCATTAGCTCGATGAGTGAGAAACCCGCGCTCTGTCCGGGTAACTGTTCGACCTTCATCCCTGACTGTCCACGCTGACGATCCGCACCACGTCGTTGTTCTCCGTCCACTGCACGGAAACCGTTATGAGTCCCGTGCCACCATCCACCGCGATGGAACCATCGCCCGCCGGAAGCCCGGGTTGTTCCTTGAATGGCGGCAGCACGCCGCCGGCAGGATCACGCAACGCGACGCACCGCTCGTCATCCTCAAATCCGCCGAGCGAGCATTTCCAAACCGCCTGATCGAAACTCACCATCTGGGCCTGAGAACAATCCCCGTAATTGCAATCGGCCGCGGCAGGTGGACTATCGCCGAGATTCAGGCCGTTGTAGTCCATACCCGCCGGTATACCGGCGGGGA
>DCWG01000097.1:0-13680 GCA_002327525.1 Gammaproteobacteria bacterium UBA2168 | reverse complement strand
CCCGCCGGTATACCGGCGGGGTTGGCGCGTATCCTGTCCATCATGTCGTAGGCAAGTTGCACGGCTTCTGCCCGCATGAGCGCACCGCGATTATTCTGCAGACTCACCATCTGCAGCCCCGTGATGCCCAAAACGCCTATGCCCATCACGAGAACGGCCACCAGAAGTTCGATCATGGAAAAACCCCGTATCCGCCGGCGCATCATTCTCCACACTCCAAATCATTCGTCGTGGTGCGGCCGATGAGGTTGACCCGCAGTATCCTGCCCGGGTTGGTGCCGTCAACGGCACACAGCCGCACCACGCCACCGTCACCCGAGGTCAGCAATCCACGTGCATCGAAACTGAGTGTGTCTACGCCATCGAGATTGCCGTTGGGACCGTCGATGCCGTTCAACGTGCCCGTATCGATTGGCGCGAATCGACGCAGCACGGGTTCGGTGCAATTGCCCGGCGTGCCGGTCACCACACAGTAACCACCGCCCCACTCGTTGTCGTCTTCGGCATCGGCCGCCTGAACGCTGACGGTGCTGCCGATGTGGGCCGCTTCGCTGCGCGCGTAGTTGATGGCGATGACGAGATCGTTGATCGCCACGGTCAACTGGCGTTGTATCACGAACTGGTTGAAAGCGGGTGCCGCCAGTCCCAGCAGCACCGCCGCGACGCCCAGAGTCACCAGCAACTCGATCAGCGTAACGCCTCGCATCAAGACTCCCAAGTGTCCTCTCCATCGTCGATGGCACCCGAATCGTCAGCATCCCACTCTCGGTTCCCGGCATCGTCAATAGTCAGAAAGCCGTCGTCACGCATCATGTTGCCGGAGACATCCACCGGCGTGGCGGTCAGTACGAATCCTCCGGTGCTGGCGGTGACGGTGAAGTCGTAGCGGTTCTGATCCTGGGACAAGGGATCGCAGATCGTGGTGGCGAGCGGTCCGTTGTCATCGTCGCCCGCGCCATCGCCGTCCGTGTCCGCCGCGCCGAGGTAAGTAAAACCCTCGCTCGCGAACCGCTCCATGGCCTGCGCACAATTGAGCAGATCGGCCTGCGCCTCAGCACGGTAGGTGCGCTGTGAATAGGCTGTATAAAGGGGCATAGCCACCGCCGAAATCAGCGATAGAATCGCAATCACCACGAGCAACTCGGTGAGTGTGAAGCCCTGTAGTCGAGTGCTGCCGAAATCGTCTGTCGACAGGCCGGTACTCTCTGATCCGCTGTCTCGACTATTGTTGTGCGATCTCCTCAGACGCATCGGTTACTTCTCTTTGAGCAACACCGCGCGTCGTTTCGCGGTGTGCGCCGTTCATGTCCCCATATCATCGTAAGTGGACGGCCTTTTCCGAGGCATCCCCGACCGGCTGAACGGTCGATTTTACCGACGAACGGGCTTTTTTTGATTTTATTGTTATATTTCAGTGGCTTATGGAGAGAATTGCAACATCGAATACGATATCTCGACCTGCCAGCGGATGATTGAAGTCGACGACCACGCTCTCCTCGTACAGGTTCCGAATCACACCCGGCAGCTCTCCACCAGGACCCGCAAAAGACACGATGAGACCCACCGCGAGATCCTCCAGATCGGCGAAGTCATCTCGCTTCATGGTCTGTACGTTGCCAGCCCGATGCTCACCAAACGCATCCGCCGCCGATATCGGGATCTGGCCGCCTTCACCGGCTTTCATACCCTCGATGGCGTGCTCGAATCCGGGCAACAGGCTGCCGTCGCCGATGACACACTCGCCGGCGCTGCCGCCGCGGGTGCTGTCCACTTCCTCGCCGTTGTCGAGCAACAGCGAGAAATGCAGGCGCACACGCCTGCCGCGGGCTACCGTCAGCGACGAATTCGCGGCTACATCAGACACCCGCTTTCTCCAGGCGAGCCTCGCGCCACGTGGCATAGAGCCACAACGCTGCACCAATGCTCAGAGCGGCGTCCGCTACGTTGAACGCCGGGAAGTAGTAACTGCCGTAGTGGACCAGGACGAAGTCGACCACGTACTCAAGACGCACGCGGTCGACCATGTTGCCAAGCGCTCCGCCCATGATCAGCGCATAGCCGAGCCCCATCAGCCACTTGCCCGGCGAGAGCCTGCGCAACTCCGTCACAATGAAGATGGAGAATCCGATGGCAAGCGCGATGAACAGCCAGCGTTGCCAACCGCCACCCCCGGCAAACATCGAAAAGGCCGCTCCCTCATTGTGCCAGCGCACCCAACTGAAAAACGGCAGCACACTCACACGATCGCCATAGTCAAGACTCGCCATCACCAGCGATTTCGACAGCTGGTCGAACAAGACCACGCTCCCCGCTATTGAGAGCCACCTACCCACTTGCGCCATTGGCCGAAAACCAGTCCTTCGCGGTATCGATGTCCGCGTGAATCTGCGCTTTCAACGCATCCAGGGACTCAAACGCCCGTTCTTCGCGCAGTTTGTGCTTGAACGTGACACTAATGAGACACCCGTAGATATTCTCGTTGAAATCGAACATGTGTACTTCCAGCAGCGGCTCCTTGCCGTCCACCGTCGGGCGCACGCCGATATTGGCGATACCACGGCCGGTTTCACCGAGCCCCTCGACGGTCACCGCGTAAACGCCCTCAAGTGCCGCCCGGTAGCGCTGCAGCCGAACATTGGCGGTTGGCGCGCCCAGAGTACGTCCGAGCTGACGACCATACACTACTCGTCCCATGATGAAATACTCATGACCGAGCAACTTCTCGGCCAGGTTGAAGTCGCCTTCGGCGAGCACTTTTCTGATGCGAGAACTGCTGATGCGCTCGTCCTCGAACTCGAGTGTTCCCATGTGACTCACACCGAACCCGAAGCGGTCGCCGGCCGCCTTGAGCATATGATAATCACCCACTGCGCCCTTGCCGAAGCGGAAGTCGTCTCCAACCACCAGGTACTTCACACCGAGCATTTCGTGCAGCAATCTGTCGATCACCCACTGCGCGGGCGTGTTGCGGGTGCGGGCATTGAACGGCATGCACAACACGCGGTCCAGTTTGGTTCGACTGAGCAGCACGATCTTCTCGCGGAAGCGGGTCAGCCGCGCAGGGACTTCGCTGTCGCCGAAGAACTCGCGCGGTGTGGGCTCAAGCGTGATGAGCATGCTGGGCAACGCCAGCTCCTCGCCCTTGGCCGCCAAGTGATCGAGCAGCATCTTGTGACCGTGATGCACGCCATCGAAGGTGCCTATAGTGGCGACCGCGCCTTTGTGGCGAGGTTTCAGACAATGGATACCGCGTATGACTTCCATGGCGGGCATTATACGCGATGCCTCAGCTCACCCGGTCGAACTCCGCACACGAACAGCATCGCCGAGTAAGCCGACAGGCCGATCCCTACCACCGTCGCCAGCCAACCGACGCGTTGCCAGTTGCCGATGCTCAGCCAGTAACCGTCGCTCGGCGTGAGTGCGATCAGCACCACGCCCATCACGATCGATGCCAGCACGCTCAGCACCACCATGCGGCGCAAACCCGCCGTGGCCGCGTAGAACCCGCGCTCGCGCACACCGCGAAACAGCAGCCACAGGTGCACCCAACCGGAAATCGATGTGGCAAGTGCAAGCCCAACGTGCCCGAACCAGGAAAACATGGCGAGATTGCCCACCACGTTGACACCCACCGCCACACTCGCGTAACGAAGCGGGGTACGCGTGTCCTGATGCGCGAAAAACGCTGGCGCCAGTACCTTCACCAGCACCAGCGCCACGACACCCACGGCAAATGCCTGTAACGCCAGCGCCGCCATCGTGACATCGAGGCTGGTCATCTCGCCATGAAAGAAGATGGTGCTGATCAGCGGCACCGCGAGCAGATAGAGCGCCAGCGAAGCAGGCATCGCGAGCACCACGCCCATACGCAGGCCCCAGTCCAGCGTGCCCGCAAACTGCTCGTCGCTCGTCTCCGCGAGTCTCGACAGATTCGGCAGAAGCACCGTACCGAGCGCCACCGCCACCAGGCCGATGGGCAGCTCCAGCAAGCGGTCTGAATAGTAGAGCCAGGAAATACTGCCGGAAATCAGCGTCGAGGCCAGAATCGTGTCGATGAGAGCATTGATCTGTCCGACTGAGGCGGCCAGCAGCGCCGGAACCAGCAGCCTACCCATCCGCCGCACGCCCTCATGTTGCACACCGACTCTCGGTGCAACGAGCATGTCCACGCGAGCGAGCGCCGGTAGCTGGAACAGGAATTGGACCACGCCTGCCGCGAACACGCCCCACGCTAGTGCCAGCAGCATGTTATCCACCAGCGCGGCCCCCACCAGCATGGCGGCAATGAGGCTCAGGTTGAGCAGCACCGGCGTGAACGCCGGTACTGCGTAGCGGTGGAAAGTATTGAGAATCGCGCCCGCGAATGCGGTCAGCGAGATGAACGCAAGGTAGGTGAACGTGATGTGCACTACCTCCGATGTCATCGCGAACTTCTCCGGCTCGTCGATAAACCCGGGGGCGAATACCACAACCAGTGCATCGGAGAACAGTACGCCAAGCCCCACGAACAACACGAGCACGGTCGCTAGATTGCCGCCAATGAGTGCGGCGAAGCGCACTAACTCGGCATGGCCGCGCTCCCGATAGCGCGACAGCACCGGCACGAACGCCTGATTGAAAGCCCCTTCAGCGAATAGCCGTCGAAAGAAATTCGGGATGCGGAAGGCAACGAAGAACGCATCCGCTATGTCGGATGCGCCGAGAAAATTAGACAGCAGAATGTCGCGTACGAATCCCGAGACACGCGAGAGCATAGTCATGCTCACGACCACCGTTCCCTGCGAGGCGATATCGCGCTCTTCCACCTCAGGTTCGGTTGACATCATCCGGTCCCGGCGGCATATTACCGCGCCTTTCGAATCGGGTGATTCGGTTCAACGTAAAACCGAGCACGAAATCGAGTTTACGGCAAACACCGAATCCAACAGGAGTATCGCTTGGCCAACAGTCCACAAGCACGCAAGCGCGCCCGTCAGGCCGAAACCGCCCGGCGCCGCAACGCCAGCCACCGCTCAATGGTGCGCACCTATATAAAGAAGGTACAGGCTGCTATCGAGGCCGAGGACGCTGAAGCCGCGCAGGCAGCACTCACCAGTGCGATTCCGGTCATCGACCGCATGGCGGCGAAAGGCATTCTGCACAGGAACAAGGCGACACGGTACAAATCGCGTCTCAGTGCCGCGGTGAAAAAACTCTCGGCCTGAGATCCCATCGCGCAGCAAATACTCGCGCACATCGAACGTCATTGTACTACCACGAGATTGTCGCGATGGACCAACTCCGGTTCCTCGCTATATCCTAGGCGTTCGCTTATCTCATCGCTGTTGGCGCCCAGCAATTTACGCGCCTCGACGCTGGAGTAGTTGACCAGCCCCTGGGCGACGACCTCCCCGTCCTCACCCAAACATCTCACCACCTCGCCGCGTAAAAACTCTCCGCGCACGCTGGTTACCCCAACCGGCAGCAGACTGACACCAGCACCCCGTAGCGCCCGCACAGCGCCAGCATCGAGCACCAGATCGCCGCGTGCTTTCAACTGATCCGCAATCCAGCGTTTGCGTGCATCGAGCGGGAGTTCCGTGGCCGCCAACACCGTTCCGATATCTGCGCCGGCGAGAATGTCACGCAGTACGTTGTCGCGCCCGCCGTGCGCCACCACAGTGTGGGTTCCGGAACGCGCCGCTAACCGCGCGGCACGAATCTTCGTGATCATGCCACCGCGCCCGAGGGCACCGCCCTCCCCCGCGATCGCGGACAGCTGTGGATCGTTGGCCCTGCGAAAGCTGATGCGCTGCGTGTCGCCGGAATCCCTGGGATCGCCGTCGTGCAACCCATCGATGTCTGTGAGCACCACCAGAAGATCGGCAGCGAGCAGATTGGTGACGAGTGCGGCCAGGGTGTCGTTGTCACCGAAGCGAATCTCGTCTATCGCGACGGAGTCGTTCTCGTTGACGATGGGCACCACGCCAAGGTTCAGCAATTGTGTCAGTGTGGAGCGCGCATTCAGATAACGTTGGCGATCGGCAAGGTCTTCATGCGTCAGCAGCACGACCGCCGTGTGCCGGTCGTGCTCGGCAAACGCCACCTCATAGGCCTGCACCAGCCCCATCTGGCCGACCGCCGCCGCGGCCTGCAACTCGGGCAGGGAATCGGGCCGGGAGGTCCAGCCGAGCCGCGCCATGCCTTCCACAATCGCTCCCGAGGAAACCAGCAATACCTGCACGCCGTCTTCGAGCAGGATCACCAGCTCTTCACACCAGCGACGGATATTGGCATGCGAGACGCCCGAACGTGGATCGGTGATCAGCGAACTGCCCACCTTCACCACGACGCGCCGGGCGTGCCTGAAGCTCACCCGAATGTCAGATTCCCTTACCTTCACGACTACTCCTGGTACACGACCTCGGCCTCGTCGCCGGGATCGCTGCGCCCGCGACGCACCTTCTGCCTGTTGAGCGCGTGTTGTAACACATCCTCGCCAATCCGTGCGGTGAGTTGCGCTTCTCCCTCGGCAAAATCGGCATCTTCTGCCAGGCGTTGGCGATAATCGGCCACGCTGGCCATGAGATCCGCCATCAGCTCCGCCACGCCGGTATCTCCCAGTGCCGATACCCAAGCGATCCTGCGCTTGGCAAACCGCTCGCGAAAGCGTTGTTCGAGCGCCGCCAGCGCAGCATCCTCCAGCTGGTCAATCTTGGACAACACCACCCAGATGGGACGCTCAAGCAGCCCTTCGCTGTAGGCGCCGAGCTCCCGCTCGATCATCCTGGCGTTTTCCAGCGGATCGCTGCCGTCATCCGGTTTCGCATCCACCAGATGCAGGAGAATTCTCGTTCGGGAAACGTGGCGGAGAAACTGCACTCCCAGCCCCGCCCCCGAGGATGCGCCCTGTATGAGGCCCGGAATGTCGGCCATCACGAAACTCGCATCCCCGGCCACGCGCACCACACCAAGGCTGGGAGCGAGTGTGGTGAAGGGATAGTCGGCGATCTTCGGCCGCGCCGCCGAGACCACCGAGATGAGGGTGGACTTACCGGCGTTCGGTAGCCCCACCAGGCCGACGTCTGCCATCAGCTTCAGCTGCAGGCGCAGCATGCGCGCCTCACCCGGCTCGCCAGGTATCGTTTTGCGCGGCGCCCGGTTTGTGGAGGACTTGAAACGCGCGTTGCCCAATCCACGACGGCCGCCCGTGGCTACCAGCAATCGCTCCCCGCTACGAATCACATCGCCAAGCACCTCCTGTGTGTCCTCGTCCACGACAGTGGTACCCAGCGGCACCGATATCTCCACATCGTCGCCTCGCGCACCGGTCTTGTTGCGCCCGCTTCCCGGTTGACCGCCACGCACCCGGTAGCGCGGCTGATAACGGAAGTCGATGAGCGTGTTGAGTGCTTCGTGACCCACCAGATAGACATGGCCGCCGTCACCGCCATCACCGCCATCGGGCCCACCTTTCGCGATGTACTTCTCTCGTCGAAAGCTCAGACAGCCATCACCGCCCTTACCGGCTTGGACATGAATCGTGGCTTCGTCGATGAACTGCATGAGGTATGCCTACAAAAAACCCCGCACTCGGCGGGGTTTCGAATCAAGCCGTCGGCTGTACGGCGACGTACTTGCGTTTTTCTTTGCCCCTCATGAAGAACTTGACGTGGCCGGGGGCCGTGGCGAACAGCGTATGGTCACGCCCGCATCCAACGTTGTCGCCTGCATGAAATTTGGTACCGCGCTGGCGGACGATGATGTTACCCGCCTTTACCAGCTCGCCGTCGTAACGTTTCACGCCGAGGCGTTTGCTTTCTGAATCGCGACCGTTGCGAGTGCTGCCGCCTGCTTTCTTATGTGCCATGGTTTGGTCTCCTCAACTGCTCAGGCGTCGATGGCCGTGATACGGACATCGGTGAAGTACTGTCGATGGCCCTGACGACGCATGTAGTTCTTGCGCCGCTTGAATTTGATGACGTTGATCTTCTTGTCGCGATCCTGCGTCACGACCTCGGCCTTGACCTGCTTGCCATCGAGATAGGGCTGGCCAACCGCCACATCGTCACCATCGGCGACCATCAGCACCTTGTCGAACACCACTTCGTCACCCGGTTCGCCGTCAATACGCTCAAGGCGCACTACCTCGCCTTCCGTGACGCGGTGCTGCTTGCCACCACTAAAGAAAACCGCAAACATCATTCTGTGCTCCTGAAGTGCCGGGCGAGTTTGTAATACAATGCCTGCTGCCCGGCTGGTACACGCGTGCAGGGCAGCAATGCCAGGGCAATGCTAAGGCAACGCTAAGGCAACGAAAAAAAGACGAAGAATAAAGCCTGCCGTGAAAGGCGGCGTATTCTAGAGGCAAAGGTTTTGAATTACAACGAGTTACCGGCCCCGATCGACGCCCTTCGAAGTGGGTGCGCCAGCAGTGCAGATCAGCGAAAACGTCCAGGAAATTCATGTCTCTAACTAGGGCTATAGCCACTCATTCGAGCATCGACGCCGACCATCCGGCAACACTAGCAAGCGTTCTGGACCTCGTAGCCGAGGACTTCGACGCGGTCAACCATCTCATCCCACGCCAGCTGACCTCCGATGTGGATATGGTGGAAGAAATCGGTCGCTATATCGTGGATAGCGGCGGCAAGCGCCTGCGCCCGCTGCTGGTGTTGCTCGGTGCGCGTTGCTGCGGCTACGAAGGCAAGGACCACCGTACGCTGGCAGCCATAATCGAGTTTCTGCACACGGCAACCCTGCTGCATGACGACGTGGTCGACACCTCGACCCTGCGCCGGGGACGCGCGACCGCCAACGCACTCTGGGGAAATGCCCCGTCGGTGCTCGTTGGCGACTTTCTGTATTCCCGCGCCTTCCAACTGATGGTCGAGCTCGCCGACATGAACATCATGACGATACTGTCGGACGCGACCAACACCATCGCCGAGGGGGAAGTGTTGCAGCTCTCCCGCGTGGGCGATAGCTCCCTCGACGAGGCGGATTACATGGAAGTGATCCGATGCAAGACAGCCATGCTGTTTCAGGCTGCCTCCCATACAGCCGCCGTGCTCGCGAGTGATGATGCAGCCGAGATCTCAAGCCTCCGGGAATTCGGCGTACAGTTTGGCCTGGCCTATCAACTGGTGGACGACTGGCTCGACTACGCGGGCGACACCGCCACCATGGGCAAGAATGTCGGCGACGATCTGGTAGAAGGCAAACTCACCCTGCCCCTGATCCACGCGCTTGCACATACACGCCCTGCAGACGCCGCCTTCATCAGAGAGAGCCTCGAACGACGCTCCACTGACAACATGGAACGAATTCTGGCCATCGTGACGTCGTGTGGCGCACTGGATTACACTCAGGTTGCCGCCGCGCGCTGCAGCCAGGCGGCTATCGAGGCCCTGGCACCGCTCCCCGACAACGAATATCGAGACGCATTTGAGACGCTCACCCGGTTCTGTGTGGCGCGTCTCGCTTAAGATTCGCCAATGAATCGAATCCTGATCTGGATCACGGCCTGGACCGTGGCCTTGATCGCGGGTCTATTGGGCGCGCACGCAGCCGACGCTCCCGCCATCGCGTTCGAGGAATGCACGCTCATCGGCGCACGCGGCTACGGTACCGTGCGAGCCGAGTGCGGCACACTCGAGCGGCCCGAAAATCCCGACAATCCGGCAGGCGCTACCCTCGAACTCGCCGTGGCACGCATCCCGGCGCTGTCTCCGAATCCCCTGCCCGATGCATTCACCGTTATCAACGGCGGCCCTGGCGGATCTTCCATCGAGATGTACGCCGACATGGCGGGCGCTTTTCAGGCGATCCGACGTGAGCGCGACATCGTGATCGTGGATCAGCGAGGCACCGGACAGTCGAATCCCATGGCCTGTCCGGAGTTCGACGACCCCAACGCCGAGTATTCCGAGGAACTGGTGCGCTCGGCAACCCAGGCCTGCCTCGACTCGCTGCCAGGCGACCCTCGTTTCTACACCACCACCATCGCGGTGCGCGATCTCGATGCCGTGCGCGAGGCACTTGGCTATCAGCAATGGAATCTCTACGGAGTGTCTTATGGCACGCGCGTGGCGCTGCACTATCTGCGCCGCTATCCCGACGCCGTGCGCACGACCATCATCGACGGTATCCTGCCGCCCGGCCATCCGCTCGGCACGCGCATAGCACTTAACGGTCAGAACACGCTCGACCACCTCTTCGAGCGATGCGGGCACGATACGGACTGTGCGGCGCAGTTCCCGGATCTGCCCTCGCGCTTCGCCGAGTTGAGCGAGCGTCTCAAGCGCAGTTCCATCAACCTCATGGTGCCGGATCCGATCACCAGTGAGATCGAGCCCTTCGAACTCAGATACGTGCACATGGCGCTGGCGCTGCGCCTGCTCAACTACGCACCGGAAACAGCCTCTCTGGTGCCTTTGCTGATCATGGAGGCCGCCGAGCGAGAAAACTATCTACCGATCGCATCGAACGCGATACGCGTGCTGCTGCGCGTGACCGGGGCGATCGACAACGGCATGCACAACGCTGTGGTATGCACCGAAGACACGCCGCTGTACAGCGAAGAGAACCTGGCCTGGGAAGCGATACGCGAGACGTTTCTCGGCGAAGACCAGCTGAAATCACTCATCACGATCTGTGGCCTATGGCCATCCGGCATCATGGATGAAGATATTCACGACGACGTCACCTCGGTTAAGCCCGTACTGGTGCTGTCGGGCGAACACGATCCGATCACCCCACCCGAGTATGGCGCGCGGGTAGACGCCACACTCGTCAACAGCCTGCATATCGTCGCCCCCGGGCAGGGCCACGGCGTGATCGCGCGGGGCTGCCTGCCGCGCCTTGCCTCGGAGTTCGTCGAGCAGGCCGACTGGCACGCTCTGGATTCGAGCTGCGTGCAGCGTCTGGGCCCGTCGCCGTTTTTCGTCAACCTGATGGGGCCGCCACCGTGATCACCGCCGAGGGCCTGAAGAAGACGTTTGGCGAGGTGCAGGCGGTGAAGGATGTCTCCTTCAGTGCGGCGGACGGCAAAGTGACCGCACTGCTCGGCCCGAACGGCGCGGGTAAATCCACCACGCTGCGAATCCTCTCGACCGTGCTGCAACCCTCCGAGGGGCGCGCGAGCGTGGACGGTCACGACGTACTGACCGCACCCCTCGACGTGCGGCGGGCCATTGGCGTGCTGCCGCACAATGCCGGTATCTACGATCGTCTGACTGCACGAGAAAACATAAGATATTACGGGGAGTTACATCAGATATCGAAAATAGAACTCAACAGAAGAATGGATGAACTGATCACCGTTCTGGAGATGGAGGAATTCTGTGACCGACGCGCCGCCGGTTTCTCCCAGGGACAAAAGATCAAGGTAGCGCTCGCCCGCGCCCTGATTCACCATCCGAAGAACGTACTCCTCGACGAACCCACGAACGGCCTGGACGTGATGGCGACACGTGCGCTCAGGGAATTCATTCAGCATCTCAAGCGTGAGGGGCGCTGCGTGCTATTTTCGAGCCACATCATGCAGGAGGTGGCCAACCTCTGTGACGATCTGGTCATCATCGGTCATGGAGAGGTGATGTTCGAGGGCACCCTCGATCGCCTCGCCTCCAGAACCCAGGAGACCGACCTCGAGGAAGCCTTCATCAAGGTGATTGGCGAATGAAGGGTCTCGCCACGGTGCTGAAAAAGGAGTGCATCGACAACCTGCGCGACCGCCGCACCATCATTTCCTCGTTTTCGCTGGCCATTCTTGGCCCGGCGCTGTTCGTCGGCATGATGGCTTTCGTGTTGAATACGGCACTCGGCGAGGCGCTCGACCCGGTAAAAATCACCGCCGTCGGATCCGACAACGCACCACGCCTGATGGCCTACCTCGAGCGGAAGAACACGGAAATAACCCGAGCTGAACTCGCCGATCCACGCCAGTCGGTACGCGACGGAGACCACGACCTGGTGCTGGTGATCCCCGACGACTACCAGGCGCGCTACCGCAAAGGCGAGATCAACGCGCTGGCTCTGATCCATGACAGCTCGGGACTCGGCCGCTCCAAGCGCGACATGTCGCGCGCCCGGGCACTCATCGCCGCATACGGGCAGGTCATCGGCGCTCTGCGTCTCGAACTGCGGGGCATCGACACCTCCATCGTGAGCCCCATCGTCGTGCAAGAGCGTAACGTGGCCTCACCCGCCGCGCGTGCTCTCACCATTCTGGCGACACTACCCTATCTGCTGGTGCTGGTGGTATTCATGGGGGGGTTTTACCTTGCCATCGACACCACCGCGGGCGAGCGCGAACACGGCTCGCTGGAACCGCTGCTGACCCAACCGGTCAGCCGTGCGGAACTCGTGCTCGGCAAACTCGGCGCGACCGTATGCTTCGCCGCCATGTCCTTGGTGTTGTTTCTGCTCAGTTTCTGGATCGCAGTGCCTTTTGTGCCGCTGGAACGCATCGGCATGGTGCTGAAGGTGGGTCTGGTCGATTGTGTGGTGATGTTTCTGGTCTGCATCCCGCTGATGGTGTTCGCCGCCGCATTGCTGGCCGTGGTAGCGTCGTTCGCCAAGAGCTACAAGGAAGCGCAAACCTACCTGAGCATCGTAATTCTCGTCCCCACAATGCCGCTCATCATCACGCAACTGATGAACGTGGAGACCTCAACCTGGTTGATGTTCGTACCGAGCTTGAGCCAGGCGACGCTGGTGAGCGATGTGATCACAGGCGAGATCATCGAACCGCTACACTTCCTGATCTCGGCCGTCTCCACAGCTGTGCTCGCCTGCCTGCTGGCATACCTCGCCGTGGCGCTGTACCGCAAGGAGCGGATTCTCGTGTGAACGCTCGGGCCGTATCGATGAACTGAATGTCACGCTAACGGTATTCAGCGTCGTCCCGCTCCTGCCATTGGCTGCTCGCGAATTCGAAGATCTCATCGGAGACCACCATCTTGAATGTAGCACCCTGTTCGCGGGGCCGCATGCGCGTCACTGAGCTACGCGGCATGAGTGGATTTGCCAGGCCCAACGGGACCTTCGATCGGGCGGATGGTCGCCATGTGGGTGTCCTGAGTGAAAGCACGCGATGGCAAATCGTATAAAGCGCTCCCGGCCATGGACTTTTCATTTTCCAACGAGCAGATTCAGAAGATGATCATTGCCCGCGAACGTATCGGCCGAATAGCGGTGCCCTACTGATATGAATACGACGTTCGCCATCGAGAATCGCATCGCACGCATCACGCTCGCGCGCCCTGAACGGTTCAATTGCATATCGAGCACTCTGCTCTCTGAAATGAGCGAGCATCTCACCGCCGCCGAGGATCATGCGGAGGTTCGTGCGCTGTTGATTCTCGCCGAGGGTCCGCACTTCTGCACCGGGGCGGATCTCGATGAGGTGCAACAGCTACGCGAAAACGCCACCCGGCTTCGCGCCTTTCTGGCCAAGGGGCACCGGTTTCTCGACCAGTTGACCGCCTCCAGCCTGCCAGTGGTGGCCGGCGTACAGGGCCTGTGTCTGGCCGGTGGGCTCGAACTCAGCCTTGCCACCGATGTCGTCATCGCGGCGCACGATGCTCAATTCGGCTGTCAGCACGCCAACTACAGACTGATACCCGGCTGGGATGGATCGCGGCGACTCCCGCGGACGGGGGGCTTGCGGCCGTCAAAGAGCGGAGTTCGCCC
>DCWG01000164.1:11528-19312 GCA_002327525.1 Gammaproteobacteria bacterium UBA2168 | reverse complement strand
ACCGAGGGTCGCATCTACTCCATCTCGGAAGCGACTCAGGGGTATCTCTCACAACTCAGGGAACCGCTGCTGATTCGCGGTTACTTCAGCGACAAGACACATCCGCTGCTCGGACCACTAGTGCCGCGCATGAAAGATCTGCTCACGGAATTCGAAGTCGCGGGTGGTGGCAACGTGCGCGTGGAACTGATCGATCCGGCCGATGCCCCGGAGCTGGAGGACGAGGCCAATACCAAGTACGGCATCCGTCCGGTGCCGTTCCAGGTGGCGGACCGCTATCAGGCAAGCCTCGTCAATTCGTACTTCGACGTGCTGGTGGCTTACGGCGACGAGTACGAAGTATTGGGCTTTCGCGATCTCATCGAGGTGAAGGTGACAGGAGAGGCGGATCTGGATGTGCAACTGCGCAATCCGGAGTACGACCTCACGCGTACCATCAAGAAGATTCTGTACGGGTTTCAAGGCGGCAACAGCGTTTTCGCCAATATCCAGGGGGGTGTGGCTTTCAATGGCTATCTTTCGGCGGACGACAAGCTGCCGGAGGGACTCTCTGAGTACAAGGCGGTTTTACGTAAGGTGCTCGATGAGCTGCGCGAGGAATCCTCGGGCCGGCTCGAGGTGTCCCTGGTCGATCCTGAAGCGGGTGACGGGAGCGTGGCTCTCGAGATTGCGTCCAGCTACGGTTTCCAACCCATGGCGGCCAGTTTGTTCGACACGAACTACTTCTATTTCTATCTCACGCTGACGGATGGCGAGACCGTCGTGCAGATCCCCATCCCGCAAGCACTCTCACAGGAGGCGACCCGCCGGGGAATCGAGGAGGGCTTGAAGCGCTTTGCCACGGGATTACTGAAAACCGTGGTGCTGGTAGCGCCACCGCCGGTGAATCCATATATGCAGCAGCAGGGCATGCCGCCCGGCAATCAGTTCAACCAGTTGCGCGACGGCCTGTCTCAGGACTTCAACGTGCAGAGCAGCGACCTCGCGAACGGCGTGGTGCCGGAAGCGGCCGACGTGCTGATCGTAGTGGATCCTGACGGTTTGGATGAAAAGGCGGTGTTTGCCATCGATCAGTTCCTGATGAAAGGCGGCACGGTGGCACTAGCCACGGGCAATTTCACCGCTAGTTTCATGCAGCAATCGCTGGTCGCCCGGAGGCGCGCGAGCGGCCTCGGCGAATGGCTGGAACACCATGGCTACACGCTCGGTGATGCACTGGTGATGGACCCGGTGAATTCTGCGTTCCCGGTTCCGGTCACTCGACAGGCGGGTGGCTTTAGCTTCCAGGAGATCGTGATGCTGGATTACCCGTATTTTCCGGATGTGCGCGTGCAGGGGCTGAATCAGGATTCACCGATCACCACGGGTGTGCCGCAGGTGACGGTTTCTTGGGCGTCGCCCATCGAAGTGGATGCAGACAAGCAGGGGCAGCGGGCTTTGACCGAATTGATCAGCACATCACCGAGAAGCTGGACGTCGTCCAGTACCGACGTGATGCCCAGGTTCGCAGACGACGGTGCGAGCGCATTCGTACCGCAAGGCGTGCAGCAGCCGCGCCTGGTGGGGCTCATGTCGGAGGGACGCTTCGAATCCTTCTTCAAAGGACAGACCTCGCCTTTGCTCACCGAGGAGGTCGAGGAGGTTGACGAGGAAGAAAGTGCGACAGAAGAGGAAGGCGCCGAGGACACGGAAGACGAAGCGGACGACTTCGGTGTGATTAGCAGCGTGCTCGAGCACTCTCCTGAATCTGCCCGGCTGTTGCTGTTTTCCTCGAATGACTTCCTCGCCGATCAGACCCTGCGAATGGTGGGGTCGGCCGATGGCACGTTGTACACCAATTCGGTGCAGCTACTCATGAACGCGGTGGACTTCTCCCTCGAAGACCAGAGCCTGCTCGGTATCCGGGCGCGAGGCAATTTCAACCGCACGCTGCCGCCGATGGAAGCGGCTGAACAGCAGGCGCTGGAGTATCTTAATTATGCGCTCGCGTTACTCGGCATTGCGGTGGTTTATCTCATATATCGTCAGCGGCGAGTTGCGAGTGCCGCGGTCTACCAAAACTGGATTGAAGGAGGGGCGCTATGAGTAGCCGTATCGGAATAATGAGCGTGCTTCTCGCCGCTCAGGTGTTGCTGGTGGCGGGACTCATGACGCGCGATGCACTGAGCGGAACGTCCACCGCGCCTGACTTCGTGAGTTTCGATCCCGTCATTGTGGATGGTTTGAGCGTCGTGGCCGGTGAAGATAGCGTACGTCTCACACGCGATGGAGAAGCCTGGCGTCTGGACGATGCCTATCCTGCGGACAATGCCAGGATCGGCGAGGTGCTGGAGAAGCTCGCAGGACTATCGGCGCCCTGGCCGGTCGCAACCAGCGCGGACACGGCGGTTCGATTCGAGGTCGCTGATGATAATTTTCAGCGCCGGCTGACACTCTCGTCGGACGACGAAGTGCTGGCGGACATCCTGCTTGGTACCTCGCCCGGCTACCGGCGGGTGCATGCGCGCAGGAGCGGCACGGATGAGGTTTACAGTGTGAATCTGTCCAACCACGAGTTGCCCGCGGATGCAGGTCAGTGGCTCGACAAGGGTTTACTTGCATCGACCGGAGACGTCACGAAACTGAGCCGTGAAGGCGAGTGGACACTGGCCGCGGCGGAAGGTGGGTGGCTCATCGACACCGATTCGGCGGATGACGAGGCCGCGGACAAGCTCGTAGGCCGTTTCGAGGACCTGAGGGTGCTCGATATCGCCGCGCCCGAGGGAGAGTGGGAAGCAAAGAGCGTCTTCACCGTGACCGACGATCGTGGAGACTATCGCGTGGCGGTTTTCCACGATGCGCAGGAGGACGATTACAGCTTTGAATCCGAGCGGCTCGAGGGCCGATTCACGGTGGCCACTTACGTTGCCGAACAAATGATCGTCGATAGGGATACACTGCTGGGCACCGTGAACGAGGGAGAGTCTGCGGATGATACGAAGGGGTCGAACGCGGGAGAGGAGGGGATCGATGCCGATCTGCTTCTAGATCTGGCGGATGATCTGCTGGTGCCCGATGCGTCCTGAAGGTGTTGCCGGGATGGAACGTTTGCTCGCGGGGTTGATCTGCATTGTTCTGGTGTCGAGCGGTGGTTGCGTGCTGGTGCCCGGGAAGCAGCCGTTCGGTGCACACTGGCCGGATCTCGAACAGGTTGGCGATGCGGCACTCGGCGCGGCGAAAGATCCCAACACGTGGGTGCCGCTGGTGGGGGCGGCGCTACTTGCCATCGACGATTACGATCAACAGTTGTCTGACTGGGCTGTGGATCATCAGCCGCTGTTCGACGACGATGCGAGTGATATCAGTCACGACCTGAAAGACGCAACCACGGTGCTATGGCTTGCCAGTGCGCTGGCGGCACCTAGCGAGGGACTCGGGCAGAAAGTAGGGGGGATCGCTGTTGGTGTCGGGACGCTGTTCGTGGAAGGCCGCATCATCGAGGGATTGAAGGATGTGACCGAACGAGATCGGCCGGATGACAGCAACGATCGCAGCATGCCGTCTGGGCACGCGTCGATGGTTGCAGCGCGAACACGCCTTACACGTGCCAATCTCGAGCGCATCGACATGCCGACGTGGGTGCGTCGCAGCGCCAGTGCTGGACTCTACGGTATCGCGTTCGCCACGTCCTGGGCGCGGGTGGAAGCAGGCAAACACCATCCGACGGACGTACTGGTTGGCTACGCCATCGGCAATTTCGTCGCTTCCTTCGCACAGATGGCGTTTCTGGAGGACAGTGTCAAGGGAACGGAAATCTCGTTCTCGGCGGTAGAAGGCGGAGGCGCCCTCACACTGAGGGTACCATTGTGAGGGTACAACTGGCGCGATAGAGGTTGCCGTCGGATTCAGGTCTCGGTACATGAGACCATGTTGGGTCCACTGTGTTTTGCCTTGTACAGTTGCTCGTCCGTGATTTTCAGGACGTTGTTGTCACAACCGCGTTTGGTGATGGTAGCGACCCCGACACTGATGGTCACGTTGACGTCTTTCGTCTCACCATGGGAGATGTGCTGATTGGCGATGGACTCGCGGAGGCGGTTGGCTAGTTGGACGGCCCCTGGCTGATCGGTCTCGGGCAGCAGGATGCCGAACTCCTCGCCACCGAGGCGTGCCGCCACGTCGATGACCCCGCTTCACGTCACCGGTCGTCGAGGTGACCGTCTGCAGTATCACGTCGCCGACGTCGCGACTGTGGGTGTCGTTCACCTTCTTGAAATGATCCAGGTCGAATAACAGCATGGAGAGCGTGCTGCCGTGGCGTTTCACACGCTCGATTTCTTCTTCCAGCCCCTGCATGAAGATGCGTCGGTTGTACAGTCCCGTGAGCGCATCTGTATGCGCCATGCGCCATGCGCTGAAGCTGGCGCTGTATCTTCTTGAACTTGCGTTTGTCCTGCCGGCGCCTGGTGACATCGCGCAATAGAAGTACGACGTCCGAGTCCGGGTCGTCGGATTGAAGTGGTGACGCGGTGATGTCGAAGGCGCGCCGCGCGAGTGTCAGTTCCAGGGGGATACGGCTGTTCCGGAGTTCCTCCGTGCCCGCCGTCCAAAAGCTGCTCGAGCACGCGCTCACGTACCACCGGTTGGTGGTTGAGTAAGCCGTTGCGCAGAACCGCCACGTCCACCGCCAGGATGGCGACGAGGAACCCCAACGCGGTGAAGTCGGCCCAGGGATAGGGATTGACCGTGGAAATAGAGAACATGTTGGCCGCACAGACTGCAGTGGGTGCGGCGATGATGGCTATTACGACTTTGGGGTTGGCACCTGACTGACCGGCAGAGAATGCGAGAACGGATGTTCCGATCAGGACGAGCGAGTAGCCGTAGGCGGCTGCAATGAAGAAACCCGGTCAGTATTCCATGGTCGTGGCGACGTGTTCACCGATCTCGGTGAGCCTGCTGCTGGACCAGATCAGATGGTGCTGAGAATTGGTCGCGGCGAGTCCGATGGCCAGGAGCGGCACCAGTGCCGCGATGGCTAGCCAGGCGCCCGGGATGCGTAGCTCGAATCGCGCGTAATTAAGGCAAAACACGAACCATGCAACCGGAGCCAGCTCGATGCAGACAAAAGCGAGTTATGTCGCGATTTGTTTGTGATCCACACCAGTCAGGATGGTTTCGGCGGCCTGGGCGAGAGACCAGGGGATTGCGATGATCAGCAGAACGAGGAAAGCCGAACCACCCGGCAGGGTACTTTTTGCGTGGGCGCGTGTGTACAGAATCGCGCAACCCAGTGCGACGATGAGTGATGGGGTAATCCAAAATGTCAGCTGGAACATGCAGTTTATCCCTGGTCTGCTAGCCCACAGACCGCATCGGCGGCGATCAGGTAGCGCATCGTTCGAGGGTCACGCAGTTGAAGGGAAGCCGGCAAACTCGATTGGGGAAATAGTGAACCGGGTCACACCCGAACTGATAAGGTTGCTCGAAATTACCCGCAACCTGGAGGACAGGGTGTTGATCGATCTCTACACGTGGCCTACTCCGAATGGCCGCAAAGTCTCCATCGCGCTCGAGGAATTCGGGATTCCGTATGAGGTGCACGCCATCGATATCGGCAAGGGTGAGCAGTTCGATGACGAGTTTCTGAAGATCAGTCCGAACAACAAGATTCCGGCGATCGTCGACCGGGCCAGTGGACGCGCTATGATGGAGTCCGGTGCCATTCTCATGTACCTCGCGGACACATATGATCTTTTTCGCGGTGATCAATGGTGGGAAACGGTGGAGTGGTTGATGATGCAGATGGGCAGTGTCGGACCGATGCTCGGTCAGGCACATCATTTCCTGAAGTTCAATCCCGGGAAGGCGCCATACGCCGAGACGCGCTACGCCGCCGAAGTGCAACGCATCTACGCGGTGCTCGATCATCGACTCGACGGGCGCGGATATCTGTCAGGCGGATACTCCATTGCGGACATGGCCACCTGGCCATGGATATCTCGCTTTGAGTGGCAGCAGATGGATTTGCGGGCGTATCCGAACCTGCGACGCTGGTATGAGGAGATCGCCGCACGCGAAGCCGTGCAACGCGGCTACGATGTGCCGAATCACGTAAACGCTATTCCGATGCCGGGATACAGACACTGACTAGCACGAGTCTCAATCGACAAATCGGCACTGGCATCGTGTGGGTAGCGATGCTCACGGTGGCGTCACGCCTCGTGAACGCGCTGAAGGAAATCGCCATCGCTTATCGTTTCGGCGCCACCGAGATGGTAGATGCTTATGTGCTGGTGTTCGCGTTTGTGACATGGCTGCCCGCGGTGTGGCTCAGCCTGCTTCAGACGGTGTTCGTACCGCAGGCCGTGCGCATGAATGAAGATGAGCGGGAAGACTTCGTCGCCGAACTGTTCGGCTGGGTAATCGTTGCAGGTGCGTTCGCGAGTGTCTTACTCGCCGTGGGACTTCCAGAGCTCGTGCTCGTGCTCACACCGGCTCATCCGGGCGCCGATGAACTGCGGGCCTTCGCATGGCAGATGGCGCCGGTTGCATTGCTCGGATTGGTCACCAGTCAGCTCATTGCCCTGCTGGTGATAGAGAAGAAGCACAACAACGCGTTGCTCGAAGGGGTTCCAGGAGCCCTGATTCTGATTCTCGTGGTTTGGCAGGGTAGTGTGCTGGTACTGGGTCTGGGCACACTGGCGGGATTCGCGCTGCAGGTTGCGGTGGCGCTGGCGTTGCTTGCGCCGCGCGGAATGAGGGGGCCGCGTCTGAGTACCTCCGCTCCGAGCTGGCGCCGGTTTCTCGGAGCAGTCCGAATTGCGGCCATCGGACAGTTGCTGCTGGCACTTGCTTACCCCGTCGACCAGCTCATTGCCAACACCATGGATGCCGGAGATGCTGCGCGATTCGCCTACGCATATCGCCTGGTGGCCTTCGTGATGGCGATCGGTTCGCTCGCCATCGGGCGGGTGGTGTTGCCGGTGCTGAGCGAATGGGATTACGAGAAGAGCTGGCAGATTACCAGCGACTGGGCGTTACGCGTGGTGCTGCTGGGTGTGACCATGGCTGTGGGCGCGTGGCTCGTCGCACCCTGGCTGGTTCAACTGCTATTCGAGCGCGGCGCCTTCACATCCGCAGACAGCGAGGTGGTCACTTCGGTGTTTCGCTACGGCTTGCTTCAGATCCCGGCGCTGTTTGCCGGGGTTCTACTGACCCAGTTTCTGGCCAGCCGTGAAGCCTATTTGCCCATCAGTGTCATCGCGGCGATGGGCGCACTTACCAAGATCGTACTGAGCGTCGGGCTCGGCATGGCCTTCGGTCTCGAAGGTCTGATGATTGCCTCGGCGCTCGCCTACGTGCTGACGGCGGTCCTGTCGTTGCTCGCTGCACGGAGAATGAACCTGCGAAGGGGGGGGTGGGGCCGTTGAAGGTAGTGTTGGCGATTCACGATTTGGGTGCGGGGGGTGCTGAACGCGTGCTATCCGGACTCGCCGCACATCTGCAACAGGGTGGGCATGAGGTGGGTGTGCTGACGCTGGCAGCGGGCGAGGATTTCTATCCCCTGGCCGAAGATATACGCAGGCTGCAACTTGAGGAACATGCGAGCGGTGGATCTGTGGTGGGTGCGCTGCTCGCGAATGGGTCGCGAGTACGAAGGATGCGGGAGGCGATCCGACGTGTGGATGCCGATGTCGTGGTTTCGTTCATGACCACGACCAACGTCCTGACCGTGCTGGCCACGCGCGGGTTGCGCTGCGCGGTCGTGGTTTCCGAGCGCACTTGGCCACCCGCCATGCCCC
>DCWG01000164.1:8981-11212 GCA_002327525.1 Gammaproteobacteria bacterium UBA2168 | reverse complement strand
CCCGCCATGCCCCTGGGGCGCGCCTGGGGAAACCTGCGTCGGATAACCTACCCGTGGGCTGACCGGTTGGTGGTGCTCACGCAGCGCACACGGGATTGGGCGGTTGGGGCGTTGGCCATGGATGAACGCATGATCGACGTCATCGCAAATCCGGTGCAGTTGCCACTGCCCGCTCATGCACCTGTGGTAGAGCCCCCGACGCACGAGTTCCTTCTCGCCGTCGGGCGATTGGGCCCGGAAAAGGACTTCGCTTCACTGATTGACGCCTACACTCAAGCGGGCATCGCGATTCCCCTGGTGATTCTCGGTGAAGGGCCGCAGCGCGCGATGCTGACTGCCCGGGCAGACCGGCTTGGGATTCGCCTGGAGCTACCGGGTCGCGTGGGCAATCTGGCCGACTGGTATCAGGGTGCCCGGGCACTGGTACTCACATCGCGCTTCGAGGGCTTTCCGAACGTGCTGATCGAGGCCATGAGCCACGGTTGCCCGGTCGTGAGCGTGGATTGTGAGGTGGGTCCGCGGGAGATAGTGCGGGACGGTGTGGATGGCCTGCTCGTACCACCAGCCGACCCCGATGCATTGTCGAGTGCGATCAGCGCCATCGTGAACGACGATACTCTGCACCGGCGGCTCAGTAGCGAGAGTGGGAAGATCGAGCAGCGGTTCTCCGCGCAGGCCGTATTCGGCGCATGGGAGCTTACGCTTGAGCGGGCGTGGTCGGGATCGGGTTAGAGAGCTGAGTCCTTCCGTTGTTCCGCTAGCGCCCGCTCAATGGCTCTGAGCTCGCGGCCCGCCGGTTCCTGTTCGTATGCTCGCGGCGTACCGACACCCCATACCGGTCCGGGCCAGGCCTCATCGGTGGTGTGCCGCGCGATCACGTGCACGTGCAGCTGTGGGACCTGATTGCCAAGCGCCGCGACGTTGATTTTATCCGCGTGGTGGATCTGTTGCAGGGCTCGTGCCACCGCGTCTACCTCGTCCATCACCGCTTCCCGACGGCCACGAGGGATGTCGTGCAGGTCGCGAAGGTGCTCGATACGAGGTACGAGGATGCACCATGGGTACCGGCTATCGTTCATGAGCAACAGATCGCAGGCATCGAGCCGGGTAATCAGGTGGCAGTCGGCGGCGAGTTGTGGATGCAAGTGGAACGACATGGCTTCGACTAACGCGTCGGATGTCCGCCGACCCAGATCGGGCTCGACCACGCCTTGGCATCGTTGGCCTGCAATACGCGTACGTAGTAATACTCGCCCTGGCGGGTACTGGTATCCGTGAACTCGAAGCGCACGTCCTGCTCGCCTCTGTCGAGGATAGCGCGCAGTGTGATGGTGTCAGTGTAGTTGTGGGTGTCCAGGGTCGAGCTCATTCGGCCTCGCTCGAGGTCGCGTAGATCGAGCGTGACTTCGCTGGCCATGACCTTCTGGTGGCTCCTGTAAACAGGGGGTCCCCCGCCGAACTCCTTGGCTTCCTGAAGCTGGATGACGATGCTGGTCGTGCGTTTCACGTTTTCGAGATCGAGTTCGAGGGCAGATGCGTCGCCCCGCGAGAAAGTCTGGAAGTGCAGCAGCCGAGGATTGTCGGTATCACGCCGCAGATGCTGAAGTCGGACACTGGCGAAGTCGAGTGGCCGTGCCCCCGTCAGATCGGCGTTGACTACTTCGATGGTGCCAACCCAGGGCCGCCAGCCTCGGGGATTGTCGCCCGCGTGAAAGGGCTCAGACTGCGAGGCGAAGCTGAGCTGAAAGCGTCCGCCTTTGGGCAATTTGTCGAACTCACGAGACAGCAAATCGCGTTGCCATACGACGCTGTCGTTTTTGACGAGCGTTATGGTGTCGATCGGCGCCGTACCCACCACCCGCCCGGTAATCAGGCGCTCTTCGGCAAAAGGTGCGCGGGTACCCATGGAGGCGCCGTTGAGATCGATGTCGAGGATGATGCGATCTCCGCTGGTCGCGTAGGCCTGCAGGTTGCGCATGGCATCGAACAGCGCATCGGTGGTCTTCTCCCGCGCGATGACCGCGCCAAGGCCGCCGCGCTGCGATAGGGACCCACCCTGAGGCGCGCTGTAACCCGGTTGGCTGAGATGATTGTCAGAAGCGGCGGTGAAGCCGACCTGATGGCCGTGATTTAGATACATCCGGCCGAACCACTCGAAGTTACCATGCTGTGACATGATCTCGATTAGCGGCTCGAGGTCGGGATCACTCAGGCGGTAGTCTCCAGCCTGG
>DCWG01000164.1:0-8672 GCA_002327525.1 Gammaproteobacteria bacterium UBA2168 | reverse complement strand
CAGGCGGTAGTCTCCAGCCTGGTGTGCGTGGGGGATGATCACGACGTCTTCTTTGTCGGCCTCTGCCCGCAACCCCGTGTAGAGACTCGTCAGCGAGGGATAATACTGAGCACCGATACGGTTTCTGCCAGCGGGCGTCCTGAACAGGACGTTGTGATGTCCGCCCCGGGTATTAGCGACGGTCCACTCGTAGCCGAGATAGGCGATGAACTCGCCTTCGGCGGTAAACTTCTGCACATTGCGGCGCAGCACGTCCCACTCGGCGTCGTCGAGCCAGATGTCGTGTTCGGAGTGTGTCACGTAGTCGAGACGCGCGTCATCGCGCGCCCAGCGCATGAAGCGGTCCGGCGTGCCGACACCCTCGGCGAAACCGGAGTGACCGTGCGTATCGCCCCAGTAGATACGCCTTTTGGGATCGCTCTCGGCCAGAATCGGATTACTGTAACCGACTATGGAGCCGTCCTCGCTTCTGATCTCGAATCGATGCACGCCCGGCTCGGAAACTTTCACGCCGTGCACCAGGGTGATCGCCTTTCCACCCCTGGGGATGTTCTTCACATGTTGGTTGCGATACAGCACCTGCCAGGGCGGCAGATCTCCGGTCGCGCGATTGTAGTAGACGTCCTCGGCGCGTACCGAGAGCGTGAACTCCTCTCCGATGGCGACCACCGATGGCGCGAAGCCCCTCACGCGTGCGACCCTGGTGCCAGTCACACGGATGGGCTGTATGGGAAGTGTGTTGAAGTGCCCCCCCGATTTGAAGGCAACGTACAACGGCAGCGGCATGCGATCGCTAGAAAAGTGGGCCATCAGCAGACCGCGGCCGCCCTCGTCAGTATCACCGTACGTGATGGTGACGACATCTCCCGGGAGTAGCCTTCCCGCGGCCACACGAAATACGAGTGTCGGAGCGGCGCCTCTAAATCCGCCATGCATGCCAGGTACCAGAACGGAGTCTGCGTTGAAGCTGACATCCGGATTGGAGCTTTTGATGGAGATGTAGTTGTCGGCCGTGGGGTCAGTGATCTGCCAGAGCCCGATCGGGGGCATGAAGTGGCGCGCGATGAGAAAACCACCACCCGGTTCTATGGGGCGAGTGCCTACCGTGTAGCGCTGGCGGATGGTGACGAAGGTTCTGGCTTCGAAGGGACCGGTGTCGGCCTCCAGCATTCCGAGCGCGTTCGGCTCCTCATCGTGTAGCGCCAGTTCCGATGTGTAAGCATCGAGATAGGGATGCATGCCGGGCGCTGGGAAATTCAGGGTACGAGACAGCAATTGCGTCAGGTTGACCGGCAGTTCGGTGCCGCGCCGCGCCAGAGCATTGGCCCATTCCCAGATGGTCTGCGACCGTTGGCGTACGTTCACATTGGTGGTGGGGGTGGGGTCATCCTTGAGCGCTTCTACGCGTTCGCGCAGCTCGGGTGTGAGATAGTCGGAGTCTCGCTGCTGCCCCGCCTGCTGCCCGGAGGCGGTGTGTATGATCAGTGCCAGACCCAGTGCGAGTCCGGCCTGCAGACGGCTGACTAGTCGTCGTTTCACCCAACTTCCCCGGCTTTGTCGTGCTCTGGATTTTAGGCTCGGAATTCGTCCCTGAACACGTGTTTTTGAATAGGAGTTGGTCCTGAGCCTCGCCCAATAACTGAGCCGGTGGACAGTCGGGGCGGTTATTCAACGGCGCTTGGCACCGGTGACGGACGTGCTCGGGGACGGTATCGAACCGCTCGCGCGAAGAGGGGTGTGCGGGTCAGTAAATGGTGCGAGCATCCGAACCGGGGATGCGAATCCACCATCGACGGCTGTGGCCGCTGTAACGCGCAAGCCGTTACGCTTGCGACGCGAAAATGGTTGCCACCGCGACTGCGGCTCCGATGACCAGGATTACCAGAAACATCGAGCTGCCTTCGTCTTCATCCTGGGGTACGTGTCGTCGTTTGCGGGTTACGGTGAACAGCACCGCGATGAAGATGAGTGCCGGGATGGCGAACTGCACAAAATAGCGCATGTAGCTGTTTGAGTGTTGGTGTGTATGCTGTGTCCCTTCGCCGGAGCATACCCATAGGCACACGACGCAATCAAGCATCGCCCAATGGAGAGCCGGTGAAGAAAAACAGGGGGTTGCTTGGGCTGGATCTTGGAACACTGGCTGGCGGTGACACTGCTCATCGTCTACACGGGCGTGTTGATGCATCACGCCAAAGTGGGGCGGGAGCGATCGACTGGCATGGACGGGTACTACGTCGGAGGGCGCGACATGGGCGGTTTCGCTGTCGGAGTGTCGTTTTTCGCAACATATGCCAGCACCAACAGCTATATAGGCAATGCCGGCAAGGGCTATGAATATGGATTGCCCTGGATGCTGCTCGGCGTGTTCATGGTGTTGTTCACTTTTCTGTCCTGGACCTTCGTGGCGCCGAGGATGCGGAGGTTTGCGGCCCATTGGGATGCGCTGACGATGCCGGATTACCTGAGCGAGCGCTTCGGGGCGCGGAGCAAGACGCTGCGTGTGACATCGGCGCTGGTGATCGTGTTCTCGAGCCTGCTGTACTTGCTTGCAGTGTTCAAAGGAGCGGGCAATCTCTTTCAGCAGTTCCTGTCCATTCCTTACGAGGCGGCTGTGGGGGGGACGCTGGTGGTAGTGATGTTCTACACCTCCATCGGCGGCTTCGTCTCTGTGGTGCGCACGGATGTAGTGCAGGGATTTCTGATGATTCTGGGATCGCTGCTGATTTTCTACTTCGTCACCGATGCGGCGGGTGGTATCGGCGTGCTCCCGAGCCTCGCAGAGCGCCCGGATACGGCAAATCTGTTCGAAGCGAGTGGAGCCATACCCTTTGTTGTGTTGCTTGGCATCACCTTATCCGGAACCCTCAAACTGCTTGTCGATCCGCGTCAGGTGTCGCGATTTTATGCTCTGAAGGATGAGAAGAGCGTGCGTCTCGGCATCTGGGTGGCCGTGATCGGCATTACGCTGGTGATGGCCTTTCTGCTGCCAGTCGGACTCTACGCGCGTTTCCTGCTGGACGGCGTGACGGATACCGACCTGGTGGTACCCATGCTGGTCAGCGACCCGGATATATTTCCGCTGTGGGCCTCCGACTTCCTCGCTATCGCGATGCTGGCGGCCGCCATGTCTTCCATGGACAGCGTGCTGCTGGTGGCGGCATCGGTTCTGTACAACGACGTGGCGGGCGCGCTGCGTCCTGCGGCGCGGCCGTTGCAGTGGACCCGGGCGGGTGTCGTGGGGTTTGCCATTCTGGCCGCCGTGCTGGCGCTCAACCCGCCTGGTGGAATCGTCGAGATCACGGTGTTCTCCGGCAGTCTCTATGCGGTCTGTTTTTTCCCCGCCATCGTGTTCGGCCTGCACTGGCGCGGTGGATCGGCACAGGCGGTGCTGGCATCCATTTTCGTCGGAATCCCGGTTCTCCTGACCTGGATCCTGTCAGGGCTCGACCGGCAGGTGCACGAGGTGTTTCCGGCCCTTGCCGCCTCGAGCCTGACCTATCTCATAGTCGCCCGATTCACTACTCCCGGGCGCGAACGGCTGCCGGAGGCAGCCGATGCGTGAGGTTCCTGAGATTCCCAGGCACCTGCTCTACTAGGTGGCAGCAGCTACCTGTTTGATGCTGTCGCGTTCCGATAGCAATGCCATCAGGCCCTGAATATTTGGATACTCGGACAGTATGTCGGTCTGCCACAGTGCCTGGGAGATGCCCCCCGCGAGCCCGAAGCTGTAGTAAACGTACAGATCGGCGAGATTGAATTCGCTGCCTGTGGCATAGGGGTCGCACACGATGAGGCGGTTGGCCGCTTTCAAGCCTTTAGCGACCGCTTTTTGCGTGGACTTCTGCTTTTCCTCGCTAGCGGTCGCCCCGAAAAAGGCCGCGGGCAGACAGCGGCGTGCCTCGAGTTCCACATCGAGTTTGATGTGACATATGAGCTCCACCGTCTTGGCCCGCGAAAAGGGATCTGCTGGCAGCAGCGGCTTGTCCGGATGGGCCGCCTCGATATAGGAGACGATGGCCAGAGTCTCCGAGATAAAGCCCTCATCGGTCTCGATGGCGGGCACTTTGCCCATGGGGCTTTTGGCCAGGAAATCCTCCTCCTGTGAGGGTGAAACCTGAACCAGCTCGAATTCGACACCTTTCTCGATGAGGTATGCGTGGATGAGGTTGGTGTAGTTGCTGCGCGCGAAACCATGCAGTTTGATCATGTCTTAGATGCCTTCCGTTGAACGATCTTTGGTTGAGGCCGGCGCCTTGGCCGGAACGTGAAATAGGTTTTGTCGATCACGTCGTGCAGTGTCGCCAGCTGTAGTTGGCACTCATGGGTGAACGTGCAAAGGTCTTCACCCTCCAGCGCAGAGACGTCCTGGGCCGCGATCTCCCTCGGCATGCGATTGACCGTGCGCAGGGGCAAGTCGTGCCGTGGCAGTGAGCGCAGGCTCGTGCGCACCTGGGTGAGACAGCGCTTATAGGAGCGCGGCAGCACGCCGTCCTTCAGTGCCTTTTGGTCGTGGTATACGTCGTCGATGAAGTGGTTGAGTGCTATCACGCGCTGCTTGAGCCCGAGAGAGATCGCATCCCATTCAGCCTTGCGGATGAGGCGGGGGATGATATCGAAAGGCCACTCGCGGTCGATCGAACCGCTACCCTCGCCGGTATACACCGTAAAGGTGATACCCATGGCGCGAATCGCGATTTCCGCAGCGCTCTTGCGCTGGATGAGCTCCCCTTCGCTGAGTTTTCGCAGCATAGCCATCAGGCTGCCGGCGCCGGGATGTGCCCGACCGCTTCCGGTCACGAGTTCGTCCCACACACCCTGGCTCTCGTAGCTGCTCCAGTCTATCGCCACGCTGACGTCGTCCTTCCAGTTTGGCGATATTGTAAGGAATGCCGGGACTTGTCGATACGCGAGCAACGGGGCAAGCTGAAGACCAGGATGCTGCTAGGAACCGGTGGTCATGCTGGACGGTCACGTACACCCCGATTATGCGGAGGTCGCCGCATCGCTGGTACGCCAGATTCCGAAGAACCAACACGCGGGAGCTGCGGTATGTGTGTACCACGGTGGCAAGCCGGTAGTGGATATCTGGGGTGGCAACAAGGACGGAGACGGCAACGAGTGGGGGGCTGATACCACGGTCGCGTCCTTCTCGACGACCAAGGGCGTGATGTCGACCTTGCTGCACATTCTGGTAGATCAGGGTAAGGCGGACTACGACGACCCGGTAGCGAAGCACTGGCCCGAGTTCGGCGAAAATGGCAAGGACGGCATCACCATCAGGCACGTGTTGTGCCACGAGGCTGGCCTGTACCGCGTCTCCGAGATGATCTCCACGCCTGCCGAGATGCTCGACTGGGCGCACATGCTGAACGTCATGGAGGAAGCGGAGCCAGCCCATGAGCCCGATGAGGTGCACGGATACCATGCGCTGACATACGGATGGATCATCGGCGGTCTGATCGAGGCCATTGCCGGTAGACCCTTGCGCACCGTTTTGCAGGAAGAGCTGGTGGACCCGCTGCAGCTCGATGGCATGTTCATCGGCATGCCGCATAACGAAATGTACCGGCGTGCACGGCTTGCCAACGGCCTGATGGATGAGGCGCGCGCGTTGCTGGTGGTGGGCTCGTCTTTGATGGTGTTTTCGAGCTTCCGTTTCTGCCATCGTGCGAGGGAACGCGGAGTACCCATGGCGGCCCTCAACCTGGGACGGACCAGGGCTGACGAGTGGTTGCAGTTGAAGGTCCAGACACGCTGTGCCTAGGTTCTGCCTGAGCGGGTCGGACGGCTGTGTGGCACAGCGTCACCAGAGGAGCGAACCGACGTTACTTTTGCTTGTCCAACGATGTGAAGATGGTAATTGAAAAACAGCTACGCTCCTGTCTCGTAAGTCGACGCTCTGACCGCATTCAGGGGGAAAGATGAAACTGGCACTCCGGATAACGTTGGTTCTGATCATTACATCCAGCGGCGCAGTTACCGATGCGGCCGATGAGAACAAGGCAGATCAGGCTGAGGAGCAACCGGCGCTAGACATCGACACCATCCTTTCTGAAAACGCGGGACCTGATGATTACAGGGAAAGCCGTAATTGTCTGAGAGTTCGGGAGTACCGCAGTGTGGAAATCCTCGATGCGCGACATCTGTTGTTCATCGGCAGGAACAAGATGTGGCTCAACGAGCTCCGGCATCGTTGCCCGAGTTTGCGGCCGAATCAGATTCTGGTGTTCGAACGGCAGGGTGTCACGTTGTGTGATACCAATAGGGTGTCCGGACGTGACCGCCACTTACCGGGTATCTGGCGCGGCAGCTGTCTGCTGGGACGCTTTTCAGTAATCGACGAGCAGCAGGCGCTTGCCTTGAAAGATGCTATCGCCCAGGCAGGTCAGACCCGTCGTAAAAAGCGGGAAAAGAAGGGAGACGAGTCATGAACAGGCGGGTGTCGATACTGTGCGCGCTTCTCTTGTTGGGGTGTTCCGCAGCCGCCAGGGCTGATGGGGAGACAGAAGCACCTGGTGCAATGGCTGAGGAAGACTCACTGGACATCGAGGCGATCCTCAGCCAGACGTCTGACAAGGATGACTACGTCGAATCGCCGCGGTGCCTGAGATTGCATCGGATCCGTGACGTAAAGGTGCTGGATGAACGTCACGTGGCTTTCCAAACCGGCAGAAACCAATTTTATCTGGTACAGATGCAGCGCCGCTGTCCAGGTCTGACGCGGGATACCACCATCGCGTACTCAACGGGCTCCGGTCGGGTATGTCAGCTCGATTCGCTGTATGCCGTGATCCGTTTCGGTCCGATGACGGAGCGTATGGGTCCACCCTGCTTGATTCCCGGATTTCAGGAGATCACCCGCGAACAGCTGACCGCCATCCGCGACTCGTTGCGCAAAGTCCCACGGCAGCCGGACGAGACCGGGTAGCATCGGCCGGATTGGTTGTTAACGGCCACTTTCTGAATTTGTGTCTCAGTGTGTACCAGTTGGGATAAGGAATCAGGCGCGGATCCTTCCTCGACACCCGATCCTTGAACGTGCGAGCGTCCGGAAGTCGCAGTGCCTTGGCGACATCCTTGTTGGACAGGCCTTTGCGTTCCATCCATTCGCGCAGCTCTTCGGGTGTTGACGGATATTTCTTCATCTGTCCGGATCTCTGGGGCAGCCGATGCTACTCACGATGCCGATCGAGGTCCAACCCCGCGCCAACCGGACAGGAGCCGGGTCTCATGCTCTGCAGCGAGGCTCGCGGCGAGCGCAGAGGAACGGCTCGCACGCCAGTCGAGAAGGTCGGCGACCGTATCCATGAGCGCTAGTGTGACGGAGCCTGTCCGAAAGGCATGAGCGGCGTCTATCTGCATCATCGCGCTTGCAGCCTCGGGCAGTCACACGGCAACTATCGGGGAGGGGGGACGAGAGGGGGGCGAGGGCGGGTGTGCAATCCGGGTCATTCGAAATGAGGCGAGTCGGCGCCAAGCGGTGATGGCGGTCGGTCCCAACCCACCTGGCTGGAGGAGAGGGTCACGGCGGGCCGCAGGTAGTCGAGCAAACCCCAGGCGGTGTTCATGGTCGCACTGGCGGCACGGATTTCACCGGGTGTAACCTGTTTCACGTTGACCGCACGCCTCAGTCCCAATTGCCTCGCCCAGACCGCAGTGCGGGCCAGCGATACGCGCACCCAGTAGCTGCCGCCGTGGGTAGCTCGACGTTTGAGCGCGGCCAGAGCGCCGAGAGCCGCGAGGTAGCCGGTGGTGTAGTCATTCAGCGCGGCCGGTAGCAGTGTGGGTTCGTCGCTACCCAGATGCGCTCCCTGCACGGTGGTCATTCCGGTAACCACCGGGGCGAGTTGCTCCCAGCCGGGACGGATGCGCCAGTCGCCCTCGTGGCCGTAGCAGTTGATCGATACATACACGATGCCGGGATTGCGGGCAACGACATTACTCACGCCGAAGCCGTGGCGCTCCATGACGCCGGTTCTGTAACCCTGCGAGAATACGTCGGCCTCACCGATCAGAGCATTGAGTGTGCGAGCGGCTTCCTGCTCGCGCAGGTCCAGATGACAGCAACGCTTGCCGAATCCGGTGTCCACGGTAAATAGCGGTATCGTGGGCAGGTGTCCCGCTCCGATGCGCAAAGCGCTCGCACCGTATGACGCGAGAGTTCGCGCGCAAGTGGGACCGGCCAGTACGCGTGTGAGGTCCAGCACCCTGATACCGCTCAGGGGCCGGTCGCCGTTGCGTGGAAATGGTCTCGGCGGGCTGTCATCCAGCTGTACGATGTCGACAACGGGCCGCGCCGCGAGTTGTTTGCCGACCGTGGAGTTGTCCCATTCCTCGGGGGTTCTGACCATAGCGCCGCACAATCCGGCGTCAGCGATGGCCTGTTCGAGATCCGATCCGTCGAGAGCGCGGACTTGCCGTGTTACCTGTTCGCGCGAGTCGTCGCAGCCGAGCAGCCGCAGCAACCCCCGCGTATTGTGCGCAAAGCCCGGATGCAGATAGATGTGGCGGTCGTCGCGGGTGGCATAGAAACCGGCAGCCGCCGTGCGCTCCTCCGGAGCCGAACGCGCGTCGAGGGCGCGCTGCGCGTCATGAAAGCGCAGGTGCGCGAAGCTGATGAGCGAAAGCTTCGCGTGACGGCTTGCGACTGACCTTTCCCCCAAAAACAT